>CBJMMB010000165.1:0-5669 GCA_966430775.1 uncultured Dyella sp. | reverse complement strand
AGCACGCGCAGCACGCTCTTGTGCGCCACGTCCAGCCGCCCGCGATTGCCGCTGTTGACGATGAAGGCGGTCAACACGATCCATCCCCAGTGCCGCGGAAACGCGATATAGCCCACGGCGAACGACACCGCCAATGCCAGCGCCATCTGGATCGCCATGCGCGTGGAGGCGATCGGGCGCAACGTGCTTTCCGGCGCGGGCGCGGCGAACACGGCGGCATGACTGACCGGCGGCAGCAATCGAAACGCCTGCGCCAGCGCATGCACCAGGTAGACCCAAAACAAGGCCAGCCATCCGATCACGATCGGCAACAGCCACGCCGGCAGTGAGCCGGGGTGTTTCGGCGGTATGTACGGCACCATCAGCAGCGTGACGAACGGCAACGCGATCAAGGAGCCGATGCGCCGCGCCATCGGCCCGAACCGTCGCAGCCAGATCGACACGAACATGCCGCTGGTGAACACCAGCGCGCCCACGATCGGAAAGCGATGCAGCAGCATGCCTGCGCCCGCCGCCGCAAGGCCGACGGCCGGCAGCACCAGAACGGCTTCGATGCGGCCGCGGCGATTGCGATCCAGTTGGCTGCGCGACAGCGACAGGCACAGCACCACCGCCAGGATGGCCGGACCGGGTTCGCGGCTGATCGCCAGCACGCACAGCAGGGTGGCGATCGTCGCGAGCATGGTCGCGACGGCTTCCAGCCATGCACGTCCCAGTCGGGAAGACTTGATCGATGCAAGCACAGCGCGACGCAAAGGCGACCCCCGAACGACGTTGGCGCAGCAGCGCGCCACGATACCACCGGCCCGCGGCGCGCTTATAGGCCGCCCACGTCAACAGCCGTGGGTGTTGGCCGTTCCCGTGATAACGGCCCTGTGATAACGATCTTCACGCGGCGCCGCCGTGGGACACCGGAGCATACGTCGCGTCGAGACCATCACCGGCCATGGACGCCACCGAACGCATTGCGACAAGGCATAGCCGCATGAGCCTGCTGTACGACCTGTCAGCCAACGTAGTGCGCCGGCTTTACGATGCGCGCATCGACACGCCGCCGGTGCTGGATGCCGCCCGTTATTTTCCCGACGCCAGCACGTTCGCCGACGCGTGGCCGGCGCTGCGCGCGGAAGCGCAGGCGATCGCCACGCATCTGCATGCGGTGCCGCGCTTTCACGAGATCATGCCGGCGCAGATGCCCATCTCCGCCAACGACGGCAAGGATTGGCGTGTGTTCGTGCTGAAGGTGTACGGCACGAATGTCGAGAAGAACCTCGCGGCATGCCCAAGATTGGCGCAACTTATTGCCGCATCGCCGGATGTCCTTTCGGCCACGTTGTCGTTCCTGGCGCCGCGCAAGCATATTCCGCGGCATCGCGGGCCGTTTCGCGGCATCTTGCGGTTTCAGCTGGGGCTGTCGGTGCCGGTGGATGCACAAGGACAGCCGGCCGCCGTGCTCGCGCTCAACGATCGCGACTATCGCATCGGCAACGGCGAGCACCTGCTGTGGGACGACACCTATCCGCATGAAGTGTGGAACCACAGCGACGAGCCGCGCATCGCCTTGCTGCTGGATGTGCGGCGGCGTTACATGCCCGCGGACATGCGCTTGCTTTCGCGCGCGTTGATCGCATCGGTGGGCATGGTGGCGCGGCTGCGCGGCGTGGATTGATGTAAACCTCGTGTAACAACTTATTTTCTGCAAGGCACTGGACGGCGCTTGCGCGCAAGCGCACGATCAGACGCCCCGATGTCTGCTGGGGATTGCAGACGAGGGCGCAACACCATCCCAGGCAAGTCAACGCGATCGCAGCCAGCGTGGCTGCGTCGGGCCCACGCCGCGGTCCGCTGACTTTTCGTGCACCTTCATGAGAGAGGTAGCGACGACGAATGCACAAGTTGCCCGATTCATCACAGGGGGACTCGCTTTTTTCATCCAGACCTAGGGAGAAAAGACGTGAAAACCGAGCATGTGATGATGGCGTTTTCGATCGCGGTCGCCTTTGCGACGCTGCCTTCGATCAGTCAGGCTTTTTCATCCAATCCGGCGCTTGCCGGCCTTGATACCACCGAAGCGCCACGCGTAACGCAAAGCGTGGACAACCGTGTGGTCTCCACCTTGAACCGTACGCATGTGGCCGCGCTGGCCCAGGCGACACCTGCCGGCCGCGTGAACGACGCGCTGCCGATGAACCATATGCAGTTGATCCTGCGCCCGAGTGCGCAGCGCGTAGCGGCACTGCAGGCATTGATCGCCGCGCAGCACGATCCGGCTTCACCCAGATTTCATCAGTGGCTCAGTCCGCGGGAATTCGGCGCGCATTTCGGCGTGGCCGATGCCGACATCGCCGCAGCGAAGGCGTGGCTGATCTCGCAGGGCTTTACCGTACACGGCGTGTTACCGAACAAATTGCAGATCGATTTCAGCGGCACCGCCGGCCAGGTTCGCCAGGCCTTTCACACGCAGGAAAACCGCTATGTGATCAATCACGCCACGCATATCGCCAATGCCGGCGACATCAGCGTGCCTTCCGCATTGCGTGACGTGATCGTGGGCGTGGCGGGACTCAATGATTTCCGGCCGCAGCCGCTGCACGTGGCGCCGCAGGTGGCGCAGTTCGATCGCAGCAAGAGCCATTTCAAGATCAAGCAGCCGGCCAATTCCGTCGCGGGCACACCAGGCCACTTGGCGGTGAACTTCGTCGGCGGCGTGCGCGGTTTGGTGCCGTATGACATGCAGACGATCTACAACGTCGGCAGCCTGTATCCCAAAGGCATTACCGGTGCGGGCATCACCATCGCGGTGGTGGAAGACCAGGACATGGACGTTTCCGACTGGCCCAATTTCGTCAGCCAGTTCGGCCTGGGCAGCTATGGCGGAACCTTCACCCAGTTCCAGCCGCAGTTGACGCCTTCGACCGGCAATTGCACGGATCCGGGCGGCGCCACGCCGAGTGGCGAAAGCATCGAGACGGTGCTCGATTCCGAATACGCCACCGCGATCGCACCGGGCGCCAATATCTGGGTGGCGACCTGCAGCGATACCGGAACCAGCAATTTCTTCGGTGGCGTGTTCACCGCGGCCTCCAACCTGATCAACAACAGCGACCCGAGCGGCCGTCCCAACGTGATCAGCGCGAGCTACGGCTACGGCGAAGGCTTTACCGATGCAGCCAGCAAGACCGCGATCGATGCGATGTGGGCGCAGGCGGACGTCGAAGGCATTTCGGTATTCGTATCCAGCGGCGATTCCGGTTCCAACCCGAGTTTCAACGGCGGCATCATCAATGGCGTGGGCGTGGATGCCAATTCGCTCGCCACCTCGCCCAACGATACGGCGATCGGCGGCACCGATACCGCGGACGTGCTCGATGGGACCACCAGCAAGTACTTCAATAGCAGCTTCAACGCGGTGTACGGCTCGGCCAAGTCGTACGTGCCGGAACTGACCTGGAACCAGTCGTGCGGCAATACGCTGGCGGCGGAGAAGCTGGTGCATCTGTCGGCGCTGCAGTTCTGCAAGAACGCGCTGATCTATGACCCGTATGGCTACTACGTCACCTCCGAAAGCGGCAGTGGCGGACCGTCGTCCATCGATGCCAAGCCGTCATGGCAACGCATCGTGCGTGGCGCGGCCAAGGACCAGTCGCGCGACTTGCCGGATGTCTCGCTGTTCGGTGGTTCGTATGGCGGTTACTCGTGGGTGATCCTGTGCACCGGTGCGTATCCGTGCACGGCGAATTTCACCTCGCCGGTGGAGCTGGTCGGCGGCACGTCGCTGTCGTCGCCGATGTTCGCCGGTATCCAGGCGTTGATCGATCAGGCTCTTTTCAACGCCGGTCTGCCGAAGAACCAAGGCAACGCCGCGCCGACCTTGTATGAACTGGCCAGGAGCGAATACGGCGGACCCAGCGGCGGTGCGCCGGCGTCGCTTGCACGCTGCAATTCCAACAATGGCGCCACCGGCACCAGCAAGTGTGTGTTCTACAACATCACCACCGGCGGCAATTCCACGCAATGCGTGCAATTGTCCGGACAGGTGACGCCGGATTGCTATTTCTACGGCACCAGCCAGAACTTCCTGCAGGCCTATGGCCCGACCCTGGTGGGCCTCACCTCCACCAGCGCCACCAAGTACAACAGCACCACCGCGGCGTATGCCGCCCGGCCCGGCTGGAGTTTCGCCAATGGGCTTGGTTCGGTGAATGCGGGCAATCTGATCAATGCGTGGAAGGCGTTTGTGAACTCGCCGTAGTTGCAGCTACGCGAGGTATGGCTCCCTCCCCTGCATGCAGGGGAGGGTTGGGGTGGGGTTGTTCGAGCTTGCCGCATGGTTGAAATGCGCCGCGAGGTTGCTTCACCCCACCCTGACCCTCCCCTACTACACGTAGGGGAGGGAACGTATTCGCCGATGTTGAGGTTCGACGAATCTCACGCACAAGTACGAATGCTTCGCTCTTCCACGAAACATCCATCCCCGTCATGGCATAAGGTGCTGCTTTTCAGCAGTCCCCCGACATGGATCAGCACGCCTTCCAACGCAACATCGCGCGGGTGACCACTGCGGCCAGCTTTGGCTTCGCGCTGGTGCAGCTGGATGTCACCATCGTCAACGTGGCGTTGCCGCGCATCGCCACCGAACTGCATGCGGGCGTGGCGGGTTTGCAGTGGGTGGTGGATGCGTATGCGCTGGCGTTCGCGGTGCTGTTGCTGAGCATGGGCTATCTCGGCGATCGCCTGGGTGCGCGTCGTGTTTATCTGGGCGGCATGGCGTTGTTCGCGATTTCGTCAGCGCTGTGCGGATGTTCGGTGAACGCGGCGATGCTGATCGGCGGGCGCGCGTTGCAGGGAATCGGCGCGGCGGCGATGCTGCCGTGTTCGCTGGCGCTGCTCAACCATGCCACCGCACACGAACATGCGGTGCGCGCACGCGCCGTGGGATGGTGGACCGCCGCGGGCGCCATTTCGATTGCGGCAGGGCCGATTCTCGGCGGCTTGCTGATGAGCTTTACCAGCTGGCGCAGCATTTTTTTCGTCAATCTGCCGATCTCGGTGGTGGGTGCATGGCTGACCTGGCGCGTGCCGGAAACCGAGCGCAAGGCGCGCGACGGCCGCTTCGATGCGCCCGGTCAGCTGTTGGCGATTCTCGCCTTGACCGGCGTGACCATGGCGGTGATCGAAGCCAAGCCGCTGGGCTGGACGCATCCGCTGGTGCTCGCCTGCGCGGCGGTGACGCTGGTGGCCACGCCGTTGTTCGTGCGGACGGAGTCGCGCAGTGCGGCGCCGATGCTGCCCTTGAAGTTTTTCCGCGCGCCGGGTTTCAGCGTGGCGGTGGTGTATGGCGTGATCGTCAATCTCACTTACTACGGCATCGTGTTCCTGCTCAGCCTCTATCTGCAGCGTGTGCATGGCTACAGCGCGTTGCGCACGGGCCTGGCCTACCTGCCGCTGACCGCGACGTTCTTCGGCATCAACGTGTTGAGCGGATGGCTGGTCGGGCGCATCGGTGCGCGCTGGCCGATGGTGCTGGGCGCGCTGATCGATGCGGTGGGGTTCCTGCTGTTTTTGCCGCTGGATGCGCACAGCGCCTATCTGCTGATGCTGCCGGCCTTCGCGTTGCTGCCGTGTGGCATGGGCCTGGGCGTGCCGGCGATGACCACCACCGTGCTTTC
>CBJMMB010000164.1:0-5693 GCA_966430775.1 uncultured Dyella sp. | reverse complement strand
CTGGATGCGGCCGTCCTGCGGCAGGCGGCGCTCGGCGATGTTGAGCTTGGCCATGATCTTCACACGGCTGATCACCGCCGCGGTGGAGCTGGATGGCGGCGCTTCCACTTCGTGCAGCACGCCGTCGATGCGGTAGCGCACCTTCAGGCGATTTTCGAACGGTTCGATGTGCACGTCGGAAGCGCGCTGTTCCACCGCGCGCTGCAGGATCAGGTTCACCAGGCGGATCACCGGCGCTTCGGAGGCCAGGTCGCGCAGATGCTCCACGTCTTCTTCTTCGGCACCGCTGCCGTCGAGGTTTTCCACGATGGTGCCCATCGCGGAACGACCTTGGCCGTAGTAGCGCTCGATCAGATCGTCGATCTCCGAGCGCAGGCCGATGCACATCGCCACCGGTTTGCCGGATGCCAGTTGCAGCGCGTGCAAGGGATACGGATCGGCCGGATCGGCCACGACCAGGGCGACGTCGTCATCCCCCACGCGCACCGGCACCACGTGCTGCTGCTTGAGGAAGCGCACGGATACATCCAGATCGGCCGGCGGCATGTCCGGCGCATCGCGCGCGGCCAGCAGCGGCGCGTGCAGGCGTTCGGACCAGGCTTCGGCCAGATCGCGCTCGGACACCAGGCCCAGCCTGGCCAGCAGCGCCGTGAGCGTGCCCTCTGGCGCCTCTTCGTGCAGGCGCTTGGCGCGTGCCAGATCGTTGTCCTTCAGGCGTCCACGTGCAACGAGCAGCGCGCACACCGCCGCCTCGTGGTCTTCCGTGGCTTGCATCGTCCCTATGGACGCCGGCTTCAAGGCTGCCGACATGGTTCCACCCCGTTGGTCATACTGCTTTCGGATAGTCCCGCCCGCCCGGCGTCCCTACGCGTCGAAGAGGCGAATCCCATTGGTAACACATCCACGAAGCGGCTGGCGAGCCTCGCATCGTAGCCGCTATCGCGTAGTGATCACCTGTTCACGTGAAAGCGTAACGCGCATGCAGCATGGATCGGGCCGGATGCGAATGAGACAATCGACGTTTTACTAAGGTTCGCTTTGCCATGCAGCTTGTCGACATCGGGGCCAATCTCACCCACGAATCGTTTCGGCACGACTTCGATGCGGTGCTGGAACGCGCCTGGACGCATGGGGTGATTCAAATGGTCGTCACGGGCGCGTCACATAGCGGTAGCGATCACGCCCTGGAGCTGGCCCGCGCCCATCCCGGCAAACTGTTCGCCACGGCGGGTGTACATCCGCATCATGCGGTCGATTACAACGATTTAACCGATACGCATCTGCGCGAATTGGCAAGCCATGCAGAAGTGCGCGCGGTGGGCGAAACAGGATTGGACTACAACCGCAATTACTCGCCGCGAGAGGTGCAGTTGCAGGTGTTCGAACGCCAGCTGCAGATTGCCGCGGATGTGGGCAAGCCGCTGTTCCTGCATCAGCGCGATGCGCATCATGATTTTCTCGCCCTGCTCAAGCGCTATCGGGACAAGGTGCCGGCGGCGGTCGTGCATTGCTTCACCGACACGCGCGAGGCGCTGCATGACTACCTGGCGCTGGATTGCCACATCGGCATCACCGGCTGGATCTGCGACGAGCGGCGCGGCACGCATCTGCGCGAATTCGTGCGCGAGATTCCCGCCGACCGCCTGCTGATCGAGACCGACGCGCCCTACCTGCTGCCGCGCAGCGTGCGGCCGCAACCCAGCCATCGGCGCAATGAGCCGATGTATCTGAAGCACATCTGCGAGGAGATTGCGCGCGACCGTGGTGAATCGGCGGACGTGACGGCGGCGAACAGCACGGCGGCGGCGCAGGCGTTTTTTGGTTTGTAGGTTGGGGTTTGCATCCAACCTATCGCAATACGCGCGTCTCGCCGGGCTGCAGGCCATCCAGCGCGTAATCGCCGATGCGCACGCGGATCAATCGCAACGTTGGAAAACCCACCGCCGCGGTCATGCGGCGTACCTGGCGATTGCGTCCTTCGCGCAGCGTGATCGACAACCAGCTGGTGGGGATGCTCTTGCGAAAACGCACCGGTGGATCGCGCGGCCACAGCCACGCGGGTTCCTGCGCGTGCTCGGCGATGGCCGGCAAGGTCGGTCCGTCGTTCAAGCTTACGCCGCGGCTCAGCGCTTGTACGGCGTCGTCGGTGATCGCACCGTCCACCTGCACCAGGTAGGTTTTTGGCTGCTTGTGCTTCGGATCGGTCAGGCGGTGCGCCAACGCGCCATCGTCGGTGAGCAACAGCAGGCCTTCGCTATCGTGATCCAGGCGGCCTGCAGGATAGACATCTTTCTGCCGCACGTAGTCGGCCAGCGTGGGACGCCCGTCGTTGCTGGTGAACTGGCACAGCACACCGAAGGGCTTGTTCAGCGCAAGAAGCATGGTGTTCGAAATCGCAGGCTGGAATCCCATCCCAGCTATATGCATGGAATGCTGGGATTGGCATCCCAGCCTACGATTCGTGGGATCAGTGGTGGACCGTGCTGGTCGGCGCTGGCATCGTCGCAGGCGCCTTGTTGACGCCGGTTTTTACGAACCGCAACGTCATGCGATCGGATTCGCCGATGGCCAGGTATTTGTCGCGATCCTTGTCGCCCAGCGTCAAGGTCGGCGGCAGCGTCCACACACCCTTCGGATAGTTCTTGGTGTCCTTGGGATTGGCGTTGATCTCGCTCTGGCCATCGAGCTTGAAGCCGGCGTCGGTGGCGAGCTTGATCACGTAATCGGTGGGCAGATAGCCGCTGCTCTTGGCCGCGTCCAGGCTGGTGCCCGGCGCTGCGCGATGATCGACCACGCCCAGCGTGCCGCCGGTCTTGAGCACGGCATAGAACGCCTTGAACATCGCTTCGGCGTTGCCGGCCATGGTCCAGTTGTGCACGTTGCGGAAGGTCAGCACCATGTCGGCCGAGCCGGGCGGCCCGAACACCGGCGCCTTGGGGTTGAACACGACGATGGCAGCCTTGTCGTACTGGTTGGGATCGGCCTTGAACTTGGCGCGCAGCGCGTCGGCGTCCTGCTTGTCTTCACCGCCGTTGCCGCCGGATACCGCGGCAATGTAGTGGCCGTTGTCGCGCAGCAGCGGCGCGAGGATTTCGGTATACCAGCCGCCGCCGGGAGTGATCTCGATCACCGTCTTGTCCGGCTGCAGGCCGAAGAATTGCAGCGTGGCCTTGGGGTGGCGATAGACGTCGCGCGCCTTGTTGTGCTCCGAACGCCAGGAACCGGCCAGTACGGCATCCAACTGGCCGGCGGTGAAATCGCTGGCGCTGGTCGGCGGCACCAGGTCGCCTGCGGGCTGATCCTGCGACGCCTGCTGCGCGTGCGCCATGCCGGCCGCAAGCAACAGGGCAACGGAAAATCCGAAGACGAACCTGGATCTCATGACGATTCCTCGTAGATGGGCGACAAGCCTGCCGCAAGCCCCGTACAGCGAGCGTGGACATTTTACGATTAGTTTACGAATCGCGCACCGTCTGCAAGTGCCGCCGTGCCGGTTGGGCTGGGCAGCCCCCACCTACCAGACTTCAAAAGGGCCGCGGACAGACCGACTGCAAGCCGTCGATATGCTCGTGCAGGTCCGGCGCGATGCCCTGCCACATCGGGTCCAGGATGAAGTCGATGCCCTCGTAGCGGGCCAGCTTGGCGGCCGGAATGAAATCCGCATCGCCCGCCACCAGGATGATCTGGTCCACCTGCTTCTTGTAGGCCAGCGCGGCGATGTCGATGCCGATCTTCATGTCGACCTGCGTCTGGCGCATGTCCGGCTCGAAGTGCTCGTCGGACAGCTCGTCCCAGTACAGCGACTCCTCGCGCAGCTGCTGATAGGCCTGATGGCGCAGCTTCCATTCGCCGCGATCGGAAAGCCTTCCCAGCCGCAGCGCCATCTTGCGCTGGCGGCGCAGCTGATCGTGCAGGTCGCGGCGGAAGACGGCGGCGCCGGTGCGCGAGTAATCGACACTCTCGCCACTGATCGGCTTGATCAGCACTTTTTCCAGCGGCGGGCAATCGTAGAAGAAAATGCGGTAAAGCGCCTCGCGCGGACGATCCAGCGCCTTGAGATGTTCCAGCGCCATGCCGAACAGCGTCTTGGCGACGGTGCGCGCATCATTGGCGTCGCGATCGCCCCACACTTTGCGATAGCGGGCAAGAAAAAAAGCGCCGTCGACGAGGATGGCGGTACTTGGCATTAGCGAATCCTTATGGGTGCCACGAAAGAAGAGATGTCGTCGCCGAATCGATAATGGTCGGCGATCAACAGTTTACGATAAGTGTAGAGCGCAGTAACCCTCTGCTGACGCGTGCACATGTGGACGTCCATTCGGGCCGCTATACTCGCCGCACCTGACAGGGAGACGGTCATGAAGGCTTGGATTGCAACAGCGATTTGCACACTGTCCGCCTGCATGGCATGGGCAGGCACCCCTGACATACGCAAGACCGCCGAAGCCACCATGCTGGTCACAGGCACCATCGACGTGGCGCCCGATGGCGGTGTCTACAGTTACACGCTGGATCGCCCCGAAAGAATCCCCGCTCCCGTCGTCGATCTCATCAAGAACAGCGTGCCCGGCTGGAAATTCCAATTCGCCGAAGCCGAACATGTGACTGCCATCCAGCACGCGACGATGCATTTGCGGATTGTCGCCAAGCCGATCGATGATCAACATGACACGCTGCGCATCAGCAGCGCCAGCTTCGGCGATACGGACGCCACCGCAACCGATCATGTGACGTACAAGGACCGCCACCCACCCCGCTATCCGCAAGAGGCGATCCAGTCGCGGGTGGACGGCACGGTATTTCTGCTGATGCGCGTCAACCGCCAGGGCCAGGTGCAGGACGTCGCGGTGGAACAGGTGAACCTGGGCGTTTACGGACGCGACGCACAGATGCGCCATTTCCGCGCGGTACTTGGCGATGCGGCGCTGGATGCGGCCAAGCACTGGACCTACAACCTGCCCACCACCGGCAAGCACGTACTGGACCCCTACTGGGATGTACGCGTACCCGTGCAATTCAACTTGCACACGCAAGGCACGTCCAGAGATACCTACGGCAAGTGGGAACCCTACATCCCCGGTCCGCACGAATGGATACCGTGGCAGCGGAACAAGCCGATGCAGGCCTCGTCCGATGCCATTCCGGAAGGCAGCATCTCCTCAGCGGATCAGCCGATGACGTTAATGACCGCGCTTGGCGGCGCCTGAGACTCGCTACGCCGCAGCCTCATCCCGCTGCGGCTGCGGCATCTGCCGGCAATACGCCTCGGCCTCTTCGTGCAACCACGCGCGGAAGGTCACCATGCCGCGATGGTCTTCCGAGCGTGGCGGATAGACCAGGTGATACGCCTCCGGCACGGGCAGGTAGCGATCACCCAGCACCACCAGCCGGCCGGCGTCGATCCACGACTTGGTGGTGACCATGCGGCCTAGCGCAACGCCAAGGCCTTCCAGCGCCGCCTGGCGTAGCGCATCGATCGTATCCACGTGCGCCACGTAGCGTTGCGGCGGTTCGCCGCCGTAATGCGCGAACCAGTCGATCCAGCGATTGGCGCGGTTGGGATCGCCGATCAACGGCCACTGCGCAAGATCGAGCGGATCGGCGCCGGCCATGCGCTCGATCAGCGATGGCGCGGCGACCGGCGCGATCCATTCGCCGAACAGGTATTCGCTGCGCAGGCCTTCCCACTCGCC
>CBJMMB010000163.1:0-5729 GCA_966430775.1 uncultured Dyella sp. | reverse complement strand
GGCACCAAGCGCAGCCGGCCGGATGAGCTCGAGCCCGGCACGCAGCGCGTGATTTCGGTGCGCATGGATTACCTGCCGCCCGGCACCCAGCATGCCTGGGATGTGCTGCGCGATGCCGACGCCGGCTATGTGGCGCGCTATGCCTTGGGGCGCGACTACCACAAGCTGATGCGCAACCGCCTGCAGAAACTGGCCGAACGCATTCGCGATGCCGTGGGCGATTTTGGTTATCGCGCCTATGTCGATTCCGCGCCGGTGCTGGAAAAAGCATTGGCGCGCAACGCAGGACTCGGCTGGATCGGCAAGCACACCGTGCTGATCCATCGCCAGGCAGGCTCGTATTTCTTCCTTGGCGAGCTGTATACCAACTTGCCGTTGCCGGTCGACCAACCGGCCAGCGCGCATTGCGGTACCTGCAGGAAATGCATCGACACCTGTCCGACGCAAGCGATCGTCGCGCCGTATCGGCTGGATGCGCGCCGCTGCATTTCCTATCTCACGATCGAACTGAAAGGCTCGATTCCCGAAGAGCTGCGCGCGCCGATGGGCAACCGCATCTTCGGTTGCGACGATTGCCAATTGATCTGCCCATGGAACAAGTTCGCGCAGGACGCCACCGAACCCGATTTCGCGCCCCGGCACAGCCTGGATGGCGCCAAGCTGGTGGAGCTGTTCGCGTGGAGCGAAGAGGAATTTCTCAAGCGCACCGAAGGCATGGCGATTCGCCGCGCCGGGTACGAAGGCTGGTTGCGCAATATCGCCGTGGCGCTGGGGAATGCGCCCACGTCAGAGGAGGTGCGTACCGCGTTGCTGGCACGAGCGGCGCATCCGTCAGAGATGGTGCGCGAGCACGTCGCCTGGGCGCTCGCACGACACATGTAACCTTACGTTGATGCATCGTTGGGTTACGCTGCGCTAACCCAACCTACAACTGACCTGTCGCCTCACCGTCATTCCGGCGCAAGCCGGAATCCATCGCCAGTACGAAGCATGGATTCCGGCCTGCGCCGGAATGACTATGTGGTTTTTCTTAGCGATCACGTAGGTTGGGACGCAAACCCCAACCTACGTCAGGCCGCAGCCATCTGCTTCGGAATCGAGCGATTGGTGTGGCTGATGCGGTTGTCTTTGTCCACGTACACCAGGGTCGGCTGGAATTGCTCCACTTCCGCCTGGTCGAGATGGACGAAGGCCGCGATGATGACCAGGTCGCCGGGCTTGGCGCGGTGCGCGGCGCTGCCGTTCACGGAAATGATGCCGGAGCCTTCTTCGGCGCGCAGCGCATAGGTGACGAAGCGCTTGCCGTTGTTGATGTTCCAGGCATGGATCTGTTCGTATTCGCGAATACCCGACGCGTCCAGCAGCAGGCCGTCGATGGCGATCGAACCTTCATAGTGCAGCTCCGCGTGGGTCACGGTGGCACGATGGATCTTCGCCTTGAGCATGTTCAGGTGCATGATTTTTTCCAGCAGGAACTGCCTGCGTACTGCGCTAATTATCCAGCCGCCACCGCCATGGCCGCAACGGCACGTGAGCGGTATGTGGGGATAAACCGGGGCGGTTCAATGTCCCGCAAGATTCCGTAAGGCTCAGTCAAACAACAGGTTATCGATCAGCCGGGTGCTGCCCAGCCGGGCGGCGATCAGCGCCACCAGGCCCTCGTGCTCGCCGTCGACCGGCTCGGCGAGGTCTTCGGCGCGTCGGATGGCGGCGTAATCGGGCACGAAGCCGGCACGTTCCAGCTTGGACGCCGCCGCCTGCTCCACCACCTTGCGGGCGTGGCCCTTGGCGATCAGGTCGCGCATCTGTTGCAGGGTTTCATAGATCAACGGCGCGGTCGTGCGGTCGGTGTCCGACAGGTATTGGTTGCGCGAGCTCAGTGCCAGGCCGTCATCCGCGCGTTGAGTGGGACCGCTCATCACCTTCACCGGCAGCGACAGGTCGCGCACCATGCGCTCGATCACCTTGAGCTGCTGGAAATCCTTCTGGCCGAAGATCGCGATATCCGGCTGCACCAGGTTGAACAGCTTGCACACCACCGTCGCCACGCCATCGAAATGGCCGGGCCGATGCGCGCCTTCCAAGGTATCGGTGAGCTCAGGCACGTGCAGGCTCACGCTCTTGTCGGCGCCGAACGGATACAAAGTCGCCACGTCCGGCGCGAACAGCAGATCGCAGCCGGATTCGGCCAGGCCGGACTGATCCTGCGCCAGCGTGCGCGGATAGCGCTCGAAATCTTCGTTCGGCCCGAACTGCGTGGGATTCACGAACACGCTCGCCACCACGCGATCGGCACGCGCGCGCGCCAGCTTCACCAGCGAGTGGTGGCCCGCGTGCAGGTTGCCCATGGTCGGCACGAAGCCGACCGTGTGGCCTTGGGTGCGCCAGCCGCGAATGGTGGCGCGCAGGCCTGCTGCGTCTTGAAGCGTTTGCATGAATGAGTCTTCTTCAGTTGTAACCGTGTTCGGCGGCGGGAAACGCGCCGCTGCGCACGTCGGCGACGTAGGCGGCGATGGCTTCCTGCACCGAGTGGCGGCCAGCAAGAAAATCCTTGCTGAACTTGGGCCGCTTGCCGGGCGTAATGCCCAGCATGTCGTAAATCACCAGCACTTGGCCATCGCAATGCGGGCCAGCGCCGATGCCGATGACAGGTATCTGAAGCGCCTGGGTGATGCGCTGGCCCAGCGCGGTCGGCACGCCTTCCAGCACCAGGATGTCGGCCCCGGCTTGTTGCACGGCCAGCGCCTCGCTGAGCACGCGCTCCGCCGCGTCGTGCTCGCGGCCCTGCACTTTGTAACCGCCGAACTTGTGCACGGACTGCGGCGTAAGCCCGAGATGCGCGCACACGGGAATGGCGCGCTCGGTCAATGCATGGATCGATTCAAGAATATGCGGCGCGGCGCCTTCGATCTTCACCATCGCCGCACCGGCCTCACCGACCAGGCGCGCGCCGGCTTCCAGTGCGTAGTCGACGTTGCGATCGGCCATGAACGGCATGTCGGTGACCAGCAGCGTGGCGGACAAGCCGCGCGCCACCATGCCGGTGTGATAGGCCATCTGGTCGAGCGTCACCGGCAGCGTGCTGCGCTGGCCCTGCACCACCATGCCGAGCGAATCGCCGACCAGCGCGATGTCGACACCGGCGAATTCCAATTGCGCGGCGAAGCTCGCGTCGTACGCGGTAAGCATCACGATCTTGCGCCCTTCCGCCTTCATCGCATGCAGGCTCGGCACGGTGACCGGCTTGCGGGCAGGAGCGCTGGCGTTTTCCACGTACACGGGCATTCCTTCAATGTTGCGGTGAACAATTATCCGGCGCGGGATAGCCGGGTCTCAAGCCAATGGCTCGCAGCCTTGCGTATCAACGCTTCGCAGCAGGCTCGCCACGCTGCCCTGGCCCGGAATCGCCAGGTCGGGCGCTACATCGTGCAGCGGCAGCAGCACAAAGGCGCGATCGGCGATATGCGGATGCGGCAAGGTCAGGCGATCGTCGTTGACGGTCTGATCGGCGACGTGCAGCAGATCCAGATCGAGCGTGCGCGGCCCCCAACGCTCACCGTTGCGCTGGCGACCTGCCGCGCGCTCGATGGCCAGCAAGGCATCCAGCAAATCGTGCGGCTCCAGCGCCGTTTCAAGCGCCACCACCGCGTTGAGAAAATCCGGTTGATCCGTTACGCCCCACGGCGGCGTGCGGTAGACGCGCGAGCGAGCGGTCACCTCGGTCTGCGGCAATGCCGCCAGCGCCTCGATGGCATCCAGCAGATGCTGCCGCGAATCGCCGAGGTTGCTGCCCAGCGCCACGTAGGCGCGCATCAGGCCATCCCGGATTTGCCGGCGGCGGGTTTGCGGCGGCGCTTGCGTTTGCGCGGTGCGGCGGCGCGCACGGGTTCGATATCCCCCGCCGCATTCGCCTGATGTAATGGCAATGCCGCAGCAAGCGTTTCATGCGGCAATTGCTGCGCATGCTCCCACCAGCGGCCGAGTTCGCCGATTGCCGGTGATTCCGCTTCGCGCAGCAACAGGAAATCGAACGCGGCGCGGAAACGCGGATGCGCCAGCAGGCGAAACACCTTCTTGCGCTGGATCTGCTCGAAACGCGGCTGCAGCGACCAGATTTCTTCCATGGTGATGGTGAAGCGGCGCGGGATCGCCACGCGCTGGCATTGCTCGGCCACCACATGCACGGCCGCGCGCGCCCAGGCTTCGTTCGCGTCCTTGCCGTGCGTGATCCAGGTATGCGCAAGATCGCGCACCTCGCCCCACAGCAGCACGGCGAATAGGAAGGCCGGGGTTACCGACTTGCCTTCGACCACGCGCGCGTCGGTGTTTTCCAGGCCGCGTTCGATCAGCGAACGCAGCGCCACATCGCCACGTTTGAGCGCGCGCGCCGTGGCCGGAAACATGTATTTGAGCAGGCCGCTCTCTTCGAGCATGCGGAAGCTTTTGCGCCCGTGGCCGGCCAGGAACATCTTCAGCGATTCGTCGAACAATCGGGCCGGCGCCACGCCGCTGAGCAGCGGGCCCAGTTCCGAAAACGGTGCGGAACCGGTCGGATCGATACGAAAATCCAGCTTGGCCGCCAGACGCGCGGCGCGCAGCATGCGTACCGGATCTTCGCGGTAGCGCGTGGCCGGATCGCCGATCAGGTGCAGCACGCGATCCTTCAGATCCTGCATGCCGCCCACGTAGTCGCGCACCGAGAAATCGCTGATGTCGTAGTACATCGCATTGACGCGGAAGTCGCGGCGAATGGCGTCTTCCTCGATGCTGCCCCACACGTTGTCGCGCACGATGCGGCCATCGACGATGTGGCGATCGCCCTCGACACCCTCTTCCTCGCTGGTGCCGCGGAAGGTAGCGACTTCGATGATCTCGTTGCCGTACACCACGTGCGCCAGGCGGAAACGACGGCCGATCAGGCGGCAGTTGCGGAACAGCTTCTTCACCTCGTCCGGCGTGGCGTTGGTGGCCACGTCGAAATCCTTCGGGTGCCCGCCCAGCAGCAGGTCTCGCACCGCGCCGCCGACCAGGTAGGCGTCGTAGCCGGCTTCGTTGAGGCGATAGAGCACGCGCAAGGCCGCTTTGCTGATGTTCTTGCGGGAAATCGTGTGCTGCTCGCGCGGGAAGATGCGCAGGGCAAGCTTGGCGTCGTTCACAGCCTGCATTACTCGCACTCCTCCGTAGCGAGGGCGCCTGGCCAGCGGCCGGACGTGCGATGCGCACTGAGGGGGAGTGAAGGCGTACTCCGCAGTACGTCGAGCTCACCCGAGGAAGCAGCGCGCGTCCGGCCGCTGGCCAGATGA
Organism: uncultured Dyella sp.; assembly: GCA_966430775.1. Lineage (GTDB taxonomy): Bacteria > Pseudomonadota > Gammaproteobacteria > Xanthomonadales > Rhodanobacteraceae > Dyella_B. Next base: position 426 of record CBJMMB010000163.1, on the reverse strand, counting down.
CCGCAGCAGGAGGAGTACGAGTAATGCGGGCTAACTGTGGGAGTGAGGTTCAAGCGGTCGAAATCCTTGCGGTTCCAAATCCGGAGGTCTGGCCGAGCACGCCTGGCATGCTGCAACCATCCGAAACCGGTCGTAAGCATTGTCCTGCAAGTGCTTGAGCGGATGCGAGGGTGCGCGTGCAGGCGTTGCCGGACGGGGCGATTCAGCTATACTAGCGCGCTTCGCAGCAATACGCTCCCATCGTCTAGTGGTCTAGGACACCGCCCTCTCAAGGCGGGAACACGAGTTCGAACCTCGTTGGGAGCGCCAACCTCCAAAGACGGTCCGTCTTTCCGGTCCAGAGGCATACGGCAGCATGACCTTCGTCGTCACCGACAATTGCATCAAGTGCAAATACACCGATTGCGTCGAAGTCTGTCCGGTCGA
>CBJMMB010000162.1:0-5741 GCA_966430775.1 uncultured Dyella sp. | reverse complement strand
CTGCCGCAGCACGGATTTCTCGCGCACGATTTCGGCGTAGGCAATGATGTTGGCCGCGCTCGGCGTGCTGTTGGCCAGTTCCACCAGATAGCTGGCGCCGCCGACCATCTCAGCCAGCCCGTTGGCTTCGAACCAGTCGCCCAGCGTGATCGCATCGCACGGCATGCCCTTGTCGGCCAGCTCGGTGATGGCGCGCCAGATCAGGCGATGATCCTTGCGATAGAAATCTTGTTCGCCCAGCTTGTCGGCGACGCGGTCGATCGCGTCGGCGGCCAGCATCAAGCCGCCCAGCACCGCCTGCTCGGCATCGATCGAATGCGGCGGTACGCGCAGAGCCTCGACGGCGCTATGGGCGGATTTGCGTTCGGGGACGAAGGACATGGACATTCCCTGTAGCAAGTGGGGCGCGCAAAGCCGTGTAGGCAGACACAAGCTGCGAGCATACGCGGTGGCGTCTCATCCGACGAGACAATAAGTCTGTGGATATCTTGTGAGTGAGTGGGGATAAGCAGGAAGCGGGCAAAACAAAAGGCACTCGCGTTTCGCGCAAGTGCCTTTTGTAAGTTGCGAGCTACGGAAAAGCTGATGCAAAACGGCAAGCCGATGCGCTTGCCGCCCGAGTTCCGGGTTAGCTTACGCCTTCTCGGGAACCACGATCACCTTGACCGAGGTCTGTACGTCGGCATGCAGACTGATCTGCACCTCGAACTCGCCGGTGTGGCGGATCGGGCCTTCGCCCTGGATCACTTCACCCTTGTGGATGTCGTGGCCGGCGGCCTGCAGGGCGTCGGCGATTTCGCGCGGGCCCACCGAGCCGTACAGCTTGCCTTCCGGGCTGGCGTTGGCGGAAATGGTCACCGACACGTCGGCCAGCTTGGCTTTGCGGCCTTCAGCACCGGACAACAGATTGTTGGCCTTCGCTTCGTATTCGGCGCGGCGCGCTTCGAACGCGGCCAGGTTTTCAGCATTGACGCGCACGGCCTTGCCCTGCGGCAGCAGGTAGTTGCGGCCGTAGCCCGGCTTTACCTTGACCTTGTCGCCGAGGTTGCCGAGGTTGCGCACCTTTTCAAGCAGAATGAGTTCCATGATTGATTCCTCGATTCGTTAGCACCGGATGGGCCCGGCGCAGCCGTGGACGGTTGTCCGAAGGGAACTGCCGCCGCGTGGAAGCGGCGGCAGGTGAAGCATTAAACGTCGTGGTTGTCGGTGTACGGCAGCAGCGCCAGGAAGCGCGCGCGCTTGATGGCCGTGGCCAGCTGGCGCTGGTAGCGCGCCTTGGTGCCGGTGATGCGGCTGGGCACGATCTTGCCGTTCTCGGTGATGTACTGGCGCAGGGTGTTGAGATCCTTGTAGTCGATCTCTTTGACCTTTTCGGCCGTGAAGCGGCAGAACTTGCGGCGGCGGAAGAACTTGGACATGGCGTTGGGCTCCTGGATCAGTCTTCGAGATCGGCGTCGTCGCTATCGGCACGTCCGACGCGGCGGTCATCGCCATCGCTGTCATCGTCACGACGACGGGAAGACTTGGCGTCGTCCTTTTCCTTGCTCTTGAGGATGAAGGACTGCTCGGTATCGGCGGCGTCGCGCTTGATCACCAGGTGGCGCAGCACGGCGTCGTTGAAGCGGAAGCCCGACTCCAATTCGTTCAGCACGCCCTGGCTCACTTCGATGTTGAGCATCACGTAGTGGGCCTTGGCCAGGTTCACGATCGGGTACGCCAGCTGGCGGCGGCCCCAGTCTTCCAGGCGGTGGATCTTGCCGCCGTCGGAGGCGATCAGCGCCTTGTAGCGCTCGATCATCGCCGGAACCTGTTCGCTCTGGTCGGGATGGACCAGGAATACAACTTCGTAATGACGCAAGGTCATTGGGAAACTCCTTATGGATGCGACCCTTACGGGCCTCGCAGCCTCCCGCGACAGGCGGTGAGGCAAGGGCTGCACTGCGCCTGTTTGGCGTAGGCAGAAGCGGAATTGTAAGCGGGGTGAGCGAGATGGCGCAAGTCGCTGAATTGGCTGGAGGAGCCGCGAGCAGCGTTCCTACTAGATTGGCCCCTCACCCCGGGCCTCTCCCCGGAGGGGAGAGGGAGAAATGAAGTGGGCGCTCAGCCGACCGTAAAGCTCTCGCCGCAGCCACATTCGCCGGTGGCGTTGGGATTGCGGAAGACGAAGCTGGCGTTGAGGCCCTGGCGCTGGAAGTCGATCTCGGTGCCTTCCACCAGCGGCAGGCTCTTGGTGTCGACGATCACCGGCACGCCATCGATCTGGAAGGTCTGGTCGTCATCGCCGACGCGCTCGGCCAGGTCCACCACATAGGCGAAACCCGAGCAGCCGGTGCGCTTCACGCCGAAGCGGACGCCTGCGGCGGATGGCGCCTGCGCGAGGAATTGGCGCATGCGTTGTTGAGCGGACGGGGTGATCGAAATGGTCATAGACAGCGGTTCTGAATCGGGCACTTGAGCATGCAAGGCGTGTCGCAGTGCGGCACGACTACATTATCATGCCCGCTTGCCTTCACGCCCATGAACAGATGGGCGCCTCTCTTAGGAGTTTCAATCCATGACGGTAGTCAGCGTCAAACAGGCCCTTTCCGGCAGACTCGAGGCCGGCAGCAAGGTGACCGTGCGCGGATGGGTGCGTACCGTTCGCGAGTCCAAGGCGGGCCTGTCATTCGTGAATATCAGCGATGGCTCCTGCTTCGACCCCATCCAGGCGGTAGTGCCGGCCACCCTCGGCAATTACGAAAGCGAGGTGAAGCACCTCACGACCGGCGCCGGCGTGATCGTCAACGGCACGCTGGTGCCGTCGCAGGGCAAGGGGCAGAGCTTTGAGCTGCAGACGGAGAGCGTCGTGGTCACCGGCTTTGTCGACGACCCCAACACCTACCCGATCCAGCCCAAGCAGCACTCGATGGAGTTCCTGCGCGAAGTGGCGCACCTGCGCCCGCGCACCAACCTGTTCGGCGCGGTGACGCGCGTGCGCCACACGATGATGACGGCGATCCACCGGCACCTCACCGAGCAGGGCTTCTTCTGGATCAACACGCCGATCATCACCACCTCCGACGCCGAAGGCGCCGGCGACATGTTCCGCCTGTCCACGCTGGATCTGGCCAACCTGCCGCGCGACGAGAAGGGCAAGATCGATTTCCGCAAGGATTTCTTCGGCCGCGAGGCGTTCCTCACCGTGTCCGGCCAGCTCAACGTCGAGGCCTACTGCCTGGCGATGAGCAAGGTCTACACCTTCGGTCCGACCTTTCGCGCGGAAAACTCCAACACGCCGCGCCACCTGGCCGAGTTCTGGATGATCGAACCGGAGATCGCCTTCGCCGACCTCTCCGCCAACGCCGACTGCGCCGAAGGCTTCCTCAAGGCGATCTTCAAGGCCGTGCTGGAAGAGCGCACCGACGACATGGCGTTCTTCGCCGAGCGCGTGCTGCCCGACGCGATCACCCGCCTGGAGGCGTTCATCAGCCAGCCGTTCGAGCGCATCGACTACACCGACGCCATCGAGATCCTCAAAAAATCGGGCCAGAAGTTCGAATTCCCGGTGGTCTGGGGCGTGGACCTGCAGACCGAGCACGAACGCTACCTGGCCGAGAAACATATCGGCCGCCCTGTGGTCGTCATGAACTACCCGGAGCAGATCAAGGCCTTCTACATGCGCCTGAACGACGATGAGAAAACCGTCGCTGCGATGGACGTGCTGGCCCCGGGCATCGGCGAGATCATCGGCGGCGCTCAGCGCGAGGAACGCCTGGATTACCTGGACCGTCGCATGGCCAAGTTCGGTCTCGATCCTGCCACGTACGGCTGGTACCGTGACCTGCGCCGTTACGGCACCGTGCCGCATGCGGGCTTCGGCCTCGGGTTTGAGCGCCTGCTTGTATATGTGTGCGGCCTGACCAATATCCGTGACGCCATTCCTTATCCACGTGCGGCAGGGAGCGCCGACTTCTGATATCCCAAGAACTCATGCGCTTTCGACTGGTACTCACCCTCGCTTCCGTGCTGCTGCTTGCCGCTTGCCATACCGTCAAGCTGCCCAAGCTGCCGCTGCCCACCGATCTGCTGCCGCAGGCGCAGCCGATCCGGCCGCTTGCCGACGCCAAGAAGATCCTGCAGGACGCCACACCGTGCTGCACGACTTTCGCGGATTTCTCCTACCAGACGCTGCTGCCCTGGCGGCCGCAGCGTTTCCAGCTCGGCCCCGGCAGCCCGGTGGTGGCGATCAACAATTCGCGCAGCTATTTCTTGAGCTTCACCTTGCCGCCCGACGTGAAACTGCCCTACTCCGTCGGCCTGAAATCGGAACTGGTCGGGCGCTCGGTCACCAGCGGCAGTTATCTGTTCGCACCGACCGTGGTGCAACTGGATGAGTCGTTCCAGCCGATCGATACGCAGGACGTGAAGCTGTGCGAATACATGGGCTGGACCAATGACGAAAGCGGCGCCTTCGGCAGCGTGGAAGTCACCAGCAACAAGGCGCGCTACCTGGTGGTGTACAGCTCGGCCAAGCAGCAGTCCGACAGTACGTATTGGGAGCAATCGGCCAGCACCTTCTCCACCAGCACCACCACCAATACGCCCGCCGCGACCACCATCGGTGGCAGCTACAAGATCCAGCACGGTCCGGAAGGCGTGGTGTGGATCGGCATGATGGATCGCACCTACAAGGAAGCGGTGAGCAAGGCCGTATGCGGCAAGGCTCCGCAAGGCAACGGCCTGCTCAACTCGCTGGGTGCGGACCTCGGCCTGCAGCGGAGAAGCCCTTGATTCCTTTCGCGGTCTATATCGGCTTGCTGGTGATCGGCCTGGTCTGCTTCATCACGCACGCCGTGCTGCCGTTTCGCATCGCCAAGCATCTGCGCGAGGACTACCCGCAACACTGGAAGGTGATCGTCGACACCGGCGGCGCGCAGGCCGCACACGGGCCGCAACTGTGGTTGCGCATGCAGAACGTGCTGCGCTCCCCGGCCATCGCTGCCATCGACGATGCCGCGATCACGCGCCTGTGGCGCATCTGGCGCTACAGTCAGTGGCTGGCCTGGGGCTGCTGGCTGGCCGCCCTGGCGATGCAGTGGCGCAGCCGCTAACCAACCCGCCAATCACCCGTCGGGAGAGCACATGGATTTGAACCTGCGCGGCCGTCACGCCCTGGTATGCGGCGCATCGCAAGGCATTGGGCACGCCGCGGCGATCGAGCTGGCCGAACTCGGCGCCGACGTCACCCTGCTGGCGCGCTCCGCCGACAAGCTGGCCGCACTCGCCGACAGCCTGCCGCGCATGCATGCCGCACAACGCCATGGCTGGCGCAGTGTCGACATGCTCGATTCCGAAGCGCTGCATGCCGCGGCGGCCGATCTGGTGCTGACCCAGCCGGTGCACATCCTGGTCAACAACACCGGCGGCCCGCCCGGCGGCGCCATCCACAGCGCCGAATCCAGCGCGTTCGAAAACACCTTCCGCCAGCACGTGCTGGCCGCCCACACCTTGCTGCAAGCGGTGCTGCAGGGCATGCGCGACAGCGGCTACGGACGCGTGGTGAACGTCATCTCCACCTCGGTCAAGGAACCGATCGCGGGGCTTGGCGTATCGAACACCGTGCGCGCCGCGATGGCCGCCTGGGCCAAGACGCTGTCAGGCGAACTGGCCGCCGACGGCATCACCGTCAACAACGTACTGCCGGGCTACACGCGCACCGCTCGCCTGGATGGACTGCTCGCCGTGCAGGCGCAGAAAACCGG
>CBJMMB010000161.1:0-5748 GCA_966430775.1 uncultured Dyella sp. | reverse complement strand
GCGCAGAACACCACCGTCGAGCAGATGAAGATGTTCCTCACCCGCATCGGCTTCGGCTCGGTGGCGGTGATCACCGGCGACGTCAGCCAGATCGACCTGCCCCGCCACGTGCGCTCCGGCCTGCGCCATTCCATCGAGGTGCTGCGCGGCGTGGACGGCATCAGCTTCACCTTCTTCACCTCGCGCGACGTGGTGCGCCATCCGCTGGTGGCGAAGATCGTGCGGGCGTATGAGGCGTTTGAAGAGGCGAATGATGGCGGGACTCGGGAAAAGCAAAATCCCGCCAGCTGATAGACGCCCATGCCTACTCAACGCCGCACGCCCGCTCCTCCGAGTCCCGGGTCCCGAGTCTCGAGTCCCGAAACTATCATCCACCTCAGCTACGGCATCCCGCGCGCCGGCGTGCCCTCGCCCATCAGCTTCCGCCGCTGGGTGGAGGCCGCCCTGGCCGGCGCACGCCGACGGCAGGCGTCGGAGCTGTCGATCCGCGTCGTCGGCACGCGCGAGGGCCGCACGCTCAACCGCACCTACCGCGACAAGGACTACGCCACCAACGTGCTCTCGTTCCCGGTCGAGCTGCCCCCTGGCGTGCGCCTGCCGCTGCTCGGCGACCTGGCCATCTGCGCCCCGGTCGTGCGCCGCGAAGCCACCGAACAGGGCAAGCCGGTTGGCCACCATTGGGCCCACATGACCGTGCACGGCGTGCTGCACCTGCTGGGCTACGACCATATCGTCGAGGCCGAAGCGGTGCGTATGGAAGCGCTGGAAATGCGCATCCTCAAGGGTTTGGGCGTTCCCGACCCGTACTGATGTGGCGGCTTACAGCTCCCTCTCCCCCATCCTTGATCAAAAATGGGGGAGAGGGCCGGGGTGAGGGGCCAATCTTGCCTCAAGCCACCCTACTCACCCCTTTGTCTCTGAACAGCAAAGCCTTTTCCGCTAGACTCATTTTCCCGCCCGGCTTGGGCTGTCTTTGCAAGAGTAATGAACGAGGACCCTGGCAGTACCAGCGGCCCGGCTCACCGAAAGTGGTGGGATCGACTGGGCCATCTGTTTTCCGGCGAACCGCGCAACCGCGAGGAACTGATCGACGAGTTGCGAGCCGCCCAGGCCAACGGCCTGCTTGGCGCCGACACCCTTCCCATGCTGGAAGGCGCGCTCAGAGTTACCGAGCTCAACGTCGATGACGTGATGGTGCCGCGCGTGCAGATCGTGATGATCGACGTGGACTCGCCGCTACCGGACATCCTTGCCGCCGTGGTGGAGTCCGGTCACTCCCGCTTCCCCGTGCACGGTGAAGACAAGGACGACATCCTCGGCATCCTGCTCGCCAAGGACCTGCTCAAGTACTTCGGCAACGGCCACGATTTCGACCTGCGCACCATCCTGCGCCCGGCCGTACTGATTCCCGAATCGATGCGCCTGAACGTGTTGCTGGCCGAATTCCGTCGCAGCCGCAACCACATGGCGCTGGTGGTGGACGAATACGGCGGCGTCGCCGGCCTGGTCACCATCGAGGACGTGTTGGAAGAAATCGTCGGCGAAATCGACGACGAGCACGACGACGAGGAAGAACCCAACCTGGTTCGCGCCCAGGCCGAAGGCGAATGGATCGTCGACGCCCTTACCCCCATCGCCGACTTCAACGAAGAAGTGGACGCCACTTTCTCCGACGAAGAATTCGACACCGTCGGCGGCATGGCCACCGCCGAATTCGGCCACCTGCCGGAAGTGGGCGAGAAGATCGCCATCGGCAATTTCGAGTTCCAGGTAACCCAGGCCGACGATCGCCGCGTGCAGCAGTTCCGCGTCGTGCGCCGCTAACGCTTCGGGAGTACCCAGTAGGTTGGGCTGAGGCGCAGCCGAACCCCAACGCCATGATGTGCATGGTGATGTTGGGGTTCGGCTTCGCCTCAACCCAACCTACCGAACCTCCTCGCACACATCCGCTACCCTAACGCGTCCTCGCCAAAGACCGCCCATTCCATGACCAAGGCCGGCCGCCTCTTCCTCATCGCCCTCACCCTGCTCTGCTGCGCGATCCTCCCCGCCCACGCCGGCGTCGCCGACGCTCCCGGCGAAAACCTGGAAATCTCCCTCATCACCTACGGCCCCGGCGACATCTACTGGGAACGCTTCGGCCACGACGCCATCGAACTGCGCGACACCGCCAGCGGCGAAGAAGTCGACTTCAACTACGGCGTCTTCAACTTCGACGAGAAGAATTTCTTCTTCAACTTCGCGCGCGGCCAGATGCACTACCTGATCGACGCCGAACCCACCACCGACGAGCAAAACTTCTACGCCCAGGCCGGCCGCTCCGTCACAAGACAACGCCTCGCGCTCACACCACAACAAGCCGCCGCGCTGCGCGACTTCCTGCTATGGAACCTGCGCCCCGAAAACGCTACCTACAACTACGACTACTACGTCGACAACTGCACCACCCGCGTGCGCGATGCACTCGACCGCGCACTCGGCGGCGTCATCAAGGCACGACTCAGCAAACTGCCCGGCGGCATGACCTACCGCCAGCAAACCGTCCGCCTAATGAGCGCACAACCCTGGCTGATGCTGATCCTCGATCTCGGCCTAGGCCCCTACGCCGACCAACCGCTCAACGCATGGCAGGAAAGCTTCCTGCCGGAAGAACTGCAAAAGAACTTGCGCAACGTCCATGTTGCGATCAGCCCAGGCAATACGCAGCCACTCGTGCAAAACGAAGCAGTGCTCTCTCCCAACCGGTTGGATGCCCCCCCCGCAACGGCGCCTGATTTACGGATACCGCTTGGCATGGCAGGCCTGATCGTCGCCGCACTGATCATCGCCACCTGGCGATACGCCCGACTCTCCTATGCGCTACTCGGCAGCTTGTATCTGCTGCTCGCAGGCCTCGTTGGCTTGGTCATGTTGATCTTGTGGACGCTCACGACGCACCACTCAGCCTGGGCCAATGCCAATCTGTTGCTCTTCAATCCGCTGGCTTTCTTGTTGATACGCTCGACATGGCGTGCACGGCGAAATGTCATGCCCTCACGTTTCGTCAGCGGCGTGCTAGCCTTGCAATTGATCGCCGTGTTGCTGGCCCTGCTGATGCACCTTCTGCCCGGTGTGGTGCAGCAGAATCAACCGTGGCTATTGTTCGCATTGCCCTGCTGGCTGGTGTTGGCCTGGTCCCTGCGACCACCAGCCCTAAACGCCGTTTAATCGTTCGCACCAGTTTTAAGTACCATCGTACGCAGCCACTTTCCGCCGTATCTATAACGGGCATCCGATGAAATTTCCCGACACGCAATCTCCGAAGAGATTGGATACCGAGTTATCGAAGCGCAACTGGATCTTGTGCCTACTGGGCGTAACCCTCCTGGCACTCTTTCTTCGGCTAAATTTCATTTTAAACGCCGTGGTAGACAATCCCGTTCGAGGTGATGCCGCGCAGTATGTCGCAGCGGCATGGAACCTGATCCACCACCACATATTTTCGATTGCGACTCCAGGGACTTCTTCTGTCACCGGAGACAGCTATAGGGACCCAGGGTTTCCGTTGTTGCTGGCAGGCTGGCTTTGGCTATTTGGCGACACAGGCCCCTGGTATGCAGCTACGTTAATTACGCAAGCGCTACTTGGCGCACTGACAATTCCATTGCTGCTCTCAGCGCTACGCCCCTGGCCGTCGGATCGCTGGTTGATAGCCGCCGGCTCGCTTATGGCGATATGGCCGCATAGCATCACCACCTGCTGCTACCTATTGACGGAGACGCTTTTCGCCTTTCTGTGCACCCTATCGCTTTGGCTGCTAAGCCTCGCAACAAACAAAAGGCACTACGGATGGCTCATAGCATCCGGCCTTTGCTTTGGCGCGGCGGGACTTACAAACGCGATCCTTGGACCTTTCGCCCTCCTGTTAGCCATGGGCATGTGGGTGTTGCAACGACTAGATAAGAAATTCGCGCTCGCATTTGCACTGACAGGGATACTGCTTCCACTTGCATGGCAGGTGCGCAACCATCAACTCCAGCACGCCACTCAGTCATCCGGCGATAGGGCCTTGGTAAATCTTGTACAAGGATCCTGGCCCGAATATCACTCGAGCTGGCGTGCTTACGCATTCGGAAATCCGGCAGGAAAGCAGGTCCAACAGAAAATCGATGGGGAATATACGCTTTTACTCGATCATCCTTCTCTTGGTGCAAAGGCAATATCCCACCGCCTCGCGCAAGCACCTGGACATTATCTGTGGTGGTACATGAGCAAGCCTGCGCTTCTATGGGGCTGGAGCATCCAAATAGGGCAAGGCGATATATATATCTATCCCACACATCACTCCCCCTTCGACTACAACCCAATCCTGAGGTTGCTGGCGGCCATGTGCTACACGTTCAATCCGATCCTTGCATTGCTGGCCGCCTGGGGCTGTCTTTCGACGTTGGTAAAATTCCGCGACAAATCCGGCGTCGTCGTCGCCATGGCGTTGCTCGGCCTGTATGCGACCCTCATTTATACGGTGTTTCAGGCGGAGCCACGCTACGCCATTCCATTTAGAGGAATCGAGGTTGCGCTTGCCGCGGCCTGCCTTTGCCAAATGACGAAGTGGGTGCGAAGAAAAACGCGCCCCCCTCACTTGGCAGATCAGGAAGTACCGGTCGCGAAGTCATAACCCGAGGATATACAACCGCCGCGGTGATAGTTGACCAATCAGATGCGCCATGGCGAACATGGCACGCAGGACCATCCCTCATGCATGATACCGTCATCGGCCAAGCGCCTTCGAATCCCATGGTGGTGAACTGCGTCGCCTATCGCAACGATGGCGCACGCTTGCGCGATATCAGCATCGACGACATCAGCGAAGTGCTCAAGACCCCCGACACCTTCGTATGGGTGGGCCTGCACGAACCAGACAGCTCCCTGCTGTTGAAATTACAGGAAGAATTTGACCTCCACGACTTGGCCGTGGAAGACGCGCAACAAGCCCATCAGCGCACCAAGGTGGAAACCTACGGCGATTCACTCTTCATCGTGGTGCAAACCGCGCAACTGATCAGCGGCCACATCGCCTTCGGCGAAACCCACATCTTCCTGGGCAAGCGCTACCTCATTACCGTCCGCCACGGCGCTTCGCTTTCCTACAAGCCCGCCCGCCGCTCCTGCGAGAAAACGCCCGAACTGCTGGCGCTAGGCCCCAGCTATGGACTCTACGGCGTCCTCGACTTCATCGTCGACAACCTGCTGCCGATCGTGCGCGAGTTCCGCGAAGAACTGCAGGAACTGGAACAGGACATCTTCGCCGACACCCTCAACCGTGGCACCGTCCGCCGCCTCTACGACATGCAGCGCGACCTGATGACCCTGCGCCTGGCCGCCGCCCCCATGCAGGACGTCGTCAACCAGCTCGTCCGCCTCCACCCCGAATTCATTCCCGACGACCTGCGCGTCTACTTTCGCGATGTCTACGATCACGTCTTCCGCGTCAACGAATCCATCAGCGCCATGCGCGAAATGCTCACGGCGGCCATCAATGTCAACCTTTCCCTGGTCACCTTCGGACAAAATGAGGTGATGAAAAAGCTGGCTGGTTGGGCGGCGATGCTGGCCGCGCCTACGTTGATCACCAGTTGGTATGGGATGAATTTCACGCATATGCCGGAGCTCAGTCAGCCGTGGGCATATCCCGTGATCATGGGCGTGGTGGCCTGCGTGGTAGGTACCATTTACCTGTGGTTGAAGCGAGCAAAGTGGCTCTGAGGC
>CBJMMB010000160.1:0-5781 GCA_966430775.1 uncultured Dyella sp. | reverse complement strand
CGCCCACTACATGTATTTCGGCGGCATCTGGGGCGGCCAGCTGCAGAAATATCGCAACAACCTCTATGCCGAACACCACGACGAACCCGCCGCCGACCAGCCTGCGCTGGGCGCACGCGTGGCGCGGCTCGGCGATGACATGCGGCAGTTCGCCGAAGCGCCGCGTGAAGTAGTTATTCTCGACGAACGCGGAGCGCCGCTACGCGCAGGCGATCATGCGCGCCGCTATTTCGAAGCGCCATGGGTGCACAAGCATCAAGGCACGTACTACTTCTCGTACTCCACCGGCGACACGCATTTCATCTGCTATGCCACGGGTAATAATCCGTACGGGCCGTTTACCTACCAAGGGCAGATCCTGAGCGAAGTCGTCGGCTGGACCACGCATCACTCCATCTGCCAGTTCGGCGGCAAGTGGTATCTGTTCTATCACGACTCAATGCTATCCGGCGGCGTTACGCATCTGCGCTCCATGAAGATGACGGAGCTGCAGCACGACGCGCAGGGGAAAATCGTACGCATCGATCCGTACGGGCGCTGAGCGTGTCGTGGCGTAGGTTGGGTTAGCGCAGCGTAACCCAACATATCGGCGTCATTAGGTTTTAGCCGAATCAGCGCAGCATCACCCTCAAAAAGCAGCGGTTTGCGCAACGCCAACTTTCCGCGCTGACTGAACCTGTCCCCGTTATCCGTTCGTGAAGCCGCGTCGTTTCTCCAGATTCGTTCACCGCAACGATCCGTGACGCCCATGCTGCTTTTGACTTATGCGCGAACGATATGCTGCTTGCGAAGCATTGACGCACGCCGTCATGCCATCGACCAATGATCTTGAGACGAAGGGATGTCGATGAGTCAGATCATTTCCGAATCCATTCCGCTGCGCGATAGTGATGATGCCGGCTTGCGGCCGCGCCACAGCCCGCCCTTTCCCAACGGCTGGTTCGCGGCGTGTTTCAGCAAGGAACTCGAACCAGGCGCTCGACGTATCGTTTCTTTCATGGGCCAGGAACTGGTGCTGTATCGCACCGCTTCGGGTCTTGCCCGCGCGATCGAACCCTACTGCCCGCATCTGGGCGCGCATCTTGGTCACGACAGCACGGTCGATGGCGAGCATCTGGTATGCCCGTTCCATCATTTCCGCTATGGCCCGGATGGCTATTGCGCAAGCCACGGACCGCAGACGGGAGCACGCCGCATCCGATTGCATACGCGCGAAGCGTATGAACGGAACGGTCTTCTTTACGTCTGGCACGACGATGAAGGCCGGCCGCCCAGCTGGGAATTGCCGCAACTGGATCTGGCCGATCATTCGCCACCGCGGGAAACACTGCTCACCGTTCGCGGGCATGTGCAGGATTTCACGGAGAACCACGTCGATCTCGCGCATACCACCTGCATCCACGGGCTGGGTAACCCTTGCCTGGTTCCGCCACCGTGCTTCGACCGGCATCGCATGACGGTCGATCTCACCGCGACATGGCGAAAGCTGCCTTTCACGATGCATCTGGATACGCACGGCCTGGGCTACACCCATTTGACCAGCGAGCTGCCGAGCCTGGGCGTCACCATTACGGCGCTGGTGGCCTCCACACCAGTCAGTTCGGAAACCTGGGCGCTCCGCCACGTGCAAAGGCTGCGTATTCCCGCCTTTACACGCCTTCCTTCTCCGTTGCGTAACCTGCTCTACGCGCCGCTTACGCTTTACATCGACCACTGGCTCCGATCGCAGCTCAGTCTCGACATACGGATATGGAACCACCGCCGCTACAACGAACACCCACGCTTGACGCCGGAAGACGGACCCATTCTGCCTTTCCGCCGCTGGTCCGCACAGTTCTACCCCCGCCAGCGAACGTGGACGCATCAGGCTGACGAAATGACCGCGCCCATACCCGGTCATTAGTCCAGATGTAACTCCATCACTGCATGCCAGTGGATTCAACCAGCTTGCGTGATGTGTTTCATTCGCTCGTGTCACAACGCTTCGCAACCCTTTTTGTGAACGGTGATCGCAATGAACAGTCAATCCATCCTGGACGACGCGCCTGCGCTCGTCGTAGCTCCCGAATACGCCATTACGCTGGTGGAAAAACAATTCACCCGCCACCGGCACGAGGACTGGTTGCGACTTCGCAGTCAATCCCATGCCTGGACAGTCACGCGTGGATTGCTGCCGCCGGATATCGCCCGCGCCCATGCCAACGGCCTGTGTTATGTCGATCTGGTTGCCGGCTACTACGTCGGCGCGCCCGTCGACGCGCTGCGCGTGATTTCGGACTTCAGCATCTGGTTTTTTATCTGGGACGATCATCATGGCCGCTATGCGCTGCATAGGCATGATCGCCGCTGGGCTCGATTGCGCGATGCATTGCACATGGCGTTGGACGCGCCTTCGCTCTATACGCGTGATCCGGATCCGCTGATCGCCGGACTCGCCGATTGCGCTGAGCGCTTCTATCAACAGTTGGACGAGCACTGGAACCAGCGCTTCGCCGCGCATTTCCATGCCGTCATCGATGCGTACGACCAGGAGTATCGCGAACGGACCGCCCAGCTCGTACCTTCGGTCGAGGATTACCTCGCACTTCGCTGCCATACCTTTGGCTATGAGGTGTGGCTCGATTGCCTGGAGTTGGCGGCAGGGCAAGCCTTGCCGCACGATGTCATCGACTGGCCTGAATATCGCGAAGCTGGTCTCGCCAGCCAGGAGTTCTCCGGCTGGTACAACGATCTGTGTTCGTTGCCGAAGGAATTGGCGAGCGGCGAACTGCACAATCTCGGCATCAGCCTGATTCACCACCACGATCTCTCGGTGCCAGAGGCCATCGCCGAAGTGCGCCGCCGCGTGACATTACGGGTGAAGGATTTTCTGCGCGCCGAACAGGCGCTGCTGCGTCGCCTCGCTTCAGAGCAGCTTGCGCCAGAGATGGATGGCGCCGTACGCCATTGCCTCTTCAATATGCGCAACTGGATTTCTTCCGTGTATTGGTTTCATCACGAATCCGGGCGCTATCGCGTCGAGGAGTGGGACGATCGCGCGCAGCCCCCGTACATCCGCGATGCGTGCCTGAAGGAGGACGTGTAATGGACGTTCGCGTCGCCACTCGTGAACCACCGCTGGTCGGCGGCGCCGTGCCGCTGCTTGGCCATGCCTTGAAACTCGCCCGCGATCCGCTGGGTTTTCTGGAATCGCTGCGCAACGAAGGCGATCTGGTGCGGATCAAGTTCGGCACGAAACCCGCCTACGTGGTGTGCTCACCCGAATTGCTGGGCGAACTGCTTACCGCCAACCCGGATGCCTTGGTGGTCGGCGGCCCGATGTGGCGCGCACTGGAACCGCTGCTTGGACAAGGTCTGAGCACCAGCAACGGCGCCATACACACACGCCAACGCCGGATCATCCAGCAGGCGTTCCGGCGCGAGCGGATCGCCAACTACGCACGCGTGATGGCGGAGGAGGCGCATCGCCTTGCCGATTCATGGCAGCCCGGCCAGATCATCGACGTGAGCCGCGCCATGTTCAGGCTGACGGTGCGCATCATCGCGCGTGCGCTGCTGGTGACCGAAACGATCGAACAGCAGGCGGATACCATCGGCACCGCCTTGCGCATTGTTTTTCAGGGCATGCATCGCCAGATACTGCTTTCGGCTCTGCCGATGTCCGCGTTGATGGTGCGCGGCGATCGCCGCTACCAGCGCGCGCTCGCCAGCCTGCATCGCATCGTCGACGAAACCATTCACAGCCGGCGCGCCGCGAGCGGGCACTACGAGGATCTGCTTGCCGTGCTGCTGAACGCGCGTGACGAGGAAAGCGGGGCGGCACTGGGTGACCGGGAAATACACGATCAGGTCATCACCATGCTGGTGGGCGGCACCGATACCGTCGCCGCTACGCTCGCCTGGATCTTTCATCTTCTTTCGCAGCATCCAGAACAGGAAGCGCGGCTTCATCGAGAAGTGGATGCTGTTTCGAATGGCCAGCCTATCGGCGCGGACCATTTGAGCGCGCTTACGCATACGCGCAACGTGGTTACGGAATCGATGCGCCTGCGACCCGCTGCGTGGATTCTCAACCGGCGTGCTGCGATCGATACCGAACTGGGCGGTTATCGCATTCCCGCCGACGCCGATCTGTTCTACAGCCCTTACGCCATGCAGCGCGATTCGCGCTCCTTCGAGCACGCGCTGGATTTCGACCCCGACCGGTGGCAGGCCGATCGCGCTACCCAGGTTCCACGTTTTGCGAACATGCCTTTCAGCGCGGGCGTGCGGCGTTGTCCTGGCGATCATTTCAGCCTTACTGAAATAACCCTGGCCGTCGCGATCATCGCCGCGCGCTGGCGCCTGGTGCCGATCGCTTCCACCGATGCGCGTACGCGTGTGGGCATCAATCTGCAGCCGCGGCATTTGGTGATGCAGGCCGTGGCGCGCGATGTTTATCGCGATTGACTCCCTCCCCCTGTTGGATAGGTGAGGGTCGGCAATCTCGCGGCAAATTTCAGCTTTGCGGCAAGCTCGGACAACCCCACCCCAGCCCTCCCCTGCGTGCAGGGGAGGGAGCGCATCATGGCGACAAACCATATCTACGCCTGCGTAAGAGCCATCCAGTTTTGGCCCTACAATAAAGCGCCCTTCCCATCCGAGTCGTCCATGCCGCCGCTGCGCCTGAAACGCTATCTCATCACCGGCCTGCTTACTTTCATGCCGCTATGGGTGACCTGGCTGGTGTTCAAGTTCATCGTGGGGGTTCTGGCCGATCTTGGCGCGCCGCTGGTGGCTGCCTTCGTGGGCGCGCTGGGTTGGGTGTCGCCGCAGGCGGCCGATCAGCTCAGTCATGGTTGGGTGACCTACGTGCTGGCGCTGGTGCTGACCCTGGCTACGCTGTATCTGCTCGGCTTTCTCGCCAATCGCATGATCGGCCAGCGGCTGCTGCATGCGTTCGATAGCCTGCTGCAGCGCATTCCGCTGGTGCAGACCATCTATGGCGGCACCAAGAAATTGATGACGGTGCTGCAGAACAAGCCCAGCGGCGCGCAGCGCGTGGTGTTGGTGGATTTTCCGCGCAAGGGCATGAAGGTGGTCGGTTTCGTCACGCGCGTGATGACCGAAGAAGGCACCGGACGCGAGATGGCTGCGGTGTACATTCCCACCACGCCCAACCCCACCGGCGGTTATCTGGAAGTGGTGCCGCTGGACGAATTGACGCCCACCGACTGGACCATGGACCAGGCGATGGCGTTCATCATTTCCGGTGGCGCGGTGGCGCCCGATACCTTGCCCGCGTCGCCCGCCGCATTGGAGAAGAGCGTCGGTTGAAGGTCAGGCGGGCAGCACTTCGAACGGTCGCATCATCTCGTTCGCTTCGTGCTCCAGCAGATGGCAATGCCATGCATAACGGCCTGGATAACCATCGAAGCGCACGATGATGCGCGTGATCATGCCCGGCCACGCCTGCACCACGTCTTTCCATCCCGCCTCGCCGGCTGAAGGCGCCTGTGCGGGACCGGTGTAGCGCACGGTCTGCGAATCCATCCATTCGCCCGCATCGAACGGGCGGCGATCCAGAATCTGGAAGCGCACCAGATGCAGATGGATGGGATGCGAATCATCGGTGAGGTTGATCAGGTTCCAGAGTTCGGTGCTGCCCAGCACCGGCTTTTCCGTCACCGACTCGTGCCAGCGCTTGCCGCCGAGCAGCATCAGCATCGGTTCGGCCACGCAGTCCTGGTAGGAATCCAGCGTAAGCATGCGCTGCTGCGTGGCGGTTGATTCGAGCATGCG
>CBJMMB010000159.1:0-5793 GCA_966430775.1 uncultured Dyella sp. | reverse complement strand
TGAACATGTCGATGGAGCAGGTGATCGTCACCGTCGACAAGCACGCCAACACCTCCGCCGGCTCGGTGCCGCTGGCGCTGGATTTCGCGGTGCGCTCGGGCAAGGTGAAGCGCGGGCAGAACCTGTTGCTGGAAGCGTTCGGCGGCGGCTTTACCTGGGCCTCCGCGTTGTTGCGCTATTGATGGAGATACGCGCTCCTTTGCCGAGGCTTGGCTAAGGAGCGATGTGGGGCGAGATTAAATGTAGGTTGGGTTAGCGCAGCGTAACCCAACGATCCGCCCCGAACATGTTGGGTTACAGCTGATCTACGAGCGGCATTCCTAAGAAGTGTTGTATGGACCAAGGAGCGTCCCATGGCATCTTCGCGCGATCGCAGCTTGCAAACCGAGATCATCCACGCCGGCGAACATGCCCAGCGTGACTACGGTTCCATCATTACGCCGATCTTCCAGTCCTCGATCTTCGTCAATCGCAACGACGGCGACTACGACGGCATCCGCTACATCCGCCTCAACAACACGCCCACGCACCTGGCCCTGCACGAAAAGCTGGCGCGCCTGGAACAGGGCGAGGCCGCCCTGGCGGTGGCCAGCGGCATGGCGGCGATCACATCCACGCTATTGGGCTGTTTGCGCTGCGGCGATCACTTGCTGGTGCAGGAGAGCCTCTATGGCGGCACGCACGCGTTCGTGAAAGAAGACCTGGCCGATCACGGCATCGCCTTCGACTTCATCCGTATCGATGATCCATCGCAATGGCGCGAGGCGCTCAAGCCGAATACGCGCATGATCTACACCGAGGCGTTGTCGAACCCGATCATGCAGGTGATCGATCACCGTGCCGTGATCGCGTTCGCGCGCGAGCACCAATTGATCTCGGTGATCGACAGCACGCTGATGTCGCCGGTGAATTTTCGTCCGCTGAGCCTGGGCTACGACCTGGTGGTGCATTCGGCCACCAAATACCTCAACGGCCATTCGGACGTGATGGCCGGCGCCATCGTCGGCAGCGAGGCGCGCATCCGGCATATCCGCCACAAGGTCAATCACCTGGGCTGTTCGCTCAATCCGCTGGATTGTTTTCTGCTTCACCGCGGCATGCGCACGCTGGGTGTGCGGGTGCGCGAACAGAATCACAATGCACTGCAACTGGCCGCTTATCTGGCGAACCATCCCGGCGTGCTGCGCGTGAATTATCCCGGCTTGCCGGAGAATCGTTATCACGTGCTGGCCGCCTCATTGTTCGACGGCTACGGCGGCGTGCTGAGCATCGAGATCGATGCGCAACGCTACGACGCCGGCCGCATCATCGAGGCCGCGCAGTTGTACGCCGATGCGGTGAGCCTGGGCAGCATCGAATCGCTGATCACCCGTCCGGCGCATACCAGCCATTCGGGCATGAGCGCGGAAGATCGTCGCCTTGCAGGTATCGGCGACGACCTGATCCGCATCTCGGTAGGGCTGGAGTCGGCGGAAGACCTGATCGCCGATCTCGATCAGGCGTTCGCCGAAGGCGTTCGATAACGCGGCGCGAGCGGAGGCGGCGGAACCGGACGGTGTTCCGAGCAGTAGCGGTAGATGGCATCGACATGGCGCGTGTCGGTGCCGCAGCAACCGCCGACCACCGCCAGGTTCGGCAGCAGCGCAAGCAACGGCCGGTGCGCCGAGCCCAGCGCTTCGGGCGCATCGGCTTCCAGTTCGTGGCATTGGTCCAGTTCGGCATGGCTGCGGCAGGACGCATTGACGCGCAGGCCGCGGATGCGTGCGCGACAGCCTTCGCATCGATCCAGCGCTTCCATCACATGCTGCGGATGCGCGCAGTTGATCATGTAGTACGCCGGGTAACCGCTGGTGCAATCGTCGGTGCGGGCGATGGCATCGGCAAGGCTTTCGCCGGAAGGCAGGCGTCCATCGGTTTCCACCGTGTAGGAGATCACCACGGGCGCTGCGCAGGCCCATGCCGCCAGCGCGATGCCGGTGGCTTCCTGCGAATGGGTCATGGTGAGCGCGGAGATCATGTCCACGCCCGCATCGATCAGGCTTTCGACTTGCGGTCGGTGATAGTCGGCGGCGATGCGGATGCCTTCGCTATCGCAGGCGATATAGCCGTCGCCGCGTGGACCGATGTTGCCGCCGATCACGATCGGATTGCGCTCGGTTTCATACAGCTCGCGCAAATGCAGCAGCAAGGTGACGGCCTTGGCGTTGGCCTCCTTCAGCGCCTGCGCGTCGTAGCCGAGCATGGCTCCCCAATCGCGGTTGGCGCGCCAGGTGGGGCTGTCCAGCACCACGCCGGTATCGAAGTTTTGCGCCAGTTCCGCATAGCTGGCGTAGTAGCGCCACAGCGCCTGCCGCCCGCGCGTATCGCCCAGCAGCATGAACGAGGCGAAATGGGGCAGCTCGCGGTGCTCGTGGAAGATGATGGTGGTGCCAAGGCCTCCGTCGGTGATGAACAGGCGGCCTTGCAGTTGCGGCAGATCGCTATGGGTGCCGTGCATCGCGTGTCCTCGCAGATACTTGGCGCAGCTTGGGAAGGCGTTCCGATTCCACGCTGGAACGCGAATATGTCGCGTGTGAATGATTTCCTCACGCCCATCAAAATGGCGTGAAAAGCCGATGCTTGCCGCCGCAAAAAAGAGAAAGGCTTCAGCAAGTTACGCGATCCGTGCGGAATACGGCTGCGCACGGCGCGCGTTGCTGGCACCATGTGCGGTTTCGTCAACCTCTCTTCACGCAATGAGTCAGCACACCGCGTCACTAGCGTTTGTCTTTCCTGGCCAGGGTTCGCAATCGGTCGGCATGCTCGCCGAACTGGCCGCCGCCCACGCCGAAGTGAAGGCCACCTTCGACGAAGCCTCGCACGGCGCGGGCATCGATCTGTGGGAACTCAGCCAGCACGGCCCGGAAGATCAGCTCAATCGCACGGAAAACACGCAGCCGGCGCTGCTCGCGGCCAGCGTGGCCGTGTGGCGCGTATGGCAGAAACTCGGCGGCGCGCAGCCGGCGCAATTGTCCGGACACAGCCTGGGCGAATACAGCGCATTGGTGTGCGCCGGCGCGCTGTCGCTGCACGATGCCGCGGCGCTGGTCGCCGAACGCGGTCGCCTGATGCAGGCGGCGGTGCCCGCCGGCGTGGGCGCGATGGCAGCGATCCTCGGTGGTGACGATGCGTTGATCGCCACCGTGTGCGAGGAAGTGGCGCAAGGCCATGTGGTGGCGCCGGCCAACTACAACTCGCCTGGCCAGTTGGTGATCGCCGGCCACGCCGATGCGGTGGATCGCGCGCTGTCGAAGCTCGCCGAGCAAGGCGTCAAGAAAGCGGTGAAGCTGGCCGTTTCGGTGCCATCGCATACCGCGCTGATGCGCGAGGCTGCCGACAAGCTGGGCGAGCGCATGGCCTCCATCGCATGGCAATTGCCGGGCATCCCGGTGGTGCAGAACGCCGAAGCGCGCGCCTACGACACGCTGGACGACATTCGCGGCGCCTTGCAGCGCCAGTTGTATCTGCCGGTGCGCTGGACCGGATGCGTGCAGACGCTGGTTGCCGGCGGCGCCACGCGCCTGGCCGAATGCGGCCCCGGCAAGGTGCTGGCCGGCTTGATCAAGCGCATCGACAAGAGCGTCGAAGCGCGCGCCATCGGTACGCCGGCCGAACTCGACGCCGTGCGCGGCGAGTGGGCCTGACTATTTCCATCTTCGAACGCTGCTTGAAGGACACTGAAGAATGAGCACTCTGCAAGGTGAAATCGCCCTCGTCACGGGCGCCAGCCGCGGCATCGGCGCGGCGATCGCCGATGAACTGGCCGCCATGGGCGCCACCGTCATCGGCACCGCCACCAGCGAAGCGGGCGCCGCGGCGATCGGCGAACGGCTTGCGCCGCACGGCGGCCACGGGCGCGTGCTCAACGTGACCGATGCGGCATCGGTGGACGCCTTGATCGAGGACATCGCCAAGCAGCACGGTGCGATATCGATCCTGGTCAACAACGCCGGCATCACGCGCGACCAATTGCTGATGCGCATGCGCGACGAAGACTGGCAGGCGATTCTCGACACCAACCTCACATCGGTCTATCGCCTGTCCAAGGCGGTGATGCGCGGCATGATGAAGGCGCGCAAGGGCCGCATCATTTCGATCGCTTCGGTGATCGGCCTTACCGGCAATCCGGGGCAGGCCAATTACGCCGCGGCGAAAGCCGGCATCATCGCGTTCTCCAAATCGCTGGCGCGCGAAATCGGCTCGCGCGGCATCACCGTCAACGTGGTGGCGCCGGGCTTCATCGATACCGACATGACCCGCGGCCTGCCGGAGGAATCCAAGCAGGCGCTGCTGGGCCAGATCGCGCTGGGCCGCTTTGGCGAAGCGAGCGACATCGCCAAGGCGGTGGGCTTCCTGGCTTCGCCCGCGGCCGCCTACATCACCGGCGAGACCTTGCACGTGAACGGCGGCATGTACATGCCGTAAGAGGTTTGTCCGCCATGGCCATGGACTTGAAATAGGCCTGGCCAGCACAAGCTCTTGCGTTTGAAACCCGGCAGTCGGGCGCCGGTGCGAGCGGAAGTCGTCACGGCGCCCGTTTTGGGTGACAATCGGCACCTTCGCGTCGCAGAAACCCCGGCGGCTTGTATTCCTGGCATAATTGGCGGCTTCGCGGCTTAGCCACTACAATGCCGCAGACTTTGCCGGGGGAAACCCGGCAGACGGACTAATTTCCCCTTGGGAGGCAAAGGCAACATGAGCACCATCGAAGAACGCGTCAAGAAAATCGTCGTCGAGCAGCTTGGCGTGAAGGAAGACGAGGTCAGCGCGAACTCTTCGTTCGTAGACGATCTGGGCGCGGATTCGCTGGACACGGTCGAACTGGTGATGGCGCTCGAAGAGGAATTCGAAACCGAAATTCCCGACGAGGAAGCCGAGAAGATCACCACCGTGCAGCAGGCTGTCGATTACATCAAGGCCCATACCAAGGAAAGCTGATCCGCGTGGCGGGGCGAAGCACACGCGTCCCATGTCTCCACGTAGCGATATCGGAAGCTGCGCCATCTCGGCGCAGTTTTCGTTTCTGCAATTTGCAACGTCCGATCCCGTATGGTGTGCCGGATCGGCGCGTCGCAACGTCAAGGAAAGCGTGCCTCGCGGCTGACCTTTCCCGAACCAGCTAGGAATTCGATCCATGAGCAAACGACGTGTGGTAGTGACCGGCATGGGCATCATCTCGCCGGTCGGCAACGACATCGCCACCGCCTGGAACAACATCCTCAAGGGCGTCAGCGGCATCGGCCAGGTTACGCATTTCGACGCGACGGCGTATGCCACGCGCATTGCCGGCCAGGTGCGCGATTTCGATCCCGCGCAATGGATGCCGCCGAAGGACGTGAAGAAGATGGATCCGTTCATCCACTACGGCATCGCCGCGGGCACCCAGGCCTTGCGCGATTCCGGGCTGGAAGTGACGGACGCCAACGCGCCGCGCATCGGCGTGGCGATCGGCGCCGGCATCGGCGGACTCAACACCATCGAGGACACCTCGATCGAATTGCACGAGAAAGGCCCGCGCCGCGTGTCGCCGTTCTTTGTGCCCAGCTCGATCATCAACATGGTGTCGGGCAACCTGTCGATCATGTTCGGCCTGAAGGGCCCGAACATCGCCTGCGTCACCGCCTGCACCACCGCCACGCACAACATCGGCCTGGCCGCGCGCATGATCCAGTACGGCGATGCCGACGTGATGGTCGCCGGCGGCGCCGAATTCGCCACCACCGGCACGGCGATGGCGGGCTTCTGCTCGGCCAA
>CBJMMB010000158.1:0-5808 GCA_966430775.1 uncultured Dyella sp. | reverse complement strand
GGCACGCCGCACAGCATGTGCGAAGGCGGAGCGCCCAGATGCTGCGGCCAGTTCTGGCGGACCAGTTCATGATTGCCACCGATACCGCCGGAGGCCACGATCACCGCCTGCGCACGCCATTCGAAATCGCCAATGACCTCGCGTGAACTGGGTTTGCCGCGTTCCATGTTGTCGTCGGCGAGGCGCGCGCCATGCACGCCGATCACGCTGCCGTTCTCCACCATCAATCCATCCACGCGATGGCGGAAGGCAAAACTCAGCAAGCCTTTCGCCTGCGCTTCGCGTGCGCGCCGCACGAACGGCTCCAGCACGCCGGGGCCGGTGCCCCAGGTCACGTGAAAGCGCGGCACCGAATTGCCATGCCCGATCGCGCCATAACCACCGCGTTCGGCCCAGCCCACCACCGGAAACCAGCGCATGCCCATGCCGTGCAGCCAGGCGCGTTTTTCGCCCGCGGCAAAATCCACATAGGCCTCGGCCCAGCGGCGTGGCCAATGATCTTCCGGGCGATCGAACGCGGCGGTGCCCATCCAGTCCGCCAGCGCCAGTGCGTGCGAGTCGCGCACGCCCATGCGGCGTTGCTCGGGAGAATCGACGAAGAACAAACCGCCGAACGACCAGAACGCCTGCCCGCCCAGGCTCTGCTCCGGTTCCTGCTCGACGATCATCACGCGCCGGCCGGCGTCGGTCAGCTCCGTGGCCGCGACCAGGCCGGCAAGACCGGCGCCGACGACGATCACATCGGTGGATGGCATGGCTAGCCCCTGATCCCCAAAGACCTGAACTTATCGCGCACTGGTTCGTTTGCCTATGTGCGCTGCGCCAAACGTCATGGTCGCCGGCCATGACCGATGGCAGGGAATGACGTACGGCCCATGCCGGCGAGGGGCTGCGCGTTAAACCCTATGCGCCGGATCACGCATCGAAGCGTGCAGGAGCCATCGCGGCTCTCATCCTGGAGGGATCGCCCATGCGTCGTCACCTGTTTTCGTTCGCTACGATTTTCGCGCTCGCCGCCGCGGGCGCCGTGCATGCAACAGACGGCCATTCGCATCATCTGTCGTGTGCGTTCAACAGCGCTTACGACATACAGGTGCAAGCCGGTGGCATCGCCTTCACCCGCAACAATGGCGCACCCGCCAGGATCTTCATGCACGACGGCGCCCTGCAGGTGGACGACCGGACCGTGACCGTGTCCGCAGCGGATGCGGCGCGCCTGCGCGATTACGAAGCGCAGGTACGCGAACTGGTGCCTGCTTTTGCGGCGATCGAGCGCGACGGTGTCGAAGTGGGTTATTCAGCGCTGACCACAGTGGTGGCCACGCTGGCGGAAAACGGCGACGAGCGCACGCGCCTGCTGCACGAATTGCGCGATCGACATAACGAGGCGGTGCAACATATCGACAGCACGCTCGGCCATGGCCTGTGGACCGCTGATGGCGCAGATGATCTGTTCGGCGAGCACCTGCAAAATACCGTCGAAGACCTGGTAAGCAATGTCACCGCCGATGTTGTGAAGGGTGCGCTCAGCGGCGACTCGAGCCGACTCGCCGCATTGCAGGCACGCACCGGTGCATTGCAGGCCACGCTGGACAAGGCGGTGCATGCGCCGGCCGATGAACTGGGCCAGCGCGCAGAAGCGCTGTGCCCGCATTTCAGCCGGCTGGAACAACTGCAGCAGCAGTTCCAGTTCCGTCTGCCCAACGGTGAGCGCCTGCAATTGATTTCCCCAGACATGGATCGTTCCGACAAGGCGAGCCAATACGCCCAGCGCTAGTGACCTGGCGCACCATCCCCCACCATGCTCCCCCAAGCATGGACAGTCACACGCCCGGTTCCCCACCGGGCTTTTTTTATGCGCCGTAGGTTGGGGTGCAAACCCCAACATCGCCATCTATGCATGCATGGCCATGTTGGGGTTCGCACCCCAACCTACGAATGCGCGGCAGGTTTAGCGCCCCAGATCCTTCAGGAATTCATTCGTGTATTGCAACGACGTGGACCCGCTTACGCCATTGCACGAATTCGACAGCGTCTTCTTGCTCGAACACGGCGTATCGCGATCCAGCGACCAGTAGTGCAAACCCGCCAGCCCGTTGGCGATGGCGTAGCTGGTGATGGTGTCGACGTCGCTCACCGTGGTGATCTCGCCGGAGGTGTTGTTCTGGCCGATCATCGGCGTGAGTTCGATATGGGCCGGCGCGATGCCATAGGTATGCTCCAGGTTCGCAACCGCCTGGATCGCCGACTGGCCCATCTCGCACGCGCCACTCACCACCACGCAGTTGGACGCTGCCGCCTTGCCGTAATCCATCGCCATCAGGTTGATAGTGTAGTTGGTGATGGCGGGGTTGGACGCTTTGATCGCCTGCACCACTTGCTGGCCCAGCGTATTGAGGCCTGCATAACTGCCGTCGGACGCGGCCAGCGTGGCGAGCGTGAAAGAGAAGCGCAGATTGGGATATTGCGTTTGCACCGCCGCGGCATCGGCGACGAGCTGCTGGATGTCGGCCTGGGTCTGCGTGCTTTCGATATCGAAATCCACGCCGACCATCTGTGGCGTGTAGTAGGTGGCGATAAAGCTGGCGAAGGCGCTGGGCGTGGCGCAGGTAAATACGCCGCCCGCGCCGCCGGTGGAAATCACGTAGTTCAAGCCGGCACTGGACAGCGCGCCGATGTTGGCCGAGGCGAACGCCGCAGCGGAAAGCCCGGCCCAGCTTTCGCTGCCGCAGGCACCGGTGGCGAAGGACAGCGTGACCGCACCCAGCTTGGGTTCCTGCGTGGCGTAGAAACTGCCGGCGCCGACCAGCGGCAACGACGTGCCGGACGCCGCTGTCTGCAGCGTGTCGTTCTGCCAGTTCATATCGACCGTGATGTCCTTGTAGGGACTGAACAGCAAATAGCCCGGCGCGATGGCGGCGTCGGCCGCAGGCGCAAGGCTCGCTGTCGCAACGATCGCGGCGGCGAGCAGGGAGCGGGCAAGGTTCTTCTTCTGCTTGGCAAGCATCTCGATGTCTCCGGTAGTTGAAAGGTCTGCGTCGTGCGCGCATCAACCGTGCCGTTCCGGCGGTGCGTGGCCGCCGGTATCGTTTTGCCTATCGAATTGCTTGAAACCCCAGCCCAATGGTGTGCGGGCATGCGCTATATCCACCGCGGCGGCGCGCTTGTCCAGCTGCGACGCACAAGTGGCGCGGCATGCCTGCAATCGGCGGGGACGGCTGCTAGGCTTTGCGCATTCGCCAGGGACTGCGCCATGCTCGAACACCTGCTTAGCCTTACGCGCGACGATCTGCGCACGTTCTTCATCGATCATGCGCCGGCCCTGCTCGGCGCCTTGCTGGTGCTGCTGGTCGGCCGCTGGCTGGCGGCGCGGCTGGCGAACTTCATGCAGCGCGCGATGCATCGCGCAGCGGTGGACCCGACGCTGAGCGGCTTTCTGCGCAATCTGGTGTATGGCGTGCTGATCGCGGTGCTGATCGTGATCGCCCTGCAGACCGCGGGCGTGCCGAGTGCGCCGCTGCTGGCCGCATTGGGCGCTGGCGGCCTGGCGATCGGCCTGGCCTTGCAGGGCTCGCTGAGCAACCTGGCCTGGGGCGTGCTGCTGATCGTGTTCCGCCCGTTCAAGGTGGGCGATTTCATCCATGCCGGCGGCGTGGACGGCACGGTGGAGGGCATCAACCTGATGCATACCCAGCTGGTGCTGGCGGACAACCGCGAGGCCATCGTGCCCAACGCGAAGATCGGCGCGGACGTGATCATCAATTTCAGCCGGCGCGGCATCCGGCGCTTCGAGCTGCGCGTGGGCATCGGCTATGACGACGACATCGGCAAGGCCATCGCGGTGGTGCAGCGCCTGTTCGCGGCCGATGCGCGCATCCTCAAGGATCCGGCGCCTACGGTGTGGACCGATTCGCTGGCCGACAGCGCCGTGCTGCTGTTGCTGCGCGGCCATACCGGAGTGGACGATTTCTGGCCCGCGCAGACCGATCTGCTGCGCAAGGTGAAAGAAACCTTCCAGGCCGAAGGCATCCACATTCCGTACCCACACCGTGAGGTGCGCGTGGTGATGGCATCGGCCGCGGCCGAAAAGTAGGACAATTCTGTCGCATACGTATGCGGATGGCGTTCTTTGGCGTCTTTGCCATGTCCGTGAAGGGGCGCCGGTTGCTATGATGGAAGCCTTGCGGCCGCCTTCTCCTTCCCCGCGGCTGCCTTCGTTCCGCAGGAGAAATCATGGCTGACCCTAAAGAAGCCCGCGTTCCGGATATCGGCGGACACGCGGATGTGCCCGTCATCGAAGTGATGATCAAGCCCGGCGACACCATCGAGAAGGATCAAAGCCTGATCACGCTTGAGTCCGACAAGGCCACCATGGAAGTGCCCGCGCCCTTCGCCGGCGTGGTCAAGGAAGTGAAGCTGAAGGTGGGCGACGAGGTTTCCGAGGGTGCGCTGATCGCGATCATCGAAGCCGCCGGCGGCGCAGCCGCACCGGCGCCCGCCCCCGCCGCGAAAGCCCCGGCACCGGCTCCGGCCCCCGCGCCTGCGCCTGCGCCAGCTCCGGCGCCGCAGGTGAAGGAAGAGCCCGCTCCCGTCGGCGGCCGCAGCGTGCTGCCCGGCAATGCGCCCGAAGGCGACGTCGCCCCGCAGGCCCGCCCGCCGTTCGACGCCAAGCTGGTGATGCCGGGCGATGCGCCGTATGCCACGCCGGCCGTGCGCGCCTTCGCGCGCGAACTGGGCGTGGACGTGCACCAGGTGAAGGGCAGTGGCCGCAGTGGCCGCATCCTGCGCGAGGACATCGCCGCCTACGTCAAGCATGCGCTGGCTTCCGGCGCGCGTCCGGTGGAAGGTGGCGCAGTGGCGGCTGGCGGTGGGCTCAACCTGTTGCCTTGGCCGAAGGTGGATTTCGCCAAGTTCGGCGAGGTGGAAGAAAAGCCGCTTACCCGCATCCAGAAGATTTCCGGCCAGAACCTCGCCCGCAACTGGGCGATGATCCCGCACGTCACGCATCACGAAGACGCCGACATCACCGAGCTGGAAGCCTTCCGCAAGAAGCTCGGCGAAGAGAACAAGGACCTGAAGATCACCCCGCTGGTGTTCCAGATCAAGGCGGTGGTCGCGGCGCTGAAGAAATTCCCGCAGTTCAACGCCTCGCTGGATGCGAGCGGCGAGAAGCTCATCCTCAAGAAGTACTTCCACATCGGCATCGCGGTGGACACGCCCGATGGCCTGGTGGTGCCGGTGATCCGCGACTGCGACAAGAAGGGCCTGCTGGACCTGGCGGCCGAACTCGGCGAGATCTCCAAGAAGGCGCGCGACAAGAAGCTCGGCCCGGCCGACATGTCCGGCGGCTGCTTCTCGATCTCCTCGCTCGGCGGCATCGGCGGCACGGCGTTCACGCCGATCGTCAATGCGCCGGAAGTGGCGATCCTCGGCGTGACCAAGGCGCAGACCAAGCCGGTATGGAACGGCAAGGAATTCGCCCCGCGCCTGATCCTGCCGCTGTCGCTCAGCTACGACCATCGCGTGATCGACGGCGCCGTCGCGGCGCGCTTTGCGTCTTTCCTCGCCACCCAGCTCGGCGACATCCGCCGCCTGCTGCTCTGACGCGAGGAGAACATAGATCATGGCCAATACGATCGAATTGAAAGTCCCCGACATCGGCGGTCACGAAGGCGTGCCGGTGATCGAGGTGATGGTGAAAGCCGGCGACAGCGTGGCGAAGGAACAAAGCCTGATCACGCTGGAATCGGACAAGGCGACGATGGAGATTCCCGCCAGCGCTTCGGGCGTCATCAAGGAGATGAAGCT
>CBJMMB010000157.1:0-5877 GCA_966430775.1 uncultured Dyella sp. | reverse complement strand
GCGGTCACCACGCGCCTGCTCGACGACGGCGGCGTGGAGCGGCTCTCGGCCACCTTCGGCCAGATCCGCTACTTCACGCCGCAGAAAGTGCAGCTGCCGTGCACCACGGTTTCCAACAGCAGCGTCGCCGGCTGTAACGCCACCACCGACTGGCGCGGTTCGGACTACGTGACCGAGCTCAGCACCCAGCTCGACGACCAGTGGACCGCCAGCACCGAGTATCTGTGGAACCCGAACTCGCGCCGCACTGATCTGGGCACCTTCGCGCTGCAGCGCCGGCTGGGCTTCGACGGCATCCTCAATTTCTCCTACCGCTATCGCCGCGGCCTGCTGGAACAATATCAAGCCTCGGCGGTCTATCCGCTCACGGAACGCTGGCGCCTGATCGGCGAGTGGACCTACTCGATGATGGACAAGCGCACCGTGGAAGCCCTGGCCGGCGTGCAGTACGAAGGATGCTGCGTGAAGGTCAGCGTGGTGGCCCGCCACTACGTCACTGGCTACTACGGCGTGGTCGCCGCGTTGCCCCCGGGGCAGACCGCGCCGCGCAGCGACACGGCCGTCATGTTCCAGTTGGAATTCAAGGGCCTGGGCACTTTCAGCGGCCAGACGGAGAGCGTGCTGCGGCGTGATATCCTTGGCTATCAATAAGCGCGTTCCGGCCGGTTTTGGGCGCGCCCTCGGAAAAGCGGCCGCCCCGGCTGGTTTTTGAGCAATACCGTCACCAACCCCTTCGCCCCCGGGCGACAGAAGGCTGTTCACTGATGAAGCAGATTTTTGCGATGTTCCTGCTGACGATCGTCATGGCGATCCCGTCGCTGGCCCAGGCCCAGTTCCTGGCGCCGCAGGATTCGAACTCCGGACAACAGCCGATCGACCGTATCGTCGCCGTCGTCGAAGACGAGGTGATCCTGCAGAGCGAACTCAACGACGCCGTCGCCGCGATCCAGCAGCAATACGCCAACCAGCCGGGCCAGCTGCCGCCGATCGACGTGCTGCGCCGGCAGGTGCTGGACCGCCTGATCCTGATGAAGCTGCAGCTGCAGCGCGCGGACGACCAGGGCATCCGCGTCTCCGACGCCGACGTCGACCAGGCGGTACAGGCCGTCGCCGCGCAGAACAAGATGAGTCCCGACCAGCTGCGCGCCGCCGTCGAACAGAGCGGCATGAGCTACGCTGCCTACCGCCAGCAGCTGCACGATCAGCTGGTGGTGCAGAAGCTGCACGAGAACGTGGTGCGCAGCTCCGTGTCGGTGACCGAAAGCGAAATCAACAACCTGCTCAACAGCCCCAGCTACAAGGCCGGCGAAGTGCATCTGGCGCACATCCAGATCAGCATTCCCGGTGGCGCTTCCGCCGCGGACATCGACACCGCGCAGAAGAAGGCCGAGCAGGCGCTGGCCGCGATCAAGGGCGGCATGCCGTTCAAGGCCGCGGCGATCCGCTTCTCCGACGCGCCGGACGCGCTGGACGGCGGTGACCTGGGCTGGCGCCGCATGGACGAGGTGCCGCCGGCCTTCGTCGATGCCATCAGCAGCCTCAAGCCCGGCGACGTCAGCGGCATCCTGCATGGCCCGACCGGCTTCCACATTCTGCAGCTGGTGGACCAGCGCGCGCAGTCCAAGCAGATGGTCACCGAGTACCACGCCCGCCAGATCCTGATCCGCCCGAGCGAGCTGCTCTCGCCCACGCAGGCGCAGCAGAAGGCGCAGGACCTCTACAACCGCATCGTCAACAAGCATGAGGACTTCGCCAAGCTGGCGAAGGACAACTCCAACGACGACACCACCGCCAATGCCGGCGGCGACATGGGCTGGTTCCAGCAGGGCGACTGGGGCACGCTGATCGGCCAGAAGCTGGCCGACATGAAGGATGGCGAAGTCGCGCAACCGTTCCAGAGCGAAGCGGGCTGGCACGTGCTGCAGCGCCTGGGCACGCGCAACAGCGACATGACCAGCGAGATCGCCCGCAACCAGGCGCGCCAGGCCATCGGCAACCGCAAGGCGGACCAGGCCTACGACGACTTCCTGCGCGACCTGCGCTCCAGTTCCTACGTGAAGATTCTCGCGCCGGAACTGGAAGAGCCCGCGTCGGACAACAACAGCAAGGCGTCGTCGTAATGGCGATGCCGCGCGGGTAAGCCATGACCACGCTCGCGCTGCCGCGGCTCGCCCTTACCGCCGGCGAGCCGGCGGGTGTCGGTCCGGAATTGCTCGTTCGATTGGCCGCCACTTCGCTGGCGGCCAATTTCGTTGCAATCACCGATCGCGCCCTGCTCGAACGCGCCGCCGCACGGTGCGGCACATCCGTTCGCCTGATCGACGATGACGGCGAAGCCATTACCGAGCGCCCGCCTGGCCTGCTGCGCGTGCGGCACGTGCCGCTCGCCGCTACCGAAGTGCCCGGCCGGCCCGATCCGCACAATGCCCGCCACGTGCTGGCCAGCTTGAGCGAAGCGGCAAGCGGCTGCATGGCGGGTCGCTACGCCGCCGTCGTGACGGCGCCGCTGCAGAAATCCTCGATCAACGAAGCCGGCATTCCCTTCCGCGGCCACACCGAGTTCTTCGCCGAACAAAGCCGCGCCGAGGTCGTGATGATGCTGGCCAGCCCCGAGCTGCGCGTGGCGCTGGCCACCACGCACCTGCCGTTGCACGCCGTATCGGCGGCGATCGATGCCCGATCGCTGGAACGCACCCTGCGCATCGTGCACCAGGAGCTGCGGGCGAAATTCGGTTTCGCTGCGCCGCGCATCGCCGTGCTCGGTCTCAATCCGCACGCCGGCGAAAGCGGCCATATCGGGCACGAAGAAATCGACACGATCATTCCCGTGATGGACAAGCTGCGCCAGGAAGGCATGCAGTTGCTTGGACCCGTTCCCGCCGACACCGCCTTCGTACCCGCGCAGCGCGCGCGCTACGACGCGGTGCTGGCGATGTATCACGACCAGGCGTTGCCGGTGCTGAAAAGCGAAGCCTTCGATCGCACGGTGAACATCACACTTGGCCTGCCCTTCATCCGCACTTCGGTCGATCACGGCACCGCGCTGGATCTTGCCGGTACCGGCAAGGCCGATCCCTCCAGCCTGATCGCCGCGGCGCGCATGGCGCTGGATCTGGTCATACGCAGCGCCGCCGATAAAACCTCATGAATGCTCCTGCCCGCCCCAAGAAAAGTTTCGGCCAGCACTTCCTGCACGAACGCCATTACATCGATCGCATCGTCTCCGTCATCGCACCGCGCGCGGATGATTTCCTGGTGGAAATCGGACCGGGCGAAGGCGCGCTGACCTTTCCGCTGCTCGCCGCCGCCGGCAAGCTCACGGCGATCGAACTCGATACCGACCTGATTCCGAACCTCGAGGCCAAAGCGGCAAGCGTCGGTGCACTATCGATCGTGCATGCCGATGTGCTGAAAGTGGATTTCACCGCGATGGCGCAGCGTGCGGGCGTCGCGCGTCTGCGCATTGCCGGCAATCTGCCGTACTACATTTCCAGCCCGATCCTGTTTCATTGCGTCGACCACGCGGCGGCGATCGCCGACATGCACTTCATGCTGCAGAAGGAAGTGGTCGATCGCATGGCGGCCGAACCTGGCAGCAAGGTGTATGGACGTCTATCTGTCATGCTGCAGCTCGCGTGCCGCGTGGAGCCGTTGTTCGACGTGCCGCCCGGCGCATTCCGGCCGCCGCCGAAAGTGGATTCGTCAGTCGTCCGCCTCGTGCCCTTGCCGGCCGACGCGCGGCACGATGCCGATCCCGCACGCTTGCACGCCGTGGTGAAAGCGGCCTTCGCACAGCGTCGCAAGACGCTCGGCAATGCGTTGCGACAGCTGATGGATGCCGACGCCATCCGCTCGGCCGGGATCGATCCAAAGGCGCGCGCGGAAGTGCTGGCGCCGATGGACTTCGTGGCGCTGGCCAAGCTGCGGGACGCGTAAATCGTCGAGGACTCAAGCCTGCGCATGCCGCGCTCGCCGTTCCCGATCGACGAGCCCGCGCCCCGCAACGAGTCCCGCTACAATGCGGCCCATGAAAGCCAAAACCCCCTACACGATCGACGTGCGGGTGCAGACCCGTTTCGTTCCCGATCAATCCGCCCCCAACGAGAACCGCTACGTCTTCGCCTACACGATCAAGCTGCACAATGCCGGATTCGTGCCCGCCCGCCTGCTCACCCGTCACTGGGTGATCACGGACGCCAATGGCAAGGTGGAGGAGGTGTTCGGCGAAGGCGTGGTGGGTGAACAACCGTGGATGCGTCCGGGCGACGATTACGAGTACACCTCCGGCGCGGTGCTGGAAACGGCCGTTGGCACCATGCAGGGCAGCTACCAGATGGTGGCCGACGACGGCACGCGCTTCGAAGCGCCGATCCCGGCTTTCACGTTGTCCATCCCTCGCACGCTGCACTGATCGAGGATCCGTTCATGACAGGCGTGCGGCAGAGCTTCGAGGTGATGCGCTGATGGCCATCTACGCAATCGGCGACGTCCAGGGCTGCTATCCGGAGCTGCAGCGTCTGCTGGACAAGCTGCGCTTCGATCCGGCCGTCGATCGGCTGTGGTTCTGCGGAGACCTGGTCAATCGCGGCGGACAGTCGCTAGAAACGCTGCGGCTGGTGTATTCCTTGCGCGACAACTCGGTGGTCACGCTCGGCAATCACGATCTGAGCCTGCTCGCCATCGGTCAGCGCAAGCAGGACGCGCAGGCGCGCGTGAATCCGGAGCTGCGCGAAGTGTTGTTCGCGGAAGATGCGACCACCCTGCTCGACTGGCTGCGCACGCAAAAGCTGCTGCATCACGATGAGACGATCGGCTGGACCATGGTGCACGCCGGCCTTGCACCGAGCTGGACGTTGCGCCAAGCGCAGCGTTGCGCATCGGAAATCGAGCGCGAGCTGGCCAGCCCGCGTCATCCGCGCCTGCTGAAGAATCTTTTCGGCAACCGGCCCGCGGCGTGGAGCAGCCGTCTGCAAGGCATCGAACGCATGCGCGCGTCGATCAACACGCTCACGCGCATGCGCTATTGCGACGTCAACGGCCGCATCGATTTCGAAGGCAAGGGCGCGCCCGGCACGCAGAAGCCCGGCATGTATCCGTGGTTCGAAGTGCCCGGCATGCGCAAGCGCGACAACCGCATCGTATGCGGCCATTGGTCGGCGCTCGGGCGCTTTGCGGGATTGGGGATCTACGGCATCGATACCGGATGCGTGTGGGGCGGCAAGCTCACCGCGCTGCGGCTGGACAGCGAAGAACCGCAGTACATCACGGTGGATGCGGAACCGCATCGCAAGCGCACGCCGGGCGCCGACTGACGTAGGTTGGGGTGCAAACCCCAACGTCGCCTTTTACAGGGGCATGCGGAAGTTGGGGTTCGCACCCCAACCCATGATCTAACTTTCCTAATTACCTCATCGTCATTCCGGCGCAGGCCGGAATCCATGCTTCGTGCTGGCGATAGATTCCGGCCTGCGCCGGAATGACGATGTGGTTTTTCTTAGCAATACGCCACGGTGAAGCTGTTCGTTTTTTGCAGCAAAACGGGGATATTTCAGGGTTTGCACCCCAACCTACATCAGCTCAACTGCCCGTGGCAGTGCTTGTACTTCTTGCCCGAACCGCACGGGCACGGATCGTTGCGGCCCACTTTCGGACCGTTGACGAGCGGTTCCAGCGTCGCGGCCTCGGACTGCATGGCAGGTGCATCCATGCCGAGCGCGCCGCCCGCCGGGGCACCGCCGCCGGTGGTCTGCATCTGGCGCGCCAGGCGTTCGGCCATGCGCTGCTGTTCGGCTTCCATCGCGGCGACTTCTTCTTCGCTGCGGATGCGGATGCGCGCCAGCATCTGGATCACTTCGGTCTTGATGCGCGCCAGCATCT
>CBJMMB010000156.1:0-5934 GCA_966430775.1 uncultured Dyella sp. | reverse complement strand
GCACGAACTGCCCGATGAAGGCGAACAGCACCCAGGCGAACAGGCCGATCAACAAACTGCTCTTGACCAGCGCCTTGATCACCTCCACCACATTCTCTTGCGAAAAAAGACGCTTCATCCCTTCCACGGGATTGAGTCGGCTGGCGTCCGGCTTGATTTTCTTCGGCGCGAACACTGGGCCTACCTGCAGGAATTCCACCAGCACGCCGATCGCCGCCGCGCCCAGCAGCAGCGGCACCGTCAGCCATAGGAACGCCGCGCACGTCGCCAGTCCGATGTCGTGCAGCGCCCGATCGAAGGGCTGGTCCATGCCATGGATAACCGTGTCGAACAGGCCGCTCAGGCGCGCGCGGATCAAGGGCAGGCCCATCATCACCATCAGCAGCCAGGCCAGCACCAGGGTGGTGCTGGTCAGCTCGCGGCTTTTGGAAACGTCGCCGTCCTTGCGCGCGTCGCGCAAGCGTTTGGCGGTGGGTTTTTCGGTGCGATCGCCGCTGTCCTTGTTCTGCCCCGCCATGCCTCACCTGGTCGACGCCGTTACATGCCACGGCAGTGTGCGCCCGGCCGTCCTAGGCGACCACCTAGGGAATCCCCCAGCTTTCGTGCGGCGGCCGGAGGCCTAGACTTGCCGCAGACACGCAACCGAAGCCAAGCGCCATGAACGTTACCGAGCTTTCATCACGCTTGCCGCCTGCCGGAGCGGAGGCGGTCCAGACAGCAGGCGGCCTGAGCGTATCGGCGCGGCTGCATGCGGCCACCGGCAATCAGTTGCTGGGGCTGGACGTGTGGGCCGGAGCCAGCGCGGCAGAGCGCATGTTGGGTGTGCGCAGCGGCCTGGATGCCCCCGCTGCGACACGGCTCGATCAACTGGTCAACCATATTCTTGCGCCGCTCGGCTGACGCTGGCCGCCGACTGCGCGCATGAGCGTCGAGCTGCAAACCCTGGCCGAACCTTTATTGGAAACCACCCGCCGCCTGGTGGGTGCGCTGCAGCGCGAACCCTCGATTGAGCTGCGGCTTGCGCTCGCCAAACGCGTGGTGCGCCAGTTGGGCGATGAGGCGTATCCGGTGTTCCTGAAGATGCTGCTGATCGTTGCGGAGAGCGAAGACACGGCCGCGAAACAATGCGTGGCCGACCTGCTCGCCGCCGCGGCGCAGCGGATGGATCTGCCTTCCGGACCGTTGAGCGGATGGGGCAGTTCCTTGCGCAGCGCCGCCGACGATGCTCCCTCACCTGCCGGCTCGATGAATCGTCGCCGCCTGCTTGGGCCGATCGAATATCTCACCGTGTGGTATTGCCAGCAGACGCAGCGGCCGATGCTGGACCAGGCGCTGTACGCCGACGCCATGCGCAAGCTGCTGGCGCTGTTCGAACTCAATCCGCAATTGCGCGCGTTCTACGCCAGCAAGCTGAGCGCCGAAGTCGGCACCGAACTGGAAGGCACGTACACCTGCGATACGCGCGATATTCTCGACCGCCTCGCGCAGCGTTGGCAGCAAGCGGATAGCACGCCGGAAGACATCGTGCAGGCGGTCATTCGTGGTACTGCGCCGACTGCGCCCATGCCGGCGGGGTGGATTGTGCATCAGCTTTGATTTTTATAAGCGACGTTGAGCGCGTAGAGTTTGTTGCTTGCGCAGTCAGCTCCCTCCCCTGCGTAGTAAGGGAGGGAGTACGTCACGGCAAGCATTTAGTAGTCGCCATTCAATGCGCCGCAGCCGGCTTGCGTTCGCGCCACGTCGCCGCATCCAGCACATAGCGATGCGCCATCTGGCCACGATGCTCACACAAGCCCAAATGGCGAAAACCGAAATGCAGCATGATCCGCTGCACGCGACGGTGATCCGGATGGCAGTAACCGAACAACCGCGGCAGGCCGACATTGTCGAATGCCTGCCGGCACAGCAGATGCGTGCCCTCGATCGCGTACCAGCGGCCCCAGGTTTCGGGCTTCAGCCGCACGTGAAGCTCCACTTCCGCGCTTCCCGCAATCGGCAGCAAGGAAAAAAGGCCGATAAATGCGCCATCCAGCGTATTCGCCCGCCATGCGCCCAGGCCGCGCGCATGGGCATACAGCCGCTGCGCGCATGCCACGATGGCGGCGACGTCGATAAAGCGCGTGGGGCTTTCCATCAACAGCGGATGCATGCCGGTCTGGGCGAACAGGCTGCTGAGCAGCGGGATATCGTCGTAGCCCAGTTCGCACAGCCGCATGCGTCGCGATTGCGGTAATGCGTTGCGTGCCGCGCGAGGGCTGGTGTGGCGCGTTTGCTCGAGCGCCAACGGCGTTTCTGGTTGGTATGGTTCCGACGCCATGACCCTGCCCCCTTGGCTTGCTCGATGGGGCCATTACGCCTCGAACCAACGATATTGCCAAGCTGGGAATTTCCCTAGGCACGACGGCCGCAATTCCATTGTCCGAGTCATGTATGCGACACTCTCGCCGCCAGGAATTTTGAACAGGGAGATGTGATGCGGCGTGCGTTTTTTTCATTAGCTTTGACGCTGCTGGTTTTTGTGCCAGCCATTGCAAGCTGCCAAGGTCATCTGGAAACTTTCAAGATTTCCGAAGACAAGTTTTTTTCCAGTTACCGCCCGGTGTTGATCGATTATCTGCGCACCCAGCATGTTCATGCTGAGACTAAGGCCTGCATCCTCGGCGAAAAGGACAGCGGCGGCGCGTTGTTCGCCTGGGTTATCTGGCCGGCCGGTCACCGGATCATCTTGTGGGAAGACGGCGTAACCGCGCTGGAGCGGTCCAGACGCCTGCTTGACCTGAACAAAGACGTCGTCGCCACCGACGCCGACATCCATGGCAGTGATTATCTCGTCACCCGGCAATGGGTCGAGGATCAAAAGGACAAATGCAGCAAGGAAGGGCTCAGCGTGGACATCAAGCCCTCAGAACTTGAATAACGCCCTCCACCATCACACGACAGACGGAACTGAACATGATTGCTTTGCCAGACGAGTCAAGCAACGCCGGCGTGGAAACGCGTGTTTTGTTGGCGGAATGCCGTGGTCCGGCGGCGCGTGATTACACTTTCGCCGCCGCCACCGAAGCCATGCAATTAATGGACGTGATTTTGCGCAACCGCCTGAAAAATCCCGGACCATTCCTGGCGCGCGGTGCTACCGATATTGCCGGCATCGTCCGGGCACACGGGCAATTCGCCGGCTTTGAAACCTATCCGAAATACAGTGCCATGATTCGCGCGAATATCCAGGATGCCCTGAATATCGCCAATAATCCGAAAGATTCCCGGTCGGCCACGTACGCCGAATTCATCAACAAGGCCATCGAGATCGCCAAGTCGGTACGCTATACCGATCCTTCGCCCGGCACGCTGGTCGCCTGGCGTACTAGCGGCAGCGCGTCTCCTGGACGAGCGTTCAACTTTTACAAGAAGGTGTTGGGGAACGACTTCTATTACCAATAGGCTCCCAACGCTCAATCTGTCGTTGGCACGTAATCCTCATCGCCGATATGCAGCAGCTTCTCGCCATCGGCGTAGAAAAACAGCTGCGCTTCGCTGCCGTCGTCGTAGCGCAGGTCGATCGAATAATCGTGCACGCGGTAATGTCCGGCGCGACCCGCATTCGAAACGGTGGATGCGCCGGGCGCCACCAGTCCGCTGCTGCTGCCGGCGATGAAATGGCCGTCAGGGTAGAAGCGATAGTTGTCGCTGCGCATGAAAGAGGCTTGTCCGCCACCGGCGATGGTGCCGCCGCCGCCCACATGCTTGAAGCTGCCCTGCAGCGGCATGCCCGCGGCGGCGGGCGGCACGCATTGCGCGCTCGGCATCGGGTTATGGCCGGGAATGTTCAGCGTCTTGTTGTCGCCCTGCTGCGTCCAGCTGCCCCAGCGATCGGCTTCCCTTCGTCGCGATGCGGCCGGATCGATGATGTCAGGTGCCAGCTTCGGGTTTGCATACGCGCTGCCGTCCTTCAGCAGCAGGTAAGGACGCCAGACCGGCAGGCGCATGCCGCCCACGCCGGTCTTGAAGGTTTTCGCAAGACAGACGCCCTCGACATCGCTGGCGCCGATGGTGGCGGCCTGCGCCTGCAACGAAGGCAACATCAGCGCGGTGGCCATCGAGAACGCAAGGCAGCGCGGGAAGCATGTGAGCATGAGGGCCTCAAAGTCGCCGGGACGAAGGAAGTTTCGCTGCGAATCCAACAAAAGAAGGCCGGGACACCGCGAGGTATCCCGGCCCCTGGTTTTTCTGTCGTCAATTACTGCTTGCGAGCCATCGAATCCATCGCTTCGCCCATGGTCTTGATGACGTTGTTGACGGCATCCATGAACTGCGCGAATTCCTGCGCTTTCGCACTCAGTTGGGTGGTCTGGCCGGGGTTGTCAGCGTTCACGGAGCCGGCGGCCTGCGTGAGGCTGTCGGCCGACTCCTTCAACTTTTTGCCCAGCACCTTGGCCAGGGCTTCGAGCCAGCCCTCCGAATTGCCGTTGCTGTCGGTAAGCAGCGAGATGAGCGGTTCGGATGCGCGGCTCTGGAATTCGTTCAACGCATTGCGAACGATTTCGGTGGCTTCCGCGCGGCTGATGCCGTTGTTATAGATCTGGTCGGTCGAGGTGGCGGAGAGGGGAGAAATGTGGGCGCCCATGGTAGTTGCCTCTTCAAGGATGGGGTTGTGAATCAGCCGAGAGTGCTTCGCTACAGATGCCGTCATGAAGCCGTCCAGTGCGCTTCAGGATCGGAGCGAAGTATGAAAAGCGGCGTCCCCTCGAGCCAACTAGGCCGTTCCCTAGGTTAGGGTTTTCCCCATGGTGTCTTGCCCAGCCTGCGTCACTCGATGACGGGCCAGGTATAGCGGGCGATCCTGCCGACCGGTGGCGCCGATGAAGCATCGCGCTTGCGCGATCGCTTGACGGCCTGCATCGCCGCTTCGGCCTTGCTCAATAGCGCCTGCGCACTGGAGCAACCCGGTTCGGCGACGACCGCGCCGACGCTGGCGCCTGCATAGTCGATCAGCGCCGAATCCAGCTTGAAGCGCCCGCGCGTGGCGCTTTCCAGTCGATGCGACAGCGCGGCGGCGGCCTCGTTGGCCTTGGTGCGCTGCTCCGTGGCCAGCACCAGGAATTCGTCGCCGCCCATGCGTGCGGCCATGTCGCTGTCGCGCAGCATGCGCCGCAATCGCTTCGCCATGGTTTGCAGGAACTGGTCGCCGGCTTCGTGGCCGAATCGGTCGTTGATCGGCTTGAAGCCATCCAGATTGATGAGCGCGGCGATCAGCGCCTGATCGTGTTGCAGGGTGCCAAGCTGTCGCTGCATCGCTTCCAGCAAGGCGCGCCGGTTGGGCAACTGGGTCAGCGCATCGGTCAAGGCCATCGCCGCGATGGCGCTGTTGGCCTGCTGCAATGTCGCCTGCAAGCGTTCGCGCTCGATCTGCTGGGCGAACAACGCCAGCACCTGGGACGCCGTTTCGCCGAGCGGCTTGCGCTCGCCGCTTGCCGCGCACAGGCTGCCGAAAAGCTCGCCGCCTTTGACGCGGACCGGCGCGCTGGCATAGGCGACCAGGCCCAGCGTGCGGGCGAGGTCACAGTCTCCCCAGCGATCGCCGACGTCGTCCGTATCGAAGCGGCCCTCATCAAGCGCGCGTTTGCTGAGCGTACCTTCCCAAGGCGCCGACAAGCCCTCCGGAACGGCAAGACGCCCGGTGTTGCGGGCGTAGAGCACGCACAGCATGCCGGCCGGCTCGTCCAGCCGGGTCAGATAGGTGGACTCCATGCCCGTGGCCATCTGCAGCAGTTCGAGCAACGGCCGCACCAAGGCTTCCAGCGTATGGGCATGGGTGATGGTGGCGACCAGAGCGCCGAAAAAATGGGATGGAACGGTTGTGCGCGCGACCAGGCTCATGGCCCGTATATCGGCCGATGACGGGAAGGCTGAAGCTCCCGCCCCTTACAACACGCC
>CBJMMB010000155.1:0-6037 GCA_966430775.1 uncultured Dyella sp. | reverse complement strand
CGATCGGCTACGGCGGTCCGTTCTGGCGCTTCGTGGTGGGGCATTCCGGATTCGAGCTGACCGCCATCGTGATCGCCGGTGGCGCGGGACTGCATTTCGGACTGCGCCTGCTCGCGCCCGGACGATTGCGGCGCGAGGACGCCCTGCGCGAAGCGGCATGGACCGGCGCGCGCCTGGCGATGGGTGCGTTTGCGATGCTGATCGCCGCGGCGTTCATCGAAGCGTATTGGTCCTCGATCGCTGCGTTGCCCGACGTGGTGAAATTCAGCAGCGGCGCCGGCATCTGGCTGCTGGTGCTGTGGTGGCTGGCACGTGGTGGTGCGGGGAGCCGTCATGCAGCTTGAACGCATCGGCGTCGCCTTGCGTCCGCGTACTTCGCCCGAAGCGATGGATCTGGGCATGACCATGCTGCGCGCGCATGCGCGTCCGGTGTGGCTGGCGTGGTTTGCCTTTACCTTGCCGATTTTTCTGCTTTGCCAAGGCTTGGCATGGCTGCTCGGCGCACCGTGGCTGGGCTTGCTGCTGCCCTGGTGGCTGCGGCCGCTGTTCGATCGCATTCCGCTCTACGTGCTGTCGCGCGCGGTGTTCGAGCAGGCGCCGACCTGGCGCGCCACGCTGCGTGCGCAGTGGGCGTGGCCGTGGAAGCGGACGCTTGCCGCGTTGTCCTACCTGCGCGTGGATACCAATCGCTCGTTGCGCTTGCCGATGGAACTGCTGGAAGGGGTGGCCGCCAAACAGCGCCGTGCACGCTGGCGCGTGCTCAGCCGACCGCTGGTCGGCGTGGCGAGCGGCCTGACCTGGACCTGCATCGCGTTCGAGCTGACCATCTCGCTCAGCCTGTGCATCTTCGCGGTGTGGATGCTGCCGAGCGAATCGCTACCCGACTCGATGCGCGATTTGAATCAGGCCTTCACGATGCCGGCCTTCAAGCATGCGCTGGTGTGGATCGTATCGGGCGTGACGTATGTATCGATGAGCATCGTCGAGCCGCTGTACGTGGCGGCGGGTTTTGCGCTGTACCTCAATCGCCGTACGCAATTGGAGGCATGGGATATCGATCTGGCTTTCCGGCGCTTGCGTCAGCGTCTGCTGGAAGCGGGCGTCGCGATGGTGTTGCTCGTGTGCATCGTCGGTGCGCCATCCATCGCACGCGCCGCCGACAAGCATGCGGATGCCGAGCCGGTACCGCAGAACATCGCCGAGGTGTTCCATCAACCGGTGAACGACAAGGATGCCTTGTTCGCGCGCAAGGCCGCCGAGGTCTATCGCGATCCGCGCTTCGGGCAGGAACACAAGGTGATGCACTGGGTGCCGAAAAAGCCCTGGGACTTGAACCCGCCCAAGCCGTCGACCGATCCATCGGGCGGGTGGCTGGCTATATTCGGCAATCTTGGTTCCGGCTTGTTGAACTTGATTTTCTGGGGGCTGCTCGCAGCTGTGGTGGCGGCCTTGATTGTGTTCGCCGTGCGCCATTTGCGCGGCATGTCGATGCCGGCGATAAAACCCGCCGAAAAGCCGAAGGCGTTGCGCAGCAGCGTCGTCCACGAAACGCCGGTGCCGGACGATTTGCCCGCTGCCGTGCGCGAACTGTGGCGCGAAGGCCATCGGCGAGAAGCATTGGCCTTGCTCTATCGCGGTAGCGTGCAGCGCGCCGCCGTCGCCTTGCGCATGCAGCCGCCGATCGATGCGACCGAATCGGACTGGCTGCAGCATGCGCGTTCGCTGGAAGACGTGGCGCGGCGCGAGCGGCTGATCGTCATCGTGCGCACCTGGCAGCTTGCCGCCTACGCCGACCGTTATCCGGGCGACGCCGACATCGATGCGTTGCTGTCGGGCTGGCCGGCGCAGCAGGTGACGCCATGAAGAGCCGTGGCATCCTCGCGTTGCTGGTGATCATCGTGATCGCTGCGTGCGTTGCAATGTTTTTCCAGACCTTCAAGCGCGAGTGGACCACGGAAACCACGCCCGCCACCGGCGAGGCACGCTACAACCGCTTCTTTGCGCTTCAGAACGTGTTGAAGGGCATGGGACAACCGGCCAGCAGCAGCGTGCTGTTGTACAAGGTCCTGCCCGAACTGGATGCCGGCGACACGGTGGTGATCGGCGACGACATCGGCCGCATCAAGCCCGACGATGCGGTGAACCTGGCCGAATGGGTCCGCGAGGGCGGCCATCTGGTGTTCTCGCCCACCGCCTATGCCAAGCGCGACGTGCCCTTGCTGGACGAACTGAGCCTGCTGACCAATCAGGAAAGCAAGTACACCTGCGTGGCGCTTGCGGGCAACGGCGACAAGGATCCCATGCGCATCTGTGGCAGCGGTTTTCATCTGACCAAGCAGGCGCTCGCGCATGCCCAGGTGCTGCTTGGTGACAATGCCGACAAGGGCCTGGTCTTTGCGCGCGTGGCCGAAGGCGATGGCACCGTCAGCATGCTGAGCAACCTGGGCGTGCTGGCCGACAACAGCCTGAAAAAGCCCGCACAGCAAGCGTTCGCATGGCGCTTGCTGGCGCCGAACTTCGGGCGCGGCCAT
This sequence comes from uncultured Dyella sp., assembly GCA_966430775.1. GTDB lineage: Bacteria > Pseudomonadota > Gammaproteobacteria > Xanthomonadales > Rhodanobacteraceae > Dyella_B. Next base: position 3,506 of record CBJMMB010000155.1, on the reverse strand, counting down.
TGTTATCTGCTGTACGAGCTGGCCGGCAGTTCGTTCTGGGTCAGCCTGTTCGTGCGCGGCTGGCCCGCATTGCTTGCGTCGTTGTTGCTCGTCGCTGGCTGGATGCTTATGCGCAGCGAGCGCCTCGGTCCGCTGGTGCCGGCGCCCGCGGCACATCGGCGCGCCTTGCTGGAACATATCCAGGCCGTCGGTGAATTCCTGTTTCGTCGCGATGGCGGGCGCAGCCTGCATCAACTGGCGTGCGAGGCCTTGCTTGCGCGCCTGCATCGGCGCGATCCGGTCAGCACCACGCTCAAGCGCGACGAGTTGTACGCATGGCTGGCGCAACGCAGCCGGCTGGACGCTTCCCATATCGAACAAGCATTCCTTTCGCCCGCGAACGCTGCTGCGTTCCGCGGCAGCATGATCACGTTGGCGCGGCTGAGGAGCCACTTATGACGACACCAGAAACCCTTGCGCCCGTCGCGCCATCTGCGCCAATGACGGTCGACATCATCCACGCGCGCACCAACGCGTTGCGCCAGCAGGTGGCGCATGCCTTCATCGGGCAGACCGAGGTCTTCGACCAGGTGCTGATGGCCTTGCTGGCCGGCGGCCACGTGTTGATCGAAGGCGTGCCGGGACTCGGCAAGACCTTGCTGGTGCGCGCCCTGGCGGCGGCGATGAATTGCAGCTTCGGGCGCATCCAGTTCACGCCGGACCTGATGCCTACCGACGTCACTGGCCATGCGATCTACGACGTAAAGGCCGAGCGCTTCCAGGTTCGCCGCGGTCCGGTGTTCGCGAATTTGCTGCTGGCCGATGAAATCAACCGCGCACCGGCCAAGACACAGGCGGCCTTGCTCGAAGCGATGCAGGAAGGGCAGGCCACGATTGAAGGGCGCCGCTTTCCGTTGCCCGCGCCATTCATGGTCGTCGCCACGCAAAACCCGATCGAGCAGGAAGGCACCTATCCGCTGCCCGAAGCGCAACTCGATCGCTTCCTGATCAAGGTGCTGATCGACTATCCCTCGCTGGACGACGAAAAGCGCATGGTGGAAAACGTGCTGCACGGCAAGGTCGCGGCGGATCTCGACGTATCGCGCGTGCAGCAGGTGATGACGCAGGAAGAACTGCAGGCGATGCAGCAGGGCGTGGCGCATATGCACATGGACCCGGCCGTCACCGACTACGCCGTGCGCATCGCGCGCGCGACGCGCGAATGGCCGGCGGTGGTGGGCGGCGCGGGACCGCGCGGTGGCCTGGCGCTTGCGCGGCTGGCGCGTGCGCATGCCGCCATGGACGGGCGCGATTTCGTTACGCCGGACGACGTGCGCACGGTGGCCTTGCCGGCCTTGCGTCATCGCTTGCTGCTGGCGCCGGAAGCACTGGTGGAACGGCAGCGTCCGGATGACGTGATCCGCGCGCTGCTGCACAAGGTGGCTGCGCCGCGGCAATGATGCGACCGGCTCCATTGCTGTTGTGGCTGCTGTTCGGCTGGACGCTGGTGGGCGTGCTGGCAAGCCTGGACATGCTTCCATTGAGCGCATGGCTGGTCTGCGGCGCCGCGCTGGCGTGCGTGATGCTGCTGGATGCATGGCGGCTGCAACGTACTGCATCACCGGCCGTGCAGCGCGAGGTGGCACCGGTGGTGCCGCTGGGCGTAGATATGCTGGTGCGCTTGCGCATGCAATCGGCCGGGAAAAACCTGCGTACGATCGACGTGCATGACCTGCATCCCGGCAGTTGGCCGGTGCGCGGACTGCCGCATCGGATGCGTCTTCCTGCAGAAACGCATTATGAATTCGAGTATGGCCTGACGCCTGACGAGCGCGGGCCCGCAATGTTCGCCGGCTGCCACCTGCGCATGCATTCGGCCTGGCGGTTATGGCGACAGCGCCGCACGCTCGACGTGGTGAACACCGTGCGCGTGTATCCCAACTTCGCGCCGCTGGCGAAGATGGCCGGCCTCACCGTGGAACTGGCTTCGCATACCTTCGGTGCGCGGCTGCAGCGGCGACGCGGCGAAGGTACGGAATTCCAGGAGCTGCGCGATTACCGCGTCGGCGACAGCATGCGCAAGATCGACTGGAAGGCTACCGCGCGCATGGGTCACTTCATTTCGCGCGAATACCGCGAGGAGCGCAACCAGCAGATCGTGCTGCTGCTCGATTGCGGCCGCCGCATGCTGGCGAAGGATGGTGCGCTCTCGCATTTCGATCACGTGTTGAATGCGTCGCTGTCGCTGGCCTACATCGCGATGCGCGAAGGCGATGCGGTGGGTTTGCTGGCTTGCACCGGGCGCACGCAACGCTGGCTGCCGCCGCAGCGCGACAGTGGCGGCATGGATCTGCTGCTCGGTACCGGCTATGACTTGCAGGCTACCTCCGCGCCCACCGATTACCTCGCCGCCGCGCGCGCATTGCAGGAACGGCAACGCCGCCGCGCGCTGGTGATCCTGGTCACCAACGTGCGCGACGAAGACGACAGCGAACTGGCCATGGCCGTTACGCTGCTGGCGCAACGCCATCTGGTGCTGGTCGCGAGCTTGCGCGAGCAGGCGGTGGAGCAGGCAGCGCAGCATGCCGGTGACGAACTGGAGAGCGCCATCCGCAGCGCCGCGGCCATGCATTACCTAGCCGGGCGCGAACGCGTGCATGACGATCTCAACCGCCGCGGCGTGATGACGCTGGATGTGGAATGCGCGCAGTTGTCGAGCGCGTTGATCGAGCGTTATCTGCGGTTGAAGCGAGAAAGCCGCCTGTAGGTCGCAATCTCACCTCACCGTCATTCCGGCGAACGCCCATTGCTGTCCGGGGAAAGTCTCTGCACGTCTTGCAAGAATGGCTAAAACGTTCGTCATCCCAGCGAAAGCTGGGATCCAGCGACTTACAAAGCGTCAAAGGCACTGGATCCCAGCTTTCGCTGGGATGACGATACGGTAGCGTTGAATTTTCTGGAGAAATTGTCGCGCATCGCGCATTTTTTGAAGAGCCTCATTTTCCCCGGACAGCAGTGGGCGAACGCCGGAATCCAGTCAAGAATGACGTGCGAAGCACACGGCATAAGGGTTTTGTGTGCTTCGCGCGATGTATTCAAAAACTGGATTCCGGCGTTCGCCGGAATGACGGGGGGCAAGAATTGAATGTCGGAAGCATCGGAGCGTATTGGTCATCAATCACCGTACTCGATCCGCAACACCTCGATCGTCATATCCCCCGCCGGCCGCTGCCAACGCACCTCATCCCCCACGCGCGCACCCAGCAACGCCGTCGCCAGCGGCGATACGTAACTCACCAGGCCATGTTCGGCATCCGCTTCGTCCTCGCCGACGATCTGCCAGCGCCGCTCGCCTTCATCACTGTCCACGGTGACGGTCGCGCCGAACGCCACGCGATCGCGCGGTTGTTTGGAAAGATCCACTTCGATCGCGCTGGCAACGCGTGTGTTGAGATAACGCAGGTCGCGTTCGAGCGCAGCCAGTTCGTTGCGCTGGGCGAGCGCATCCTGCTCGTTGGTCTTGAGCG
>CBJMMB010000154.1:0-6137 GCA_966430775.1 uncultured Dyella sp. | reverse complement strand
TCAATCCGGCTGCGCCGGCTGCCGCAAGGTCTGCCGCACGCTGGGAATCACGCTATGGCGCACCGCCAGTTCGTGTGCAATATCGATCAGCCCAAGATGCCGCGCGACATCCGCGGCCGTGCGTCCGAAAGCATCCGCCGCATTGCGATCCGCACCGCGCGCCAGCAGCACGCGAGCCGGCGGAAGCAGAGCATGCATGGCGCAGGCATGCAGCGCGGTGACGCCGCGCTGATCAGCGTGTTCGATCTGCGCGCCGGCGTCGAGCAGCACGGGCAGCAGCGCGCCGATATGCGTGGCGTCGCATGCGCTGCCAGGGCGCAGATGCGCGCCGAGCAACAACAGCAGCGCGGTCTTGCCTTCGCCATCGGCGAGATTGGGATCGGCCTGGCGTTTCAGCAACACATCGAACAGGCGGCGTGCACGCAGGCTGTCGTTCTGTTCGAAGCCGAACTGCGAGGCCGCGTGCAACGCACTGTGTCCGCGCGCATCGACGGCGTTCGCATCGGCGCCGGCATCGAGCAGCAACTCGGCGATCTCCGGATAACCTTGCACCGCGGCGATCATCAATGCCGTGGCGTCGTTCGGCAGGCGCTGGTCCACCACCGCGCCATGGTCGAGCAACAGCGCGACCAGCGTGTCGCGACGCGCGGCGACCGCGGCGGCGAGCGGCGTCATGCCGTTGTGCGCGCTGGCGCCGATATCCGCGCCGGCGTCGATCAAGGTGACGGCGACCTCGCGGTGGCCGGCGCCACAGGCGTGCAGCAAGGCGGTGGCACCTTGCGCATCGCGCGTATCCACCGCAAAGCCCAGTTCCAGCAGACGGCGCACCGCCGTATCCGCGCCTTGCGTGGCGGCGTGGATAAGATCGTCCGCGCGCAATGGCCGGCGTGGACGTTGCCAGCCGTTCCAGTCCAGCCAGCGCTCCAGTTCGGGGTGTTCCAGCGCCAGGCCGAGCGGCGTCTCGCCGTTGGCGTCCATCGCTTCGGCATCGGCGCCGTGCGCGACCAGCGCACGCACCAGCGGCAGCGCGTGCGCGCCATGTTCGAGCGCGGCGAACAGCGGCGTGCGTCCGCTGCTGTCGCGCGTGTTCGGATCGCACCCGCGCGCGAGCAGCGCCTGCAGCACGGCAAGCTGGCCATGAGTGGCAGCCAACTGCAGCGGCGTGCGCTCGCGCTCGTCCACGCCGAACGGATCGGCGCCGCGTTCCAGCAGCGCCACCGGCAACGGGGAAGCGTGCGGCAACCGGCCCAGCGCCTGCGCCAGCAAGCCGGCGCCGGCCGGACTGGCGCCGGCATCGAGCAGGTCTTCGATGGCTGCGCTGCTTTCCGGCAACAGCGGCAGCAGTGCGTCGAACAGGCGGCGGCCGAGCGGCGGCAAGGTGGGCTGCTCGCTTTCCAGTTCGTCGAGCAGTTGCGGCTGCAGGCGCGCTTCGGCCTGCAAACCGTGATCGAGCAGCCAGCGGCGCGCGGCGCGCAGGCTGGGTTCGGTCAGCTCCAGATACAACTGCGCGAGCTGCGCCTGCGACCAGTCGCGCACGCGCAGGCTGAAGCTGGAGACGATCGCCCAGTGGCCGAAACGCAGTGCATCGAGCAGATGCGCGGGCGTGTCGGCGCCTTCGGAAATCGCTTCGATATCCAGGCTAGCCGGTAGCGGCGTATCCGGGTCGAGCAGGGCGACCAGATCCCAGCGCCCGCTGGCGGCGGCGTGATCGAGCGCGCTGCGGCCGTCGCTGCCCGGCGTTTTCGGTTCCGCGCCGAGCGCGAGCAGGGCGCGCACGGTTTCGACCTGTGCGTGTGGCGACTGACAGGCCAGCGTCAGCGCATCGCGCCCGTGCTGATCGCGGGCGCGCGCATCGGCCTGCGCGTCGGCCAGCAGGGCGACGACACCGACGGCGCCGGCGCGCGCGGCTTCCATCAAGGCGGTGCTGCCATGCTGGTCGGCCAGGTTCACATCCGCACCGGCGGCGCATAGCGCGCGTGCAATCTGTTCGTGCCCTTCGGCGGCGGCGGTCATCAGCGCGCTGCGTTGGCGTGCGTCGACGGCATTGGCGGCGGCGCGGTGCTTGAGCAGCAGCTTTACGCCGGCCGCATCGTCGTCGGCGATGCCGGCGGCGGCGACCAGCGCCGGCTCGCCATTGAGGAGCGTGCTTTTGGCGCCGCGTTCGAGCAGGAATTTCGCCAGCGGCCAGTTGGCGGCGCGGCAGGCGATCGACAGCGGGCTGGCGCCGGACTTGTTCAACGCATCGATCGCCGCGCCGGCATCCAGCAGCATGGCGGCCACCGTCGGTTCGCCGCTGAGCACCGCTCCATGCAGCGGCGTGTTGCCGTCGGCATCGGTGGCGAGCGGATTGGCGCCGTTGGTGAGCAGGGTCATCACCGCATCGGCGCGGCCATGCCAGCTGTCGCGCGTGGCGGCGAGCAGCGGCGTAAGGCCACCGCTGGCGCGATTGACGTCAGCGCCCTTGGCGATCAAGGCGCGCAGCAGGCGCGTGTCCGGCAGCAGGGCGGCCAGCATCAGCACCGGGCGTTGATCGCGATCCGTGGACGCAGGCACGGTATTCGGATCGGCGCCAGCTTCGACCAATGCCAGCGCGCGGGCCGCATCGCCGCTGCGTGCCGCGGCCAGCAATGCCTGCGCCTGTTCGGGCGTGCCGGCGGTGCGTTCCTGTTCGCTGAGCTGCGGCGGCGCGGCGACGACGGGTTCGGCTTTTTCTTCTTGCCGGCGCGGACGGCGGCTTTCGCACAGCATCACGCGCAGCGTGCGATTGGCGACGATCAGGCAGCCCAGCGGCATCAACAGCACCGCGTAAAGCACCAGCGCCGCAGTGCGCATTTCCGAAGGCAGCACGCCGTACAGGCCGCTCAACGCGATCGCCGAGAACGACAGCGACAGCAGCGCCAGCGCGCTGGGCAGGAAATGGCTGAAAAAATGCTCTTCGCGCGACAGGTGGCGGCCAAAGGCGACACTGCGCGCGGTGGCAGTGAACAACCAGGAACCTTCGCCCTGGCCGTGCGCGGGATAGGCGTCATCCCATACGTACACCAGCGCAAACGCCGGCCACAATCGCCACAACGCCATCAACGCCACCACCAGCGCCGCGGCAAGCAGGAGACTGGCGCCCAGCGTGGGATGCTGGCTGAGCCGCAGCATCGGCCAGGCGATCAGCAGGAACACCAGCGCGACGTAGCAGGTGAACATCGCCAGATGCGCGACACCCCGGCGCATCACCGTGCGAAAAAAATCCGGTTCGGGATCGAAACCGATCGCGTGGCATACCGCGGCCATGGTCAAGGTGTTGGCCAGCAGCAATGGAATCAGCGCGAGCGGATGCGCGTCGAAGGCGGCGACGCCGGCCATCACCAGTCCGGGCAGGAACCAGACGAGCGAGATGAGCGCGGAGGAAGGATGACGCGATTTGATGGGTGGCATGCGGGGGAGTATAGAAACGAGTGGCGCCTCAGACGGTAATCGCTTGTTAACAAGCGTCGCGCTTAGGCCTACTCGTCCTGGTCCTTGGGCGTGGGCGGCAGATCCTGCACAGGCGTGGGAACGGCCAGCGTCTCCTGCGGCGGCAACTGCAGATGCCAGCCTTGCGTGCGCAGATGCTGCAGCACCACTTCGACATCCTCATGTGGCAGGCGGCGATCCGCATGCAGCTCCACTTCGAGCACGAAGCGTAGATCCCCCAGCAGCAGCGCCAGCGATGCCGGCAGTACGTCGAAGTTGTCCCTGCGCTCCAGCCATAGATAGGTATCGGCCTTGCGCTGGCTGGCGTAGACGAAGCAATGCATGGCTCTTGCCCGGGGAAAATCGTAAGGGTGGGAATCGTAAAGGGTGGGGCGTGAATCGGGAATCGGGAGCAGGAGTGGCAAGAAGCGGTGCGCGATGCACTGTCATGGTCGATTGCGCTCCGCTATTGACGATTCCTCACTCCCTATTCCCATCGGCCCGCACGCATGCTGCAACCGCACTTGCAGAGCTCGTCCCGACTGGGCACGATGCCGCCCTGGGGTATCAAACGCGCGTATGAAATTTTGTTCGTTTCCGGCCCCGGCTACGACCCGAGCCGAGAGGGGCGCACCCCCCGCGGCAAGATCCCGGCCTTTCAGGGCCGGACTCGTCACCAAAAGAAAAGCAGGAGCATGCGATGCACACGACCTTTCGTAACACCGCCCGTGGTGGCCGTCCGTTTGCCCTGGCCGCGCTGGGCCTGGCTATTGCCGGTTCGCTGGCTGCGCCGCCGCAGGCCCACGCCAGCGCCTTCCAGTTGAAGGAAAACAGCGCCAAGGCCATGGGTCGCGCTTACGCCGGTAGCGCGACTGCGGGCGGCGATGTCTCGGTGGTGGCCAACAACCCGGCAGCGATGAGCGACCTCGATGGCACTTATGTGCAGGCCGACGTCACCGCGATCAACTTCAGCGCCAGGTTCACCGGCACCTCGACCGATGTGCTGGGACGCCCAATCAGCGGCGGCAACGGCGGCGATGCCGGCACCACGCTGCCGGTGCCGGCGCTGGCGCTGTCGACCAAGGTCAGCGACCGCGTCAATCTAGGTTTTGCGCTCGACGTACCCTTCGGTTTCCAGACCAAGTACGACAGTAACTGGATGGGTCGCTACGACGCGATCAAGACCTCGCTGCGGTCGTTCGACACCATGTTCTCGGCCTCGTTCAAGATCAACGACCAATGGAGCGTCGGCGCCAGCGTGATCGCCGAGCGCATGAATGCCGACCTCACCAACGCGATCAACTTCAACGCCATCGGCTTGAGCGTGCAGCAGGGCATTGCGGCCAAGACACAGGCTGCGGTCGCACAGATCCAGGCAGCCGCCGCGGCAGGTCAGATTCCTCCGGCGCAAGCCGCCGCGATGATTCAGGCGGCAGCGGCGCAGGGCCAAACGGCGGCAGCCGGCGTGGCGGCGCTTACTCCGGTCGATAACGACGGCTTCGCCGAGGTCAAGGGCAACAACTGGGCATGGGGCTGGCAAGTCGGCACGTACTGGAAGCCGACCGCGAAAGACCGCCTGGCGCTGGACTACCGTTCGCGCATCACGCATGACATCAAAGGCACCGCAAACTTCACGACCACGGAAGGCTACGACCTTTTGCTGAGCAATCCGGCGTTGTCCGGCAGCCTGCCGCCTTTCCAGCACACCAGCGGCAATGCGCGCCTCACCAATCCGGCCGTCGCCGCATTGAGCTACTGGCACCAGGAAGACAAGTTCGGCTTCGGTGCGGACGTGGCCTGGACGCAGTGGAGCGTGATGCGCGAGCTCACCGTGAACTACGCCAACGCGCAGCCGGCCACCGTCCTGCCGTTCAACTGGCGCAACACCTTTTACGTCTCGGTCGGCGGCGAGTACTACGCCACCGACAAGCTGACCGTGCGCGGCGGCTTGGCCGTCGACCAGGCCCCGATGAATGCCGGCAATCGCGATCCCCGCGTGCCCGACGGTGCGCGTCATACGGTTGCGGTTGGCCTGGGTTATAAGGCAACCGATCGCCTCGAACTCAACGCCTCCTACGAGCACATCTTTGTGGCACACGCGGGCATGAACGGTGCCGTCAGTGCGACCGGCGACGTGCTGGCCGGCAGCTTCGACGATTACGGCAACCTGCTGAGCTTGTCGGTGCAGTACAAGTTCTGATTGCTTCACGGCCGGACCTTCGCTAACAAACCTCTCCGCGCGAGCGGGGAGGTTTGTCGTGCTCGGCGTTGTTCTGTCGAACTCAACCGCGGCGCAGCAGAATTTCCAATAGCTGACGGAAACGCTTCCCGTACGGCGGATTGAACAAGCCCACGCCGTTGAAACGTGCCTGCCGGAACAGCGGCTTCATATGCGAAAACGTGCGGAAACCGGCCTCGCCGTGATAGCCGCCCATGCCTGAAGACCCCACGCCGCCGAACGGCAGGCCATGCTGGGCGATGTGGTAGAGCGTGTCGTTGAGGGTGACGCCGCCGGCGTGCGTGCGCGCGAGCACCTGATCGATGCGCGCCTGGTCTTGCTCGAACAGATACAGGGCAAGCGGGCGTGGATGGTGCGCGACGTAGTCGATCGCTTCGTCGAACGTGTCGTAAGGCATCAGCGGCAGCAGGGGGCCGAAGATTTCCTCGCGCATCACCGGCATGTCGTCGCG
>CBJMMB010000153.1:0-6314 GCA_966430775.1 uncultured Dyella sp. | reverse complement strand
CGCTGCCGCTGCTGACGCCGATGTCCGAAGTGGCCGGCCGATTGGCGCCGCAGGTGGGCGCGCATGCGCTGGAGAAAGCCCAGGGCGGACGCGGCGTGTTGCTCGGCGGCGTGCCCGGCGTGGCGGCGGCTGAAGTGGTGATTCTCGGCGGCGGCGTGTCCGGTTCGCACGCAGCCAGCATCGCGGTGGGCATGGGTGCGAAGGTGACCGTGGTGGATCGCTCGGCCGAAGCGCTCAAGCGCCTGGCCACGCAGTTCGGCACGTCCATCTCCACCGTGTTCTCCACCCGCTCGGCGATCGAGGAACTGGTGCGCCGCGCCGACCTGCTGATCGGCACCGTGCTGGTGCCGGGTGCTGCGGCGCCCAAGCTGGTGACGCGCGACATGGTGCGCACGATGAAGCCGGGTTCGGTGATCGTGGACGTCGCCATCGACCAGGGCGGCTGCGTGGAAACCTCGCACGCCACCACGCACTCCGATCCCACCTATGTGGTGGACGGGGTGGTGCATTACTGCGTGGCCAACATGCCGGGCGCCGTGGCGCGCACTTCCACCTTCGCACTCAACAACGTCACCCTGCCCTTCACGCTGGCGCTGGCCAACCACGGCTGGCAGAAGGCGCTGCAGCAGGACGTGCATCTGCGCAATGGCCTCAACGTGTTCGAAGGCAAGGTCACGTGCGAGCCGGTGGCGCAGGCGCATAACCTGGCGTATACGAAGGCGGAAAGCGTGCTGGGGATGTAACGCTTAGGGATTTACGTTGGTTGATTGAAGGCCGCTGTTCTTTGGAATGGCGGCCTTTTTATTTGGTGAGCTAAACGTTTCTCCTTACTCCACTCTCGCCCCATCGTCATTCCGGCGAAGGCCGGAATCCATCGCCAGGACGAAGCATGGATTCCGGCCTTCGCCCATTGCTGTCCGGGGAAAGTGTCTGCACGTCTTGCAAAAATGGCTAAAACGTTCGTCATCCCAGCGAAAGCTGGACGTAGCGCGCAGCGCGGAGAACATCCGCAGGATGGCCCCGGAGGGGTGAGCGAAGCGAATCATCCAGCGACTTACAAAGCGTCAAAGGCACTGGATCCCAGCTTTCGCTGGGATGACGATTCGGTAGCGTTGAATTTTCTGGGGAAATTGCCGCGCATCGCGCACTTTTTGAAGAGCCTCATTTTCCCCGGACAGCAATGGGCCTTCGCCGGAATGACGGTGAAGGGATTTGTCGATTTCCTCAATCCTCACTCGTCGCACGGATAGACACCACCACAGGAACGCACGATGAGCCTGAAGCTATACGCCCACCCCTTCTCCTCCTACTGCCAGAAAGTGCTGATCGCCCTCTACGAAAACGGCACCCCCTTCGAGTGGCGCGTACTGTCGAGCGAACAACCGCAGCACTACGCCGAGTTCGCCGCGATGTGGCCGTTCCAGCGCTTCCCGCTGCTGGTCGATGGCGACACGCCGATCATGGAATCGACCATCATCATCGAGCATCTCGCCTTGCATCATCCCGGCCCCGTGTCGTTGCTACCGGCGAATCCGCGCGATGCACTGGAAGTACGTTTCATGGATCGCTGTTTCGACCTGTACGTATTCGCGCCGCAGCAGAAGATCGTGGCCGATGCGCTGCGTGCGGAAGCCGATCGCGATGCGCATGGCGTGCGCGAAGCGCGCAAGGCGCTCGAAACCGCCTATGCATGGCTGGATAAAACCATGGCCGATCGCGAATGGGCTGCCGGCGACAGCTTCAGCCTGGCCGATTGCAGTGCCGCGCCCGCGCTGTTCTATGCGGACTGGACGCATCGCATCGATCCGGCGTTCGGCCATCTGCTCGCGTATCGCAAGCGCCTGCTTGCGCGCCCGTCCTTTGCACGCGCGGTGGACGAGGCGCGGCCGTATCGCCCGCTCTTTCCGTTGGGTGCGCCGGATCGCGACTGATCTGGCCGCGCCATTGGCCTGCCCTGCACATCACCCTAACCGCGAGTACGGTTGAATCCCCGTCACCTTCGTAGCGAGGGAAAGCGGCATGCCTGAGCATCCAACCGATCCACCGGAGCCTGCATTCAGCCGCCGAAATTTTCTGCAGATGATCGGGATGACTGGCATGGCTTCCGGGTTCAGATGGTCCAGCGCGCACGCAAGCGCCATGCATGGCGAAGCGCGTGAAAAATCGCCTCGCCATGACGACATACGCACCCATGTGAGCATCGTCGTCAACGGCAAGCCGCGCGAACTCACCGTCGACAATCGCGTCAGCCTGCTGGATGCCTTGCGCGACGAATTGCAGCTCACCGGCACCAAGAAAGGTTGCGATCATGGCCAGTGCGGCGCGTGCACGGTGCACGTCAACGGCCGCCGCGTGAACGCGTGCCTGAGCCTGGCCGTGATGCACGACGGCGACGAGGTCACCACCATCGAAGGCCTCGGCCAGCCGGGCGCCTTGCATCCCATGCAACAGGCCTTCGTCGATCACGACGGCTACCAGTGCGGGTATTGCACGCCCGGCCAGATCATGTCCGCGGTGGCCGTGCTGAAGGAAAAATGGGGCGACTCCGATGCGGCGTTGCGCGAAGCGATGAGCGGCAACATCTGCCGCTGCGGCGCGTACCGCAACATTCTTGCCGCCATCAAGCAGGTACGGCGCGGCTGAGCGAGGTTCGACATGCAGCCATTCGCATTTTCCCGCGCCAACGACATCCAGCAGGCGATCCAGGCCGGCGCGCACGCATCCACCGCCCAGCAAGGGGCGGAAGTGCGCTACGTGGCTGGCGGCACCACGCTGATCGACCTGATGAAGCTGGACGTGGAACGCCCCGCGCAAGTCGTCGACATCAATCATCTGCCGCTGGACAGAGTGGAAACCACCGCGGACGGCCGCCTGAAGATCGGCGCGCTGGTGCGCAATGCCGACCTTGCCGTGCTGCCGGAAGTGGAACGCAACTATGCGGTGCTGTCGCAGGCGCTGCTCGCCGGCGCATCCGGCCAGTTGCGCAACATGGCCACCACCGGCGGCAATCTGCTGCAACGCACGCGCTGCGTGTACTTTCGCGATACCGCCAGCGCATGCAACAAGCGCGAACCCGGCAGCGGCTGCCCGGCGATCGAAGGCTACAACCGCAACCTGGCGATCCTCGGCGTGAGCCCGCATTGCATCGCCACCAACCCTTCCGACATGAACGTTGCGCTGACCGCATTGGACGCCACTATCGTGATCCAGGGACGCAAGGGCGAACGCAGCGTACCCATCGATGAATTTTTCCTGCTGCCCAGCGATACGCCGCAGGTGGAAACCGTGATGGAACCTGGCGACCTGATCACGCACGTGCTGCTGCCCAAACCGCAAGCGGGCGCACGCTCGCATTATCTGAAGCTGCGCGACCGCGCTTCCTACGAGTTCGCACTCGCGTCCGCGGCAGTGGTCGTGACCATGCAGGATGGAAAGATCGCCAGCGCGCGCGTTGCGATGGGCGGCATCGCTACGCGCCCCTGGCGTTCGCACGAAGCCGAACGCGTGCTCACCGGGCAGGCGCCTTCGCCGGCCTTGTTCGAGCACGCCGCGCAGGCGCTGCTGGCAAACGCCAAGCCGCAAAGCCAGAACGGCTTCAAGCTGGAGCTGGCCCGGCGTTGCCTGGCGCATGCGCTCACCCAGGTCACCGCTTGAGGAACCATCATGGCGCAAAGCGAGAACCTCACTACCCTGCCCGTCGTCGGCCGCGCGCACAAGCGCATCGACGGACCGCTGAAAGTCAGCGGCACCGCGCGCTACAGCTCCGACTTCGCCTTTCCGGACATGCTCTGGGGCGTACCGGTATGCGCCACCATCGCGAACGGACGCATCGCCAGCATCGACAGCACCGCGGCCGCGCGCATGCCCGGCGTGCAGAAAATCTACACGCACGAAAACATCGGCAAGTTGTACCAGGTATCCAAGGCCAGCAAGGCGATGATCGACGAGAAGCGCCCGCCGCTGGAGGACTATCAGATCCGCTACTACGGTCAATATGTGGCGTTTGTCGTCGCCGATACTTACGCGCAGGCGCTGGCGGCGGCCAATGCGGTAAAGGTGGCCTACACCGGCGTGCAGGCGCCGTCTGTTTCCAACAAGCTGAGCGCGGAAAAATCGCCCGAAACACAGACCGAACGTGGCGATCCCGACGCCGCCTACGCGCGTGCGCCGATAAAGATCGACGAAACCTACAGCACGCCCACCGAAACGCATAACCCGATCGAACTGCATGCCAGCGTGGCGTTGTGGGACGGTACGCATTTCACGCTCTACGAAACCACGCAAGCGATCATGAACTACCGCTCGGTGATGGCGCAGATGCTGGGCGTGTCCACCGACAACGTACGCGTGATCACCGAATTCCTCGGCACCGGCTTCGGCGGCAAATTGTGGCCATGGCCGCAAGCCCTGCTGGCGGCTTCAACCGCGCGCGATCTGCATCGTCCGGTGAAGGTGGTGGTATCGCGGCAGATGATGTTCCACAACGTCGGCCATCGTCCGCATACGCAGCAACGTTTGCGTATCGCCGCCGAAAAAGACGGTCGTCTCGTCTCGCTGCAGCACGATTACATCGATCATCGCTCGCCGGGTTCCGACTACCAGGAAGACTGCGGCGAAGCCACCGGCTTTCTGTACAGCACACCCAACCTGCGCGTCACCGGCGCGTACGCCGAGCGCAACGTGGGTGTCGGCACCTCGATGCGCGGCCCCGGCAAGGTGCCCGGCTCCTTCGCGTTGGAGTCGGCAATGGACGAACTGGCGATCGCGCTGCGCATGGATCCGATCGAGCTGCGCCTGAAGAACGAGCCGAGCAAGGACGAGATGAAAAACATCCCCTTCTCGTCCCGCCACTTGCCCGAATGCCTTACGCGCGGCGCCGAACTGTTCGGTTGGTCGCGCCGCAATCCGGCCGTCGGTTCCATGCGTGACGGCGACAGCGTGCTCGGTTGGGGCGTGGCCGCCTGCACCTGGATGGCCGAACGCTTCAACGCCGAGGCGAAAGTCACCCTGTTCAACAACGGCAGCGTGCGCGTGGCCAGCGGCACGCAGGACATCGGCACCGGCACCTATACCGTCATCGCGCAAATGGTGGCGGGCCTTACCGGCGTCGACGTCGATGCGGTGAACGTCGTCATCGGCGACAGCAATCTTCCGCCAGGCCCATGGTCCGGCGGCTCGATGGCCACCGCTTCCATGGTGCCGGCGCTCATCGAAGCGGTCGGACAAGCCGGCGAGCAATTGATCAAGCTCGCCACGGACGACGAACACTTCAAAGGCGTGGACGCCAAGCAGCTCGCCTTCAGCGAAGGCAAGGTGCATCGCAAGGATCAAAGCCCGGATACGGGCCGGCATTTCCGCGACATCCTCGACCAGGCGCACGTCGCGCAAGTGGAAGGCCACGGCAAGGCCAAGGCGACGTTCGGCCAGAAACAAAAGGAATATTCCACTCACTCTTTCGGCGCGCATTTCGCCGAAGTGGCATGGCAACCGCAATTGGCACGCCTGCGCGTCACCCGCACGGTCACGGTGATCGACGCCGGGCGCATCATCAATCCCCTCACCGGCCGCAACCAGATCGAAGGCGCGGTGGTGATGGGCATCGGCATGGCGATGTTCGAGGAAGCCTTGTACGACGCACGCAACGGCAAGGTGGTGAACAGCAACCTGGCCGACTACATCATGACCAGCCACGCGGACATGCCGCCGCAGATGGACGTGGAGTTTCTGGATTACCCCGATACGCGCTTCAATGCGATGGGTGCGCGAGGGATTGGCGAGATCGGTTTGGCGGGGATTGCGGCAGCGATCGCCAATGGGGTTTATCACGCGACGGGCGTGCGGATCAGGGATTTGCCGATACGGGTTGAGGAGTTGCTGGTGTCGAAGGTGGCGTGAGGAAGTTTTTTGCGGCGTAACCTGCTTCGTAGGTTGGGGGTGCAAACCATTTCATGCTGACAGATCGCTAAAAAGAACAGCGTCGTCATTCCGGCGAAGGCCCACTGCTGTCCGGGGAAGTTCTGTCCGTTGGCCGGTGTATAAGGCATGGCCGTGTTTTTGCGTCATCGCTTGATGTGGTGACTCGCCAATGACTTTCTGAGTGAGCCCCTCTCCCTCCGGGAGAGGGTGCCGAGAGGCGGGTGAGGGTTCGGGCGAAGCGCGATGCTGACGTCTGGCGCAAGTCTTTGTTATCGCGCGCTGGTCGTACCCTCACCCCAACCCCTCTCCCGGGGGGAGAGGGGCTCATGCTTACAGCTCGTCTTATCTTTTCGCGGAGCTACAGTTTTTCCCGGACAGCAGTGGGCGAAGGCCGGAAT
>CBJMMB010000152.1:0-6420 GCA_966430775.1 uncultured Dyella sp. | reverse complement strand
CTGACCAGCCTCATGCGCGTACACCTTTTGCTTCGATCACTTTGAAACCTTCCTGAATGACCACCGTGCGCACCTGCTCGAAATGCGCCGACAGCGTGGCCTCGTACGGTAGATGGCGATTGGCGACCAGCAACAAACGACCATGCGGCAGCAACGCATGTGCCGCCTGCGCGATAAACGCGCGGCCAAGCTCGGGCAGATCCGCCCTGCCCTGGTGGAACGGTGGATTGCATACCACCGCGTCGTATCGTTGCGCCACTCCGGTGGTGACGTCATGCCATAGAACCTCTACCGCGAGTTCGCGCTGGTGCTCGCGCATAGCCTGTTCGAGATTGATGCGCGCCGGTTCCAGCGCACGCGCTTCGGCTTCGTACAGATCGAGCGCCGTCACGTTTGAACAGCGCGCGATGAGCTGCGCTGCAAGATAGCCATAACCCGCACCGAAATCGGCGACGCGGCCATGCAGATCATCCGGCAGATGCGCGGCAAGCAAAGCCGATGCGCTGTCCACGCGATCCCACGCGAACAAGCCGGGCCGGCTCACGTAACCGGCGGCATTTTTCTGCGGACGATCGAGCGCCCGCCAGGATTGGAGCAACGCGTCGTCATGCGTTTCCGAACTACCCCAGAACACGCGGCATTTGTGCTTGGAAAGATGACTGACCGAACCGAGCAATGCCGCCAGATCGGCCTGTGCGGATTTCGCCCCTTCCGCATTCGGCACGCACGCCACCACCGTGCCGCCTTCGGCATGCCGCGCCGCCTTGGCGAACCATGCGCGCGCTTCGTCGCGTTGCCGCGGCGGCAACAGCAGCACCAGTTTGAAGCGCGCATCGTCGGCGGGTTCGGCGACATGGAAGCCATCACGCTGCAAGGCGTCGGCGAACGGCTTGAAGCTCTGCTCGCACAACCAGCCCGGACGCGCCACTTCACGCAAGCGAAAGCTGTTGCGCGCACGCAGGAACAGCACCTTGCCGTCAGCGGGCAGCTGCAACACGCCGTCCGCGAAAGGCAGGAACAGCGCATCGAGCACCGCTTCGGGCGTGGAAGCGTGGAAGCCGGAAAAGCTCAACGGATGGGTCCGGTGGAAACAGGGCACGTATTCTAATGCCCGTGCACCGGAAACTTGCGGATATAGGTTGGGTGCAAACCAACATCATCTTGCCGGTCGGCATCGTGATGTTGGGGTTTGCACCCCAACCTACGCGGCTCAGCTGTTGCGCCCGACCCGCGCGATCCAGCGGTACATCGCGAACGTCACCGCCACAAACGCGATCGTGCCGATCCACACCGATGCGTTCTCGAAACTGTCGCCCACCAGGGCCAGCGGCGCCGGCTTGCCGGAGAACACCACGATTGCCGCCACCAGCACGCCGATGATGCTCTCGCCCACGATCAGGCCGGAGGCGAGCAGCACGCCCAACTGCTTGGTGGCTTCCGCCTTTGGCGTGCGATCGGCGCGGTGATCGAAATACCAGCCGACGATCGCGCCCACCACGATCATCAAAGTCGTGGAGGTGGGCAGGTACATGCCCAGGCCTACCGCCAGCGGCGGCAGGCGTACGGATTTGGTGGTGCCGGCGAGCACCGCATCCAGCACGATCAGGCACACGCCGATGGCGCCGCCGAGAATGATCAGGCTCCAGTCGATGTTGTTCTGGATCACGCCCTGCGCCAGCGCGGAGATCAAGCCGGCCTGCGGTGCCGGCAGCGCATGCGCGGGATTGACGCCCGGTGCGCCGAGGAAGCCGTAGGCCTCGTTGAGCAACCCCAGCACCGGCGGAATCACCGCCGCGCCGGCAATCACGCCGATCACCAACGCCACCTGCTGGCGCCACGGCGTCGCGTCCACCAGCTGGCCGGTCTTCAGATCCTGCAAATTGTTGTTGGCGATCGCCGCCACCGCGAACACCACCGAGGTGATGAACAAGGCAAACGCCACCAGCGCCTTGCCCGAATCGGCCGGCAGGTCGGATTTCACACCCGCCACCAGCAGCAGCGCGGCAATGATCACCACCAGGATGCCGATGCCGGACAGCGGGCTGTTGGACGAACCGATCAGGCCCGCCATATAGCCGCACACCGTCGACACCAGGAAGCTCAGGATCAGCACGAACAGCACGCCGCCGATCACCAGCAGCGTGGTGTGCGAGGCCAGTCCGCTGACCACGCTGAAATGGCCCAGCAGGTAGGCGACCGGAATCATGCACAGCAGTACGATCAGGCCGACGATGCCGATCGGCATGTCGCGTTCGGTCAGCGGCAGCGTGTCGCCCTTGCCGGCCTTGCGCACGCGCGAGGCGGCCATCGCCGAGGTGAGTCCGCTGACTACCGGCTTGACCAGCTTGAGCAGGGTCCAGATCGCCGCCACGCCGATGGTGCCGGCGCCGACGAAGCGCACGTAATGGCTCCACACGCCCTGCGCCACCTCCGCCACGTCGCCGGTGGCCGGATGCAGCAGGCTGAAATGCGGCACCGCCCAACCCCAGCTGATGATCGCGCCGAGCAGCATGGCCAGGCCCACCCATAGGCCGACCAGGTGACCCACTGCGAACAGCGCGAAGGAGAGCGAGAAATCGTAGCCGCTGGTCGCGCCGCGGTCGCCGATGCGGAAGTACTGCGCCAGGTCGCTGGCGAACAGCTTGGTCTGGATCACCACGTAGAACACGGCCGAGACGATCGAGCCGACCACGACCGCCTTGAGGCCGGCGCTGCCGCCTTCCACTGCGGCGGAATCGGATGCTTCCACCACTTCGCCCGAGCCCACCTTCAGCACTTCGGCGCAGGCCACGCCTTCCGGATACGGCAGGTCCGAATCGGTGACCAGCGCGCGGCGCAGCGGGATGGTGTACATCACGCCGAGGATGCCGCCGGCGGCGCAGATGCCGAACGAGACCCAGAACGGAAACCCGGTCCACCAGCCGACGATGATCAGGCCCGGCAGCACGAAGATGATCGAGGAGAGCGTGCCCGCCGCCGAGGCGACCGTCTGCACGATGTTGTTTTCCTGGATGGTCGCGTTCTTCATCGCGCGCAGGATCGCCATCGAGATCACCGCCGCGGGGATCGAAGTGGCGAAGGTCAGGCCGGCCTTCAGGCCGAAGAACACATTGGCCGCCGTGAACAACAATGTGATCACGATGCCGATGATCAGGCCGCGCACAGTGAGTTCGGCGCGTTCCGCACCGGGTCCAGGTACTGCATTCACGGGTGTGTCTCCCCAAACTGTCCAGCTAACAAGATAGCGTGGATCGCCGAATGGGTGTTGCCGCGCTGCAGGATCGCCCTGCTGGATCGTAGGTTGGGCTGGCGCAGCGTAACCCAACGATTTCCGTGGCAGGCTGCTGGGTTACGCTGCGCCAACCCAGCCTACGACCGCGTTTTTCAACCGATCAACGCGCCACCTTGCGAATATCCCCACGCATCTGCTCGGCAATGCCGCTCGCGCCATCGGCCAACAGCTTCGGCAAGGCCTGCGCATAGGCCTGATCGCTCGCGCCGCTGCCCACCGCGGTGGCCACTTGCGTCTTGTAGTTGTGGCTGACCTGGAAGCCGTGCGCCCAGATCGCGCAATGCACGCCCACATCCATGGAGACGTTGCCGGGCGATTTGTCCTCGTTCACGCGCAGGCTGGCGTTCAACGCATCGCAGGTTACGACCAGGTCCTGCACGTAGTTGGCGCTGAGCTGCGCACCCAGTTGCGATTGCATCGCCTTGGCCAGTTCCGGCGAAGGCTCCAGCGTGAGCTTGTGATCGAGGCCGCGCACATCGAGCTTGTCCGCACCGCCTGTCACGGTGAGCCACGGCGCGGTGCCCGGCTGCACCAGGTCGCCCAGCGGCGCCGGCGCGTGCACGTTCTGGCCACCGCAGGCGGCAAGCAGCGCCGCGGCGGCGCCGATCATCAGAAAGCGTTTCATGTCATTCCCCCTTGTCACGAACTGCGCAATTTAATGCAGCGCAGCAAGCACAGCAACGGTTTCTGTCGCAGGGAAGATGCACCGGGCATGCATCAGGGCGGCGCCAATGAAGCCGGATCCACGCCCGGATGACGCTCGCGCCACGCCGCCAGCGCCTGCCGATAGTGCTGCCGCGCTTCCTCGTACAGATCGAAGATGCACGGATCGCAACCGTTGCCGCAGCAATCGCCGGGATCGGGTTCGACCGGTGGCGTCGGCGGCGGATCGTCGCGCAATTGGTTATCGTTGGGGATCGGCGTGTCGTTCATACGCAAAGCAGGCCAGGCAGCTTTCACCATGCGGTCCTGCTGCCTGCACGTCAAGCGTAGCGCCCGCTATCGATCGATCCACCAAGGAGTGCACATGCGCCACATGTTCTTTCGCCGCGCCAGCCGATGGGCCGCAGCGTTGTTGGTTCTGCTCGCCACGAACGGCGCCATCGCCGCCGACGGCGCATCGCCTTATCGCATCGTCGGCTACGCCACCGGCTGGGATCCCGCGCAGACCAAGGATGTCGGCAAGATCGACACGTTGATCTACGCCTTCGCGCAACTGAAAGACGGCCGCGTGATGCTCGACGCGGACCGCACCAAGACCTTGCAGACGCTGCTCGCGCTCAAGTCGGCGAATCCGAAACTCAAGGTCACCGTCTCGGTCGGCGGCTGGTCGGTGGGCGGTTTCTCCGAAGCGGCCAGCAGCGAGGCCGGCCGTCAGCTATTCGCCGACACCGCCGCGCAGATGCTTTCCACCCAGCATGCCGACGGGCTCGACGTGGATTGGGAATATCCCGGCCACCACGAATCGGGCATCCGTTCCAGTCCCGACGACAAGGCCAACTTCACCCTGCTGCTGAAAGCGATCCGCGCCAGCCTCGATCGTGCCGGCCAGCAAGATGGCAAACATTACACGCTGAGCGTGGCGATCGCCGATGGTCCGTTCGTCAGCGACGTCGATATCGCGGCGATCAATCCGCTGCTGGACTGGTTCAACTTGATGACTTACGACTTCGTCAACGCCAACACGCCCACCACCGGCCATCACACCGGCCTGCACGCCTCGCCGCTCATCAAGGGCGACGGCCGCACCACCGACCGCGCCGTGCAACAGTTCCTGGCCGCCGGCGTGCCGCCGAAGAAACTGGTGATCGGCGCGGCGTTGTACGGCCGCGAATTCGCCGACGTGCAGCCCGATCACGATGGCCTGTATCAACCCTACGGCCATTTCGTGAACATGCTCACCTGGCCCGACCTGAAAGCGCACTACATCGGCAAGCAAGGCTACGTGCGTCACTGGGATGACGTGGCGAAGGCGCCATGGCTATGGAATGCGAAGACACATCACTTCATCACCTACGACGATCCGCAGTCGATCGCCGCGAAGATGGCCTACATCAAGACGCAGCATCTGGGCGGGATCATGTATTGGGAGCAGACCAACGATCCGGCGGATGAATTGTTGAATGCGATGTGGAAGGGATTGCACGATTAAACCGCATCGTCGTGGGCTGGGTCGCATGCCCAGCCCACGCATCCATTTGCATCAACCCGGCTTGCGGAACCGATAGATGAACTGATCCGTATGGCCGCGTATCGACTTGTCGAACACCTTGTTGGTGTGCGGATCGTTCGGATTGCGCAGCACGTTGCTTTCGCCCGCAAACACGAAACCCGCCGATTCCACCTGCTTCTTCACGGTCGCCGGATCGATGCGATGCAGCGTATCGGTATCGGCCATGCCCGAACCCGCCGGCGCCACGTGGTCGATCACGATGAACAGGCCGCCCGGCTTCAACGCGGCGAACACCTGCTTGTCGAACGCCACCGGATCGACCTTGCCCATGAACTTGTCCGGATAGTCGTGGTAGTTCTGCGAGGTGAACACGATATCCACCGGCTCGGGCACGCTCAGTTGCGCGGCCGGCTGCTTGAGCACGCTGACGTTGGAATAATGCGGATCGGCCGCCAGTTTTTCGAACGGCGGGAATTCATCGCCATCGACCTTGACGTATTCGTCCGGCCACAACGCATACACGTGGCCCTTCGCACCGACGATGCCGCTGAACACGCGCGTGAAATAACCAGAACCGGGAATCAGCTCCAGCACTTTGTCACCGGGTTTCACGTTGCTGAAAACCATCACGTCGGTGACCTTGCGGCGCGCATCGTTGCTGGCATCCTGCGCGCGCGCCGGATCGGCCACCGCCGCACGGATGTAAGGCGGCACGTACTGCAAGGCGTGCATGTGGTTGGCCTGCGGCGTTTGCGCCACCAGGGCCGCCCCTGGGACGGCCAATGCCGCAAGCAGTACGACAGATATCGAACGCATGACGACCTCCTGACGTTGGGTGGGAGAGCCCTCGGATTGTGCGCCTGCGGGCTGCGCGTCGGATAGCTGACTTGTGGCCCATTTAGCCCCTCTCCCTCCGGGAGAGGGGTTGGGGTGAGGGTACGGGCAGCGCGCGATA
>CBJMMB010000151.1:0-6454 GCA_966430775.1 uncultured Dyella sp. | reverse complement strand
GCGCCTTGTTCTTCCTGCTGCTTGCGCAGGATGTTGGCGACGCGCTTGTTGGCGCCCGCCAGGCTCACCGCTTCGGGTTGCCGCCCGAATTCGACCACCGCGCGCAGGCGCCGATCGAAATCGACCAGGCTGATCGGCGCCACTGCCAGCACCGCTTCGTACTGCTCGGTGGTAAAGCCTTTTTCGGCGTAATAACCACGTAGTCGTTCGAGCACGAATTCGCTGAGTTCCGCGACCAGCGCCGCACGCCGCTGACCTGCATCGAGCTGCGGCGGCTTGCCGTCCTTGCCCGGTTTCAGGCCTGCACCAAGTGCCGCATCCGGCACCAATTCCAGCGCCTCGACGAACAGCGCCTTGTGATCCAGCTCGAGACCGCCTTCGATCATGGTACGCGCCAGGCCCAAGGCCGCGCGGCGCAGGGCGAACGGATCCTTGTTGCCGCTGGGCTTGAGGCCCACCGCAAAAATGCCTGCGAGCGTGTCGGTGCGCTCCGCCACGGCCAGCACCTGCCCCACCTTGCCGACAGCGATCGTGTCGCCGGCAAAACGCGGCTGGTACACGCTGTCCAGCGCATCGGCGACCTCGGCAGGCTCCATGTCCTGTTGCGCGTAGTAACGACCCATCACGCCCTGCAGTTCGGGAAACTCGCCGACCATGCGCGTGAGCAGATCGCACTTGGCCAAACTCGCCGCACGCGTCGCCAGGCCGGCATCGACATCCACGCGATTGGCGACGATGCGCGCGATTTCCGCCACGCGCACGCTCTTGTCCCACAGGCTGCCGAGAGCCTGCTGGTAGGTGACATTTTTCAGCGCGCCCTGGTAACTCTTGAGCGGCGTCTTCAGATCCTCATCCCAGAAGAACTTCGCGTCGGCAAAGCGCGGACGAATCACGCGCTCGTAGCCTTTGCGAATTTCCTGCGGCTGCTTGCTGTCGAGATTGGCGATGCCGATGAAGTGTTCCGTGAGCTTGCCGTGCGCGTCGAATACCGGCACGAATTTCTGGTTGGCCTCCATCGTGGTGACCAGCGCTTCCGGCGGTACGGCGAGGAAATCACGATCGAACGTGCAGGCGATGGCGACCGGCCATTCGGTGAGGTTGGCGATCTCGTTGAGCAGGTCATCGTCGAGGCGCGGCGTGCCGCCGGTTTCCTTCGCCACGCGCGCCACTTCGTCGCGAATGCGCTGGCGGCGTTCCATGGGATCGGCCAGCACCTTGGCCATGCGCAGGGCATCGACGTAGCTGTCCGCATCGGCCAGATGCACTGGCTGCGGATGCAGGAAACGATGGCCGCGCGACTTGCGGCCGCTGCGCAGGCCCAGGATTTCGCCTTCGACGATATCCGCGCCGTGCAGCATCACCAGCCAGTGCGCCGGACGCACGAAGGTGTAGTCGTGATCGGCCCAACGCATGGGCTTGGGGATAGGCAGGCCCTTGAGCGCTTCGTCGACGATCTCCGGCAGCAGCGCCGCGACCGGCTGGCCCGGCTTCACGCTGCGGTAGACGAACCACGCGCCCTTGTCGGTTTCCAGCTTTTCCAGTTGCTCCACGCCAACGCCGCACGATTGCGCGAAACCGACCAGCGCCTTGCCCGGCTGTCCCTGTGCATCCAGTGCGGCGTTCACGGCGGGGCCGCGGCGCTCGATCGATTGCTCCGGTTGCGCCGCAGCCACCTCAGGAATATGGACGGCCAAACGCCGCGGCGTCACGTACAGGGTCGCCTGATCCAGCAGGGCCGAAATGCCGCGCTTGCCCAGCCCTTCGCAAATGCCGTGCAGGAACGCGGCACCCAGTTCATCCAGCGATTTCGGCGGCAGTTCTTCGGTGCCCAACTCAATCAGCAATGACTTGGCGGCGCTCATGCGGCCTGCTCCTTTTTCTGATGCTTCAATCCGGGGAAACCGAGTTTTTCACGCTGGGCAACGTAGGTTTCGGCCACGGCGCGCGACAAGGTACGCACGCGCAGGATGTAACGCTGACGTTCGGTGACGCTGATGGCACGGCGCGCATCGAGCAGGTTGAAGGTGTGGCTGGCCTTCATCACCTGCTCGTACGCGGGCAACGGCAGGCCAGCGGCGATCAGCTTGTTGGCCTCGCCCTCGCACACGTCGAACCAGCGCAGAAGTTCGGCGACGTTGGCGTGCTCGAAGTTGTAGGTGCTCTGCTCCACTTCGTTCTGGTGGAACACGTCGCCGTAGGTCACCTTGCCGTGCGGGCCTTCGGTCCAGACCAGGTCGTAGACGTTGTCGACGTTCTGCAGGTACATCGCCAGGCGTTCCAGGCCGTAGGTGATCTCGCCCGTCACCGGTCGGCACTCCAGGCCGCCGGCCTGCTGGAAATAGGTGAACTGGGTCACTTCCATGCCGTTGAGCCAGACCTCCCAGCCCAGACCCCAGGCGCCCAGCGTGGGCGATTCCCAGTTGTCTTCCACGAAACGCAGATCGTGCACTTGCGGGTCGAGACCCAGCTCCTTGAGCGAGCCGATGTAGAGCTCCAGGATGTTTTCCGGATTCGGCTTCATCACCACCTGGTACTGATAGTAGTGCTGCAGGCGATTGGGGTTTTCGCCATAGCGGCCGTCGGTGGGCCGGCGCGAGGGCTGCACGTACGCCGCGGCCCAGGGCTCGGGACCAAGCGCGCGCAGGAACGTGGCGGGATGGAAGGTGCCGGCGCCGACCTCGGTGTCGAGGGGCTGCAACAGCACACAACCCTGGCTTCCCCAGTAGCGGTTGAGGGTCTGGATCACATCCTGGAATGTCGGCGCGGACATTGCTTTCCTAACCTGTGCGTAAAGCGGGTTAGTATAGCCGCAGCGCATCTTTTCGCCGTTTTTTCCAGGCGATCGGCATCCATTTGGGGAGCCTATGGCAGCCACACAACAAATCGCCTCCATGCTCGGCCGCCGCGGCAGGCTGGCGCTCGACGACGTGCTCGCGGCACTGGTGGTGGATGGCTACCTCACCGCCGACGACGCCAAGCAATTGCGCATGGGCAACCGCGCCGGACGCAGCACGGTAGAGCTCAATCCGCTGGTGATCATCGCCAACGCCAAGCTGACCAATCGCCGCGAGCCAGGCCGTCCGCTGAGTCTGGAGGGCCTGACCGAATGGCTGGCCGGACAGGCCGGATTGCCGTACCTGAAAATCGATCCGATGAAGATCAACGTGGCGGCGGTGACGCAGGTGGTGAGTCACGCCTACGCGCAGCGCCATCGCATCCTGCCGGTCGCCGTGACGCCCGGCGAGGTGACCTTCGCCACCGCCGAGCCGTTCGACCAGTCCTGGGCCAAGGATCTGGCACAGATGCTGCGCCGGGACGTGCATCGGGTGGTGTCCAGCCCGATCGACATCAATCGGTATTTGCAGGAATTCTACGGCGTCCAGCGTTCGATCCAGATGGCGAAGGACGCCAAGAGCCAGAGCGGTTACGATTCCTCGGCGCTGTTGAATTTCGAACAGTTGCTGGAGCTGGGCAAGGCCGGCGAAGTCGGCGCCGATGATCGCCATGTCGTGCACATCGTGGACTGGTTATTGCAATACGCCTTCGAGCAGCGCGCGTCGGACATCCATCTGGAACCGCGCCGCGAAGCGGGCATGATGCGTTTTCGCATCGATGGCGTGATGCACAAAGTGTTTGAACTGCCGCCGCCGGTGATGACCGCGGTGACGTCGCGCATCAAGATTCTTTCGCGCATGGACGTGGCCGAAAAGCGCCGTCCGCAGGATGGCCGCATCAAGACGCGCGCGACCTCCGGACGCGAAGTGGAACTGCGTATTTCCAGCATGCCCACCGCCTTCGGCGAGAAGGTGGTGATGCGTATCTTCGATCCGGACATCGTCGCCAAGGATTTTTCGCAGCTCGGTTTTTCCGCGCCGGAAGATGCGCTGTGGCGAAGCATGGTCGAACGCCCGCACGGCATCGTACTGGTGACCGGACCGACCGGCTCGGGCAAGACCACCACGCTGTATTCCACGCTGAAACATCTCGCTACGCCCGACATCAATGTGTGCACGGTGGAAGACCCGATCGAAATGGTCTCGCCGGAATTCAACCAGATGCAGGTGCAGCCCGCGATCGACCTGGACTTCGCCGCCGGCGTGCGTACGCTGCTGCGCCAGGATCCGGACATCATCATGGTCGGCGAAATTCGCGACCTGGAAACGGCGCAGATGGCGGTGCAGGCATCGCTGACCGGTCACCTGGTGCTTTCCACGCTGCATACCAATGATGCGCCGAGCGCCGTGACGCGCCTGCTCGATCTGGGCGTGCCGCATTATCTGATTCAATCGACCTTGACCGGTGTCGTCGCGCAACGACTGGTGCGCACGCTATGCCCGCACTGCAAGCTCGAAACGCAGCAGGATCCGCACGAATGGACGGTGCTGACGCACGGCTGGTCGATTCCGTTGCCCGAGCAGGTGTTCAAACCGGTCGGCTGCCTGGAGTGTCGCCACACCGGTTTCATCGGCCGTACCGGCATCTACGAAATGATGCCGTTGAGTCCGCGCCTGCGTGGCATGATCGGAGCGCAACTCGACCTGATCCATTTCAGCCGCGGGGCGCTGGCCGAAGGCATGCGTCCGCTGCGCATTTCCGCAGCCGACCAGGTTGCGCGCGGCTTGACCACCGTGCAGGAAGTGCTGACCGTGCTGCCGCCGGTCGAGCATGTTGAAGACACGCCTCCCTGATATGTTCGATCGACCTCATTCACTGCCTGCATGAAACCCGTTCTGATCATCCGCACCGGCCAGGCGCCCGACAATATTCGGGCGCGTCATGGCGACTTTCCGCATTGGTTTCGCTTGAGCGCGCAGCTCGCATTGCATCACCTGCGAGTGGTCAACGTAGCGGCCGGCGAAGCTTTGCCATCGCCGCAGGAAGTATCCGGTGCATTGATCACTGGCTCGGCCGCGATGGTGACCGACCGCGCAGCATGGAGCGAACGCACGGCAGGTTGGATCCGCAACGCGATGGATGCCGATCTGCCCTTGATTGGCGTGTGCTATGGCCATCAGCTGATGGCGCACGCGCTGGGCGGACGCGTCGATTACCTGGCCGGCGGAAGGGAAATCGGCACCGTGCCGATCGAACTGGTGCAAGGCGCGGAACAGGATGTACTGACCACGTTTCTTCCGGCGAAATTCCGTGCGCACACGACGCACGAACAAAGTGTCCTCGAAACGCCCAAGGGTGCGAAGGTGCTGGCGCGTTCGGAACGCGATCCGCATCACCTCATTCGCTATGGCCGCAATGCGATCAGCGCGCAGTTCCATCCCGAGTTCAACGCCGATGTCATGCGCGCCTATATCCGGCGCAAGCATCACGACATGCGCCGCGAAGGCTTCGATCCGCACCACACGTATCGGCAGGTGGCGCCGACACCGCTTGCCCGGCGTCTGCTAAAGATGTTCTCGCGGCATCACGGGCTCAGCCACGCCGTGCGCTAGCGGTTGCGCGGCGGCATCGGAAACGGCGTCACCTTCTGGCCGTCCGCGGCATCGCGGATCGCGAGCGCGCCTTTGCGGTCCACTTCTTCAATGCGAACTACCGATTGCATGGGCAGGTGCAGCACGCGCGTGTCCTTGAATTCCTCGCGCAGGCGTTCTTCGGTGGGATCGACGACCAGACCTTCGCCGATCGGCTCGAACACCAGGTCGCCCACTTCGGTGAAGCCCCACAAATTGCTCGAGGCGACGTGCCGGGCATACAGCTCGTAGCATTTGCCCAGGTGCAGGAAGGTGACCTTATAGAGTTTCTGATTACGCATGCGCGCATTTTACCCGCGCATGCGACGCATGATGGCGTCCCGCGACAACAGCGCGAACAGAACGCCAAAAAGAAACCCGGCCACGTGCGTCCACCAGGCGTAACCGCCATAGCTCGGTCCGCCGGCATAGCTGAAGAGCAGTTGCAGTAACGCCCAGATGCCGATCAGCAGGAATGCCGGCACGCGAACGAATTCCAGATAGAAGCCCAGCGGCAGTACCAGTCCCAGGCGCGCCCGTGGAAACAGCGACACGTATGTTCCCAGCACGGCCGATACCGCACCGCTGCAGCCGATGATCGGCCTGACCTCTCCCGCCAGGGAAATGGCGCCGGCAAAGTTGGCGACCACACCACCGAGAATGAACAGGACCAGGAAGCGGATCGAGCCCAGCGTCCGTTCCGCTGGCATGCCGAAGATCATCAGGAACAGGAGATTGCTGAGCAGATGAAGCCACGCGACATGGATGAACAAAGCCGTGACGAGGCGAAGCAATGCCGGGTCGCGCAGCTGCTGCCAGATCGGCTGATGCGTATCGAATACATTGGCCGGAACGGTTCCCCATTCCAGCAGAAACGTCACGCGCCGCGGCGGCGACATCAGGGCCAAGGCCATGAAGGTCACTACGCAGATGCAGATCAGCAGCATGGCTGCCCAATGCACACGCGGTTGACGTCGCGTTTCGACATT
>CBJMMB010000150.1:0-6458 GCA_966430775.1 uncultured Dyella sp. | reverse complement strand
TCGACCTCGACGGCACGCTGATCGACAGCGTCTACCAGCACGTGCTGGCCTGGAAAGAAGCTCTGGACGAGGAAGGCGTGGTGTTGCCGGTGTGGAACATCCACCGCAAGATCGGCATGAGCGGCGGGCTGTTCACTAACATCCTGTTGCGCGAGACCGGCCTGGACATCACGCCCGAGCGCATCGAACGCCTGCAGCAGCGGCATGCCGAAGCCTTCAACCGTCATCACACGCAGGGTTCGGTGCGGCCGTTGCCGGGCGCGCGCGAGCTGCTGCAATTTCTCACCCAGGAAAAGATTCCCTGGGCGATCGCCACCAGCGGCCGCATGCGCACCGCCGCGCACAACCTCGCCGCGCTTGGCGTCGATCCGAACGAAGTGCCGGTGGTGACACGCGACATGGTGCGCCACGCCAAGCCCGATCCAGACCTGTTTATCGCCGCGGCCGAGCGCCTGGGCGTGGACGTCCATCACTCGCTGGTGATCGGCGACAGCATCTGGGACATGCTCGCTGCACAGCGTGCACGGGCCTTGGGCGTGGGCCTGCTTTCAGGCGGCTACGGCCAGGACGAACTGCAACGCTCCGGTGCGTTTCGTGTGTACGATGATCCGGCGGACCTACTCAAGCGCATCGACGAAGTCGCCGCGCGCGATTAACCGTAGGTTGGGTTAGCGCAGCGTAACCCAACATCTTCGAAGCGACATCGTTGGGTTACGCTGCGCTAACCCAACCTACGTCAACCTGGCGCCAGCAACGCATCCAGATCCGACTGATCGAAGCTCAGCTTCTCGCGCGTACCGCCGCCTTCCAGCACCGCCTCGGCCAATTCGGCCTTGCGCGCCTTCAGTTCCTCGATGCGCTCTTCGACCGTGCCCGAGGTGATCAGGCGGAACACGAACACCGGCTTGTCCTGCCCGATGCGATGCGCGCGGTCGCTGGCTTGCGCTTCGGCGGCAGGATTCCACCACGGGTCGTAGTGGATCACGGTATCGGCGGCGGTGAGGTTGAGACCTACGCCGCCGGCCTTGAGCGACAGCAGGAACAGCGGCACGTCGCCGTCCTGGAAGCGCTGCACCGGTTCGGCGCGGTCGCGCGTTTCGCCGGTAAGCATGACGTAGCTGATGCGATGGCGCTCCAGCTCGTTCGCGATCAGCTTGAGCATTTCGGTGAACTGCGAGAACAGCAGCACCTTGCGGCCTTCGGACAGCAGCGCGGGCAGCATGTCCATCAGCAATTCGAACTTGGCCGAATCGCGCACGCCGCGCGCTGCTTCCAGTTTCACCAGGCGCGGATCGCAGCACACTTGCCGCAGCTTGAGCAGCGCATCGAGCACCACGATACCGCTGTGCGCGATGCCGCGCTGCGCGATCACCTCGCGCAGTTCGTCGGCGAGCGACAGGCGCAGGCTTTCGTAGAGTTCGCGCTGACGGCCGTCCAGCACCACGCGACGCGTGATCTCGGTCTTGGACGGCAGTTCCGAGGCGACCTGCGCTTTGGTCCGGCGCAGGATGAAGGGCGCGAGACGGCGGTTGAGGCGCGCCTGGCATTCTTCGTCGCGCTGCTTTTCGATCGGCACGCGATAGTGCCGGCGGAACGCGCCTTCATCGCCAAGCAGGCCCGGCACCGCAAGATCCACCTGCGACCACAGTTCGCCCAGGTGATTTTCCAGCGGCGTGCCGGTAAGACAAATGCAGCGCGGTGCGCGCAAGGTAAGCGCGGCGCGGCGTGCCTGCGTGCGCGGGTTTTTCACCTGCTGCGCTTCGTCGAACACGATCAGCGAGAACGGCTGCTTGCGTAGCGTCACTACGTCGCGCGGTAGCAAAGCGTAGCTGGTGAGAATGATGTCCTGCGTGGCGATCTGCGAGAAATCGCCGCTGCGCTGCGGGCCGTGCAAGGCCAAGGCGCGCAGCGATGGCGCGAAGCGGGCGATTTCCGCCAGCCAGTTCGGGATCAGGCTGGTCGGCACCACGATCAATGCCGGCTGCTGCAAGGCATCGCGTTCCTTCAGCGCGAGCAGGTGCGTGATCAGCTGCAGCGTCTTGCCCAAGCCCATGTCGTCGGCCAGCACACCACCGACGCCCGCTTCGGCCAACGCGTTCAACCAGCGCAGGCCTTCGCGCTGATATGGGCGTAGCTCCACCGTGAGCCCTTCGGGAACCGCATCGCTGGCGCGCTCGGCCGCGTCACGCAGGCGAGCGGTGAAACCGCGCAATTGTTCCGGCGCTTGCAATTCACCGCCGACCGGCAAGGCCTCGACGATTTCTTCCAGGCGGCCGGCCTGCACGCGCGGCAGGTGCAACTTCTTTTTCGGCTTTTCCAGGTATTCGGCGAGCGGCGCCAGCAAGCCGCGCAATTCTTTCAAACGCACCGGCACGCGGCGGCGTTCGTCGACCGGCGCGTACCACACGGCGTCTTCCGGTTCGTTCGGCGCGGGGCTGAGATTGAGCTGATGTTCGGCCAGCGCCTGCGCCACCGCAGGCAACAGATTCCTGCGCTTGCCTTCGACTTCGATGCCGATTTCCAGATCGAAGGCGTGGTCATCGGCATCTTCGACCGCGTTGCCGTACCAGCGCACCGGCCCTTCCAGCACTTCGAACGGAAAGCTCGGCGCGTATTCGAGCATGAAGCCTTCCGCTTCCAGCTTCGGCCGCAGTGCGAGCCAGCGCGCGGGCGTGTTTACTTCGAGCGCACCGGCGTGGCCTTTGCCGGGGAACAGCCAGGCATCTTCCGGCAACGTGTCGGCCAGATCCCAGGGCAGGCCTTCGGTATCCACGCCCAAGGTGAGGCCGGCGCGTTCGAGCTGCTCCATGGCGGAGAGTTCTTCGGCGCGCTTGCGCGTGATCTCCACCAGTTGCCCGTTGCGGATGCGGCGCACCAGCGGCTCGCCACCGCGTCCCGGCAGACGTTCGCCGGCGTAGTCGAAAGCGAGCCGCGCATACGCCAGCGGTGGCGTGCCCGCGGCCAGGCGCGCATGACGCGTGAGCGCGTGCAGCGTAAGCACGGGCTTGGGCGCCAGTTCGGCGCGGCGCAGTTCGTCGAACACCTGCGGCAGCGGAATGCGATGCGCCAGGCGGCTCTGCGGCAAGGCGCGGCGCAGGGCGCGGCTGTATTCGTGCTTGAGCGGCGGCAGATCCAGCCAGTGGGTTTCTTCCGGATCGGCTTCGAGATGGCCGAGCTCGGCGCGTTCGGCGTCCAGGTACCACAGGCCGTCGACGCGCAGCAGGCGCTGGCTGTGCGGCAGCGCCGGCAACAGGCGCTGGCTGCCGTCCTGTTCCAGATGCCAATGCCAGTTGAGCTGATGCGCCTTGCCGCGCGACAGGCGCAAGCCGGCCAGGCCGCCGAGGAAACACGGCGTTGTATCGAGCATCTCGGCCAGCAGCGCATTGCCGACGTGACCGGCCAGGCGCGCATAGCTGCGGGTCTTGCGCAGCGTCTGCGGCAGGCCAAGCACGGTGGTGGCCAGACGCTGCTCGTGCAGGGTGAGCACCGCATGCGACAGCAGCTTCGCTTCCAGTGGCGCCGGTCGCGTGAAGCGGCCGTGTTCGCTCGGCACCAACAGCACCGGTGCGGCATCCAGGCGCGCGTAGGGCGCGCCGTCTTCGGGCATCACCTCGAAGAAGAAGCCCAGCACGACATGCTCGGGCGCGAGCGCGGTCGCGGGTTTACCCAGCAGCTTGCGCCACGTGCCGGGCAGGCTTTCCTCGCGCTCGTCGTTCGACGCGGAAGGATCGCCGTGCTGGTTCTCGTCCGGTAGGTGCATGCGCATGCGATCCCTGGAGCGATCAAAACCTTGAGCTTAGCAGCGATCAGGGTGCACGCCGCAACAAGCGTGTGCACGCCGATCGAAAAACGTGCCGCTCAATGGGTTTCGAACAAGCCCTGCGGATATTCCGGCTTCTGTTCGCGCGCCATCAGCGCCTTCAGGCCTTCCACCGGCGTGACTTCGCCGTGCAGCACGGCGCGCACGCCCTTGCTGATCGGCAGATCCAGGCCGTGCTTGTCGGCCAGGCGCATCACTTCGTCAGCGGTGACGACGCTTTCCACCACCTGGCCGATCTGCGCGACGGCTTCGTGAATGCCGATGCCCTGCCCCAGTGCCAGGCCCAAACGGCGGTTGCGCGACAGATCGCCGGTGCAGGTAAGCACCAGGTCGCCCAGGCCGGACAGGCCCATCAAGGTTTCCGGTTTAGCGCCGAGCGCCACGCCCAGGCGCAGCATCTCGTTCATGCCGCGCGTGATCAGGCCGGCGCGCGCATTCAAGCCCAGCTTCATGCCATCGGCCACGCCGGTGGCGACGGCCAGCACGTTCTTCATCGCGCCGCCCAGTTCCGCACCGAGCACGTCGTTGCCGGTGTAGGCGCGGAAGTTCGGCGCATGCAGCAGCGTGGCGAGCTGCTGCGCGAAGGGTTCGTTCTCCGAATGCACGGTAACCGCGCTGGGCATGCCGGCGGCCACTTCGCGCGCGAACGAAGGCCCAGTGATGACCGCGGCCGCGCGCCCCGGCAGCTTCTGCGCCACCAGTTCATGCAGGAAGCGCCCGGTGCCGGGTTCGAAGCCCTTGGTGGCCCAGGCGATGCTGGCGTGCGGATCGAGCATCGGCGCGATCTCGTCCAGCATTTCGGCAAAGGCATGGCTGGGCACCACGATCAGCACGATCGTGGCGCCGCGCACGGCCGTGGCCAAATCGGGCTCGAAACCGAGCCCG
Organism: uncultured Dyella sp.; assembly: GCA_966430775.1. GTDB lineage: Bacteria > Pseudomonadota > Gammaproteobacteria > Xanthomonadales > Rhodanobacteraceae > Dyella_B. The sequence goes on along the minus strand of CBJMMB010000150.1, from coordinate 1,753 downwards.
GACGGCAGTTCGAGATCCGGCAGGTAGCGCTGGTTGCGGTGGCTGGCCGCCATCGCGGCCAGCGCCGAGGCATCGCGTCCCCACAGGCGCGTGGGCACGCCGTTGCGCGCGGCCAGCGCCGCCAGGGCCGTTCCCCAGGAGCCAGCGCCGAGGACAGCCAGGATCGGCTGGTCGGTCATGTCGGGACCTGGTCGCGCGATCAGCTGTTGAGCTGCGGCGCCTCGCCGCCGGGCGCCGTGCGGCGCTGCTGCTCGGCGTACAAGGCTTCGAAATTGATCGGCTGCAGCAGGAACGGCGGAAAGCCGCCTTCCTGCACCAGGCTGGAGATCACCTGGCGGGCATACGGGAACAGCAGGTTCGGGCAGTAGCTGCCGATGATGCCGGCCTGGTCGGCCTCGGTGAAACCGGCGATGCCGAACAGGCCCGCCTGCTGCACTTCGGCCAGATACGCGGTGCGCTCGTTGATGGTGCAGGTCAGCGTGAGCGTCAGCACCACTTCGTACAGGTCGTTGCCCAGGCCGGTGGCGCGCTGCGACAGGTTCAGCTGCACCTGCGGCGCTTCGGTGATTTCGCCGATTTCCTGGAAAATCTGCGGCGCATTGGGTGCTTCGAAGGACACGTCCTTGACGTAGATCTTCTGCAGCACGAGCTGCGGCTGGTTGGCCGAGCCGGTGGCCTGGCCGTTGGCGGAGATGTCTGCCATGGGTATCCCTCGATTCAAAAGACGGGCGCACGGGGCGCAAAGGAGGGAGATTGTTCCATACATCCCCGTCTGTCGCCATGTCGGCGAACGGCGACGAATGGGGTGACGGATTGCACATCCGGCTGTTTTTACGGGATAATGCACGGCTCGCCCATTGTCGACCCGGTGTTCCGGGCATTCCGCGACGCGATGCGGACCTCACGGCTACGGCGAAAGCAGCACCCTCCAGCATCGCGTGGCGCACAGCGCCGCTGGGCCGATGTCGCCCTGGCCAACGGGCGTTCACCAAGATTACGGAGGTCATCATGGCCCGTGTATGCCAAGTCACCGGAAAAGGTGTGCAGACCGGCAACAACGTCTCGCACGCCAACAACAAGACCCGCCGCCGCTGGTTGCCCAACCTGCATGAGCGTCGCTTCTGGGTTCCCAGCGAAAACCGTTGGGTGAAACTGCGCGTCTCCAACCAGGCGCTGCGCACCATCGACAAGAAGGGCATCGAGGCCGTGATCGCCGACCTGCGTGCCCGCGGCGAAAAGATCTAAGGAGCCCAAGCCATGTCCAAGAGCAAGAGCGACAAGATCCGCCTGATTTCGTCGGCCGGCACCGGCCACTTCTACACCACGCAGAAGAACAAGAAGAACACGCCCGACAAGTTCGAGTTCAAGAAATACGATCCGGTCGTGCGCAAGCATGTGATCTACAAGGAAGGCAAGATCAAGTGACGTAACGACCCATGCGCGCAGCGCATGGCTTTGTCGTTACGTCATCCCGGCGAAGGCCGGGATCCAGGAAACCCGCCGCAAGGCGGGTTTTCTTTTGCCCGCTTGCAGACGTTCGCGGCTGTTGCGCATGATCGTAAGCATGGACATCGCCGAAGCACTCTTCCCCAGCCTGCTTGGCGAGACCGCCTGGCACAGCCTGCCCGAATCGGTGCGCCGCATGCATGGCGCTGCGCCGCGCGTTGTCGCCCGCGGCGAAGCGGACGTGGAAGGCGGCGGCAATTTTATTTTGAACGGCTTGCGGCGCCTGCTCGGCTTGCCGCCGCCCGGC
>CBJMMB010000149.1:0-6529 GCA_966430775.1 uncultured Dyella sp. | reverse complement strand
GTGACCTGAAGCCCGGCAGCGTGCAGTGGATGACCGCCGGCCGCGGCATCCTGCATTCGGAAATGCCGCAGCAGGAAAACGGCCTGATGTGGGGCTTCCAACTGTGGGTGAACTTGCCGGCCAAGGACAAGATGACCGAGCCGCGCTACCAGGACATCGATCCGGCGCTGATTCCGGTGGTGCAGCCGGCCGCCGGAGTGACGGTGAAGGTCATTGCCGGACAAATAGGTGACGCTACGGGTCCAGTGTCGGGAATCGTCACCGCGCCGGTATACCTGGACATCGCCCTGGAGGCCGGCGCCGAGATCGAGGTTCCGCTGCCGGAAGGCCATCATGCATTCGCCTACGTTTTCGACGGCAGTGATGCCCAGGTGGCCGGCGAGACGCTCTCGCGCAGCGAGCTGGCGGTGCTGTCCGAAGGCGCCAGCGTGCGTATTTCCGGCCGCCAAGCGCCGTCCCGCGTGCTTTTGGTGGCCGGGCAACCGCTGCAGGAACCCGTCGCGCGTTACGGTCCGTTCGTAATGAATACGCCCGAACAGATCCACCAGGCCATTGCCGACTTCCGCGCCGGCAAGTTTTAAGGCGACACTGACCAAGTATCGCCGTCGTCACCAGCCCTGTCTGTTCGCAGGTCGCAGGGCCGTCGGTGAAGGCAGACTGGCTGTCTGTCGAGACGGCGGACCAAAGGCATGCGGACAGACAGGGCTGGCCCAACCTATTGAATTTAAATGATGGGGTGATGCCTGGAAGGCCCGCAGGCTGCGCCGCGCGGCTTGGCAAGACGGCCAGTCTTCCCGGCGCCGCGCAACACACCCTGCCAGCCTTCCAGGCATCATGACGACGGCGATATTTGGTCAGTGTCGCCTAAGCCTAGGCAAAGCATTTCAGCTGACCATGGCCCTGCCGATAGCGATATTGGCGGGGCCTTGTGCGTTGGATCACGGCACTAACGATCAGGCGCATCGGCCGGCTGGGTAACCAGGTTCGCGGCACGAACGATGCATTTTTTCTCACTGCCGGCAACCGTTAAGGATTTGCCGACAAAAAGGGTTGCGAAGCTGAAATTCCGGGCGTTAAATTAGAATTAATCCTGGTGGCGACATACGCCTGTAGAATGATGCTCCGTAAAGTTTTTAGAAATCGCAGTTAACTCATTGTTTCACTAAGACTATGACCGTCCTGACCCTCACTCTTATCACGGTTTTCTCCCTGGCCGCAGTGGCGGTGAAGCGTGTGCCGGCGGGTCAGGTCTACAGTCTCTATCGCAACGGCAAGCAGGTGCGTTTGCTGCAGCCGGGCACCCATGTGGTGATGCCGTTGCTGGATCGCGTGGGGCATCGCATCGATCTCGGTGGCCGCATGCTGCGCTTCGACGCTTCCCTCGCCGAAACCAAGCCGGTGCAGGGCACCGTCTATTGGCAGGTGCTGGAACCGGAGCGCGCCGACGCCGTGATCGAGCAGGCCGACCAGCTGATCCGCTACAGCGTGCTCGATGCGCTGCAAGCCGAGACGGAAGCCGGCCAGCAGGAACGCCGCCAAGTCGCGGCGCATCTCAAATCCAGCCTCAACCAGCAGCTGCGCGAGCGTGGCGTGATGGTGACCCGCGTCGAACTGGACGCCGCCGCCTAAGCCAAAACGAATCTGGCCAGGTCGCCCAAGAAGCACCGGCTCAGGGGAGTCTGAAGCTTGACCCGCCACGGCGGGTCTTCTTTTTTCCGGATGACCCAAAGGCGGACATCGCCATGTTCGCGTACGCTTCGTCACCCCATTCCGCGATCACCTTGCACGAAGGAACCCCGATGACCGACCGCGCCGCCCTGCAGGCCCAGCTCGAACAGGGCATTGCCGCACTCGGTCTCTCCCTGCCAGCCGAGGCCGTGCCGCGGCTGCTCGATTACCTCGCCTTGCTGGAGCGCTGGAACGCGGCCTACAACCTCACCGCCATCCGCGACCCCGCGGAGATGGTGACCCGCCATCTGCTCGATTCCTTGGCGATCCTGCCGTACGTACAAGGCGACACGCTGGCCGACCTCGGCACCGGCCCTGGGCTGCCGGGCATCCCGCTGGCGATCGCCGCGCCAGGCCGGCAGATCGTGCTGGTGGATTCCAATGGCAAGAAGGTGCGTTTCCTGCGCGAAGCGATCCGCACGCTGAAGCTCGAAGGCGTGCGCGCCGTGCAGTCGCGCGTGGAAGAGGTGGAAGGCAGGTTCGATTGCGTCACCGCGCGCGCGTTCGCCAGTCTCGGCGACATGCTCGGTTGGGGCGGCCACCTGCTGGCGCCCGGCGGCGTATGGCTGGCCATGAAGGGCAAGACGCCGGAGGAAGAACTCGCCGGCGTGCCGGCCGCCTTCCGCGTGCGCGGCATTCATGGGCTGGCGGTGCCGGGACTGGGTTCGGCGGAGCGTCACCTGGTCGTGCTCGAGCACGCAAACCCCTGAATACAGCGGGCCTTGGCGCCCCCTTCCTGCTAATCTAGCCGTCCTTTCGCATACACCCACGGTACCGGACGAGACATGGCCCGTATCATCGCTGTCGCCAACCAGAAAGGTGGCGTCGGCAAAACCACTACCGCTGTCAATCTTGCCGCGGCGCTCGCTGCGGCGAAGCGCAAAGTGCTGCTGATCGATCTGGATCCGCAAGGCAACGCGACCATGGCATCGGGCGTGGACAAGCGTGAAGTCTCGCCCAGCGGTTGCGAAGTGCTGCTGGGCGAAGCGCCGATCGAGCAGGCCGTCGTCTCCACCGAGGCGCATTACGACCTGTTGCCCGGCAACGGCGATCTCACCGCCGCCGAACTGAAGCTGATGGACGCGCTGGCGCGGGAGAACCGGCTCAAGGAGCAACTGGCCAAAGTCGCCGGCAAGTACGACATCATCCTGGTCGACTGCCCGCCCACGTTGCACCTGCTCACCGTCAACGCGCTCACCGCGGCGACCAGCCTGCTGATTCCGGTGCAGTGCGAATACTTCGCGCTGGAAGGACTTTCCAGCCTGCTCGACACGGTCAAGGCGGTGCGCCAGCACCTGAATCCGCAGCTGGAGATCGAAGGCCTGCTGCGCACCATGTACGACGTACGCAACAACCTCGGCAACGAAGTGTCCGCGCAGCTCACCCAGCATTTCGGCGACAAGGTGCTGCGCTCGATCATCCCGCGCAACGTGCGCCTGGCCGAAGCGCCCAGCCATGGCCAGCCGATCCACCTGTACGACCGCAGCTCGCGTGGCGCCATCGCCTACATCGGGCTCGCCGGCGAAATCATCCGTCGCGAACGCGGTTCGCAGGCGGCGGTCGCGGCGTTGCATGCGATGCACGGCGACTCACCCGAGGAATCCATCGAAGCCTCGGCCCATCTAGACCAGGAATAACATGGCAGCCCCGAAGAAACGTGGACTGGGACGCGGGCTCGATGCCCTGCTTGGCGGCGGTGACACCGGCGCGCCGTCGGTGATCGAACAGGAAGGCGAGCTGCGCACGCTGCCCATCCAGTACATCCAGCCCGGCAAATACCAGCCGCGCCGCCATTGGAACGACGAAGCGCTGGACGAACTGGCCGCCTCGATTCGCGCGCAAGGCCTGATCCAGCCGGTGGTGGTACGCGCGATCGGCAAGAACAGCTACGAGCTGATCGCCGGCGAACGCCGCTGGCGCGCCGCGCAACGCGCGCAGCTGAGCGAGATTCCCGCGCTGGTGAAGGACGTGCCCGAAGTGGCCGTGCCGGCGATGGCGCTGATCGAAAACATCCAGCGCCAGGATCTCACCCCGCTGGAAGAAGCCGACGCCATCAAGCGGCTGATCGACGATTTCGACCTCACCCACCAGCAGGCGGCCGATGCGGTGGGCCGCTCGCGCGCCGCGGTGTCGAACATGCTGCGCCTGATCGATCTGCCGGCGTCCATCAAGCGCCTGCTCGATGACGGCAAGCTGGAGATGGGCCACGCACGCTGCCTGCTCACGCTGCCCGAATACCAGGCCGAAGCGCTGGCGCTGGAAGCGGCGCGCAACAACTGGAGCGTGCGCGAGCTCGAAGACGCCGCGCGCAAGGCGCAGACCGCGCCCAAGGGCAAGGCCAAAAGCGCGCCGGCGCGCGATCCGAACATCGACGCGTTGGAACGCGAACTGGCCGACCGCTTCGCCACCAAGGTGGAAGTGGCGCACGGCCGCGGCGGGCGCGGCAAGCTGGTGATCCATTACCACAGCAACGATGAGCTGGATGGGATTCTGGGCAAGTTGCGCTGACCGCATACTCACCCTTCCGAGGTGGTGTGTGAAAAAAACCGGATGTCGATATCGTCATTCCAGCGAACGCTGAAGTGCTTCACAACAGCGAAGCTGGTCAATCCAGTGACTTGAGCCCGCAGCAAAGCCACTGGACCCCAGCTTTCGCTGGGGTGACGGGTTCCGGAGTTTCCACATTCATCGGAAGGGAACGCTTAAACAAAAGATCGCATCAAAAAGGCTTCTTCCATGCCGCAACTCTCCGTCGTCGTGCCCGTCTTCAACGAACGCGACAACATCCCCCCGCTGCTTGCCGAAATCGCCACCACGCTGCGCGGCAAACTCGATTTCGAAATCGTCTACGTCGATGACGATTCCAGCGACGACAGCCGTGCGGTGCTGCAGGCCCAGAAGGCCAGCTATCCGGAACTGCGCGTGCTGCACCATGTCACGCGCAGCGGCCAGAGCACCGCGGTGTGGAACGGTGTGCGCGCGGCGCGTGCGCCGTGGATCGCCACGCTCGATGGCGACGGCCAGAACAATCCGGCGGACATCCCCAACCTGCTCGCCGCGCGCGATGCGGCCAGCGCGGACGTAAAGCTGTTCGCCGGCTGGCGCACCACGCGGCGCGACAGCTTCAACAAGCGCATCTCTTCGAAGATCGCCAACGCGGTGCGCTCGCGCATGCTGCGCGACGCCACGCCGGATACCGGCTGCGGCCTCAAGCTGTTCGAGCGCGACGTATTCCTGCGCCTGCCTTACTTCGACCACATGCATCGTTATCTGCCGGCCCTGGTCAAGCGCGCCGGCTTCCAGAGCCAGAGCGTGCCGGTAGGCCATCGCCCGCGCACCGCCGGCACCTCCAAGTACGGCATGCTCGATCGCCTGTGGGTGGGCATCGCCGATCTGCGCGGCGTGGCCTGGCTGATGCGCCGCGCCAAGGTGACGCAGGTCGAAGAGGTTTAGAGCGCGATCACGCCGCCTGGATAAGCCAGGCGTATGCTTGACGGACATCGTCCTCAAGGAGGCTGTCCGTGAGCATCGCTGTCAAACGCGTCTACGAGCCCGCCGCCAAATCGGATGGCTACCGCGTACTGGTCGACCGGGTGTGGCCGCGCGGTTTGAAGAAAGAAGACGCCAACCTCGATGCCTGGGCCAAGGAGCTCGCGCCGAGCACTACGCTCCGCAAATGGTTCGGCCACGAACCCGCGCGCTGGGAAGCCTTTCGCCATCGCTATGCGACCGAACTGGACGCCCAGAAAACCTTCTGGCAACCGCTGGTGACGAAAGCGGAGCGCCACCGCGTGACCTTGCTGTTCGGCGCGAAAGACGAAGAGCACAACCAGGCCGTGGCGCTGAAGATGTACCTGGACAATTGGATGAAGGCGAACGGATTGCGCTGAAATGCGGTCGATTTACCTCTGAGGCTGTATACCTCACCGTCATTCCGGCGAAAGCCGGAATCCAGTTTCAATATGGTGTGCGAAGCACTCAAAACCGATTTTGTGTCCTACGGATGACGTATTTGAACTGGATTCCGGCTTCGCCGGAATGACGACAAGGCATGGTCTGACCCGATGGAAAATGGCGTAGATCGCGCGATGGTGCGCCAAAAGCTCAACGTGGCGACGGATGCCAGGACTCCAACGCCGTCCGCATCTTCTCCCGCCCCAGCTCGATCAACTCGCGCGCGCGATAGAACGCATACGCACTGGACACGTTGCGCGCCAGCTGCACCAGCAGATCCGGCTGATACGCCGCCAGGCGCAGGCGCGAAAGATTGGCCTGCATCAGGTCCATCGATTGCCCGAGCAGCTCCAGCGCGCCGGGCTCATGCGCCTTGCCAGGCTCCAGCGCGCGCAGTTCGCTGGGCAGGAACCGTCCAAACAAGCGGCCAATACCGCCCCTGGGTTTCGTATCGCCCGCGGATATCTCCACCGGCAGATTCGTTTCCGCGGGACCATCGATGCTGACCGCGATGACGTAGTCGGCCGGTTCGCGAATCAGCGGCGTCACCGGTACCGGATTGAGCAAGGCGCCATCCACCAGCAGGCGCCCATTGATCAGGTGCGGACGGAACAAGGTGGGAATCGCGATCGACGCACGCACCGCATCGAACAGCGAGCCACGCGTCAGCCACACCTCGCGTTCGCGCTCCAGGTCGGTGGCGACCGCGGTGTAGGCGATCGGCAGATCCTCGATCCGCACGTCGCCGACCAGATCGAGCATTGCGCCGATGATCTTCTCGCCCTTGATCAAGCCGCCGCCGGCAAAGGAAAACGACCAGTCCACCAGCTTCAGCACGTCGAACTTG
>CBJMMB010000148.1:0-6539 GCA_966430775.1 uncultured Dyella sp. | reverse complement strand
TGGGCTTCCCGCAGATGAAGCGCAAGTACTACGCGCTGGAAACCTTCCTGGAACACCCGTTCGACGGCAAGTGGTACGGCAAGGTCGATTATGTGTTTTCGCGCAGCTATGGCGACACCGAAGGACAGCTGCGTTCGGACATCCAGCAGACGGCGGCGTCGACCAGCATCGACTGGGATTTCCCGGAACTGATGTCATACAGCAATGGCGCGCAAAGCAACGATCATACGCACCAGTTCAAGCTGTTCGGTTATTACCAGATCACCCCGCAATGGCTGGTGTCGGGTAGCGCACAACTGGTCTCGGGCAGTCCGCGCAATTGCCTGGGCTATTACGGCCCGAACCAGACCGATCCGGATGGCTACGGCAGCTTCTATCACTGGTGCGGCGGCCAGCCCTCGCCGCCCGGCACGTATCGGCTGCCGTGGTACAAGCAGGTGGACGTGGGGTTGACCTATCTGCCCTCGGCGGCGGCGGGCAAGCTGGCGTTGTCGTTGAACGTGTTCAATCTGTTCAACTCGCAGACGATCTTGAATGCGTATCCGTATTACCAGATTTCGCCTGGTACGGCTGATCCGCTGTATGGGTCGGCGGTGAACCGGCAGTTGCCGCGGTATGTGAGGTTGTCGGCGACGTATGACTACTAAATGCGGTTATTTTCTCACAGCCATGAATCTTGGACGTCCTTGCTCGTTCTTCCGGCGAAGGCCCACTGCTATCCGGGGAAAATGGAGCCTCTTAGCCGTACCCGAACCAGGCCACATTTGAGCGACATGTCTAGGCAAGCCTCACAATACCTCATCGTCATTCCGGCGAAGGCCGGAATCCATGCCGACGTTGCGTCGAACTTTCATTGAATCGACATGTATCCCGCATGCATATAAATGGATTCCGGCCTACGCCGGAATGACGACTGGGAATTATCAGGCTTTAATGAACCTCTGACTTTTAGAAGCTGTGAAGTCACGCAACAGAGGGAAACGGCTTGCAAATGCTTCAATCAATTTTCCAATCCAACGACAGAAAAACTTCACGCCCAACATAACCCGCACCCTGGTTCGTCGCGATGTACTCAAAGCCGCCTGCGTAATACGGAATGACACCGACCTTGTCGAAGATATTGGCGATGTTCAGGCCCACCTTCAGCTTGTCGTTGATGGCATACGAGGCGGCGGTGCTGAAGATCACCCAGTTCGGATAGTGGCCCTTGTAGATCACGCAATCGGCATCGCCCACGCCCGGCTGGATGCCGTTGGGCAGCACCACGCAACCGCCGTAGTTGGGTGCACGCACGCCGCCGGTGCGTTCGCCGTGCAAGGTGAAGTCCCACGCGTTGATATGCCAGTTCGCGTTGAAGACCGTCTTGGTGGCCGGGTAGTTGTAGCGGGTATTGACCAGCGGGTCGGACGGCAGGTCGCGTTCCTGGTACGACAGGTTGTTGGTGTAGTTGAGATCGAACTTGAAGCTGCCCCAGTTGGACGTGTTGTATTTGTAGGTCAGCGTGCTGTCGACGCCACTGACATACAGCGACGCCACGTTGATGGGTCCGGTGCGCAGGCCCACGATATTGCCGCTCGCATCGCGGGTTACGTTGTGGATCGCCTGCTGGCAATACGCCGATCCCACCGCATGCGCGACATACGGCGCGCCGTTGACCTGCAAGCCGGTGCGGCAGCCGGCTTCGTCGTCCAGCGCCGTGCCTTGCCCGATCCACTTGATCGCGTTGTTGATGCCCATCTTCCAGTAGTCGACGGAAACCGAAAGACCATCGATACCAGGCACATCCCACACGAAGCCGTAAGTCCATGAATGGCCGGTTTCGGGCAGCAGCTCGCGGCTGCCGGTCTGGTATTGCGGAAAATAGGTGGAGTGCTGATACGCCTGGCAGGTGCGGTCGCCGGTCTGGATGCGCAGCAGCGGATCGGCATAGAAGCCCACGGTCTGCTGCGAATTGGCCAGGTAGATCGCCTGCATGTCCGGCGCGTGGAAATTGGTGCCGTAGGTGCCGCGCAACAGCAAGCCGTCGATCGGACGCCACTCGAGGCCGATACCGTAGGTCTTGGCGATATTGGCGACGCTGTGGTCCTGGTATTTGTCGAGGCGGCCGGAGATTGTCCAGGTGAGCGAATCGAGCAGCGGTACGCGGAATTCGGTGGCCGCGGAATAACGCGTGCGCGTACCGCCGCCGGTGATGTAGTTCTGGAACGGATTGCTGAATTCCAGCGTATTGCCGCGCGGGTCCGGCGCGAGGTGGAAGCCTTGATGGTTCACTTCCAGCACACCGGCGAAACCCACCGACTGGCCATTGCCCATCTCGAACAGATCGCCGTTGAGGTTGAACACGGCCTGGTTCATCCAGGTATAGGCGCTGTCTTCGCCGTTGACGCCGAAGGTGGCGTATTGCGACGGCGTGATCGGATTCCAGAAGCGCTCCGCATTGAGCGCATACACCGGCATGCTGACGCCATTGATGGTGGTGTTGCCAAGCTGCGGGCCGAAGAAGAAATCGAACATGCCCTGCTGGTTCAGGCCGGTGTAGTACTGGTGCACGATGTACTTGGACGAGCCGACGTTGAAATCCCAGTTGAAGCGATCGTCGAAGATCCGCCCGCGCAAGCCGGCGTGGATATCCCAGTTCTTTTCGCGGGTATGCGTGTTGCCGTAGCTGCCGAGCTCCTGCGGCGTGAGCTGCCGGCTGTAATTGCCGATCACCTGCCCGGTTGTCTGGTCATAGAACACGGAGTTGCCGGAGCCGGGAAGCCCGGCGATCGGCCCCAGGCCAGGCAATTGGGTGTTCGTGGTACCCGTGTTGGTGAACAAGCCCACCGAGCCGTACGCCTGCAGCTTCTCGGTGAGCTGGTAATCGCCCGCCACGTAGAAGTTGTCGGCGCGCAGGCCCGGCGACAGCACCCAATTGCCATAGTCGGCGTTCTGCTGGCAGTAGTAGCCGCCATCCATGACGCCGGGCAGCACCTGGTTGCCGCTCGTTGCGACGGTCTGCTTGTGATACAGGCTGAAGTTGTTGCCGAATCGGCCGCAGGCGCCGGCAGGCGGTGCGATGTACGGACCGTTACCGCCGTCGACCTGCTTGTTGGCGCCATTGGTCAACGCGAGGCCCGCGCCATTGCCGAAACCGAACAGGCGCTGGCTGGGATTCCACGCGCCGTAGCCAGCATCCGACTGCGCATCGGTGTATGGACGGTCACGTCCCCACAGCGGCGAGCGATTGGTGTGCTCGTAGGTATACAACAGATGCCATTTCTCGCCCGAACGCCCGCCGGTGTAGAGAAAATCCCCGTAGGCACGGCCGCCGCGCGTGGCGCCGCCACCGGTGAGCTTGATGTTGTCGCCCTGGTAGGTCTTCTTGAGGATCACGTTGATCACGCCAGCCACGGCATCCGAGCCGTAGATCGACGAAGCGCCCGATCCCAGCACTTCGATGTGATCGACCATGCCGACCGGAATATTGTTGTAGTTCTGGAAGGTGCTCTGGCCGAAGGTTCCCGGCACGGGGTAGTCGGTGACGCGATAGCCGTTGATCAGCAGCAGCGTGTGGTCGGCGCCGAGATTGCGCAGGTTGATGGAACGCGCATTGGCGGCGTTGTTGCCCCAGGTGGAAATGCCGTTACCGAATTCCGGCGTGGATACCTGCGGCATGGAACCGAGGAATTCGTACAGCGTGGTATAGCCCTGCGCCTTGATCTGCTCGCCGGTGATCACCGAAACCGGCGCATCGCCTTCGATTTCCGAGCGGGGAATGCGCGAGCCGGTCACCGTCACCTTATCCAGCGTCTTGGGGTTGGACGACGCTCCCTGGTCACCGGACGATGCGGCTGATGTCTGCGCAATAGCGCACGGCGCGGCCAGCGCCAATGCCAAGGAACCAGTCAACACGCGGCGGCGCGCACAAAAAATAGTCATGTTTTTCCCCTCAAAGAAAGATTGAGCCGTAGCGACATCTTCTTTGAGGTTGATCAGACCGACCTATGCGTCGGCGCCTTGCGGATATGAAGGCGATGGGAGCGATGCTTCGTAGGCTGGGATGACAATCCCAGCCTTTGCAATGCGCATATACAAGGGAAGCTGGGATTGTCATCCCAGCCTACGTCATTGGATCACTAACTCGTCGACAAACAGCCAGATGTCTTTCGCGCCGTTGGAAAAATCGACCGGCACGGTTTTGCGCTGAGTGGCGTGGATGCGGACATAGCGCGCCGTTACCGGCTTATCCGAGTGAAAACGAAAAACATGGTTGCGTCCGGCGGAAGCGAAGTCGGCGTTGACGGTATCGCTGTAGAGCGAAGTCCAATGCTGGCCATCGGACGACATGGCATAGGTCACCTGTTCTGGGAGCAGGATGCGCGACGCGGGCTCGAGCAGGAAGGTGACGTCGATGCTGTGGATCGCCGTTTCTTTCTGCAGATCGATGGTGGCATCGAGATCGTCGTCGTGCCAGGCCGCCCAGCGACCATCGTGAAAATCGCTGCCTCCCAACACACCGTCGATCAGCGCGTCGCCCGGCGCGTAGTCCGTCGACGGTGGATGAGTGAAGCTGATGGCATGGCCTGCCGCGAGATTGTCGACCAGCGTGAAACGCATGGCGTTGTCGTAACGCAGCCCTTTGCGGAAAGGCGTCACTTGTACGGTACCCGCCTTCGCCAGGCGCACTTCCGTATCGAAGGCCGGCGAGTGTGTCGTAGGCTCGGCGCCGTTAACCGTGTAATGGCTTTCCAGATCGTCGAAGCCGCGCTTGGCGTGCAATTGCCAGCCCTTGCCCGAAGCATCCTGGGTGACGGTATAGGTCACCACCGGCTTGTCTTCCGGACCGTAGGCCACTTTCTGCGCATCCAGCCAGCGGTAATGTGCTTGCAGACGATGCTCGAAATCCGCATACGCCGCATCGTCGTGCGTGCCGCTCCACAGGTTTTCCGCCAAGGCCAGCAGGCGAGGATACATCTTCGATTCGGCATTGAACGGGTTGGCGTGTTCGCTCCATAGCGGCGCCTCGCCGCCGAGGATTTGTGCGCGGTGTTCGGCAAAAATCTGGTCGTCTTCCGGCGTGCTTGGCGAGGCGGGTTTGGTGATGTCAGTGTGGTAAATGCTTGCTACAGTCAGCTTGTCCAGCGGCGAATCCAGGTAGAACGGCCCGGCCAGAATCACGCGATTGCCGTTGAGCAACGCCTTGCGCATCACTCCATTGCCCAGCCACATCCGCCAGACTTCCACGATGGCGCTCTTGTCCGCGCCACCCTCCAAAATCTCATCCCAGCCGATCATGGTCTTGCCTTTGCTCTCCAGATAACTCTGGAAGTGCTTGACGAAGTAGCTCTGCAGCCCCTCCTCGTCCTTCAGGCCCTGCTCGTGCATCAAGGCCTGGCAGGCAGTGCAGGCTTTCCAGCGATCCTTGGGCGCTTCGTCGCCCCCGATGTGCACGTAGGGCGACGGGAACAAGGCCATCGTCTCGTCCAGCACGTGCTGCAGGAAGGCGAAGGTGTTCGGGTTGCCGACGCAATAGATGTCCTTGAACACGCCCCAGGTGATCGGCACGGTCAACGGCTGCTGGGTGCAGGACAATTCCGGATACGACGCCAGCGCCGCCACGCTGTGGCCGGGCATCTCGATTTCCGGAATGACGGTGATATTGCGCGCCCGCGCATACTCCACCACTTCGCGGATCTCGCTTTGCGTGTAATAGCCGCCGTAGCGGCTCCCATCCGCCTCGGTGCGCCACGCGCCCACTTCCGTAAGTTTTGGATAGCGATGAATCTGGATGCGCCAGCCCTGGTCTTCGGTCAGGTGCCAGTGGAAGGTGTTGATCTTGTAGTAGCTCAACAGGTCGAGCTGCTTCTTGATAAAGGAAACGGGATAGAAATGCCGACCCACGTCGAGCATGAAACCGCGATAGCCAAATGCCGGCGCGTCCTCGATATGCACGGCGGGAATCTGCACGGATAAAGCGCGTTGCAGCGGCAACAGCTGGCGCAACGTCTGCACGCCCCAGAACAAGCCCTTGTCGCTCGACGCCTGGATGATCACACCACGCGGCGTCACCACCAGTCGGTAGGCTTCCTCACCCTTCACAGTGGGATCGATGGCTAGCTCGATACCGTGCGCGTGCGGACTGCGCGACAGCTCAATGCCGGTCTGTGCGTGGATCGCCTCGCGCAGGAAGAATGCGATTTCCGCGGCGCGCGCCCCTTCCGGCGCATCGATGCCGGTCTTCGCATCGAGGTGATAACTCCCCTCCCCTGTCTCCATCTGCTGCGGTTTCGGAATGATGGTGATTTCCGCAACCGCCTGCGTACTCGCGACGATGATGGAAAGACCAAGGCACCAGGCCAGGAGAGGTTTCAGCATCGGTGGGACTCCCTAACAACTCATCGTGTGGCAGCAGCGAAAGCACTCGCCGCACCTTCACAGCAATCACTACACCAGAAAGCAGCGAGCCCGGCTTTGGGCCGGGCTCGCTTTGTTGCATCAATCGAGCTTGTAGTCGAACGTCAGGAATACCTCGCGACCGTTGTATTCACTACCGGTCT
>CBJMMB010000147.1:0-6634 GCA_966430775.1 uncultured Dyella sp. | reverse complement strand
TCGGTGACGGAGATTTCCGCTTCGTTGAAAATCACGCCGCCTTCCACCGGGTTGTATTGGCATAGCGACGGGCCATCCAGATCCACCTTGGTGATCACATCCGCCCTGGCCACCGCCACGTGCACGGCGGCGGCCACGCTGATCGCCGATTCGAGCATGCAGCCGATCATGCATTCCACGTTGTGCATGGCGGCGATGTCGGCAATGCGGATGGCGTTGGAGATGCCGCCGGTTTTCATCAGCTTGATATTGATGATGTCGGCGGCGCGCAGGCGGATCAGTTCGATCACTTCCATCGGGCCGAACACGCTTTCGTCGGCCATCACCGGCGTATGCACGCGCTCGGTGACGTAGCGCATGCCGGCCAGGTCGCGCGCCTTGACCGGCTGCTCGACCAGTTCCAATTTGACGCCGGCATCTTCCAGCGTGTGCAGCGCGTAGACGGCCTGCTTGGCGGTCCAGCCCTGGTTGGCGTCCAGGCGCAGCAGCGCGCGGCCTTCGACGGCGGCGTAGATGGCCTTGACCCGTTCGATATCCACGCCGATGTCCTTGCCCACCTTGATCTTCAGCGAGCCGAAGCCGCGATCTACCGCGCTGATGGCGTCGGCCACCATCTTGTCGATGTAGTCCACGCTGATGGTGATGTCGGTAGTGATCACCGGATCGCCACCACCCAGCAGCTTGTAGAGCGGCGCGTTATAGAGCTGCCCCCACAGGTCGTACAGCGCGATTTCCACCGCCGCCTTGGCGCTGGAGTTTTTCTCCATCGAGGACTGCACCAGCTGGGTGAGGCGATTGAGGTCGGCAATGTCCTGGCCGATCAGGCGCGGGGCGATGTAGTGGCGGATCGCATCGATGATGGAACCGTGCGTGTCGCCAGTGATCACCGCGGTGGCAGGCGCTTCGCCATAACCGGTATGGCCGGTATCGGTGGTGATCATCACCACGATGTCGTCGACCTGGTTGACGGTGCGCAGCGCCGTCTTGAACGGCGTCTTCAGCGGTACCCGCAGCATGCCAAATTGGATGTTGGTGATTTTCATGGATCGCGGCATCGGAGTGATTCGTTGAGCGTCTCGTCATGCGAGACGGTGGAAACGCGCTTATTCAGCAGCGCGCGCATGGGGTTCGCCCAGGTACACGATACTGGTCATGTGATCGATAAAGCTGCTGCCGTCCTTGCCGTACAGCAGCGGCAGCAGGGGTGTGACGGAAACCGAGTTGAGATTGATCTCAGCCACCGAACCATCGGGCTTGCGATAGCTGATGCCGCCCACGTCGTGGATCACCCATGGCTGCCCCTGCCATTGGCCCAGCACCATCATCACGTGGCCGGGAATGTAGACCAGGTCGCCACGCTGCAATTGCAGCGCCGCTTTCAGGCGCGCTTCGTGATTGTCGGCGTCGGTGAACAGGCGGTGCGGCAGGGCAGGGCTTTTGGCCTGGTCGCCGGTGTTGCGCGGCATCTGCACACCCATGCTGCGGTAGACATCGGAGACGAAACCCGAGCAATCGCGGCCGTCATAGGCGTGGCCCCAGCCGTAGCGCTCGCCGAGAAACTTGAATGCCTGCGTGATCAGCTGGCGTGGCGTCAGCGGCAAGTAGTCGGCGGCGGTGTCGGTGTTTTTCTGCAATAGCGCGGGCACCAGTTCCAGGTTGCCATCGTCCTTGCGTATAGGTAATTGCAACACGTGCGCGGCATACGCGGTCTGGCCGTTGACCGGCTGGTCGGGCGGCAAGCCTTGCAGCAGCGGTACGCGCGTGCCCATATCCAATTGCAGTTGCGATACCGCAGGTTGTTCGGGCGTGAACACGGTGCGGACGCTATCGCCGGTAATGATGCGATACGGTTTCTTCGCGGCGTAGTCGAGCACCACATCCTTCGGCGCCATCGCCACATATTGCCGTTGCATCCATGCAGCGTAACGAGGGCTCAGCACGAACAGCCACTGGCCGTCGCGGCTGGTGTGGATGATCGCCACCGGTGTGCCGGGAAATTCGGCGCTTTCCTGGAAGCGGTCGATATCGGTGTCGCCGCGATGGCTGAAGACGCGCAACGTAGTGGGAAAGCTGCGCAGTGCGGCGCGTTGCACCACCAGGCCGTAGCGCACCGTTTGTTGTGCGGGAATGGTGTCCAGCGCCACGTCGTTGACCAGGCTATCCAGCGTGCTGGCGAGAACGGCTTGGCCATGCACGTCGTACAAATTGCGCTCAGGGCGTTTGGACATGTGCTCGATCCATGCCGTCACCTGCGCACGCGGCAAGCTGGCGGGCAGGGCGGCCAGGTCGTGCATGGTGGGGTCTTGCGCCATCAGCCTGGCGTTCTGCGCATCGATATCGGCGCGGCTCAAGATGGGCTGGTCGGGCTGCGCCTGCAGGCCGATCCAGAAATCCGGCGTCAGTTGCGCGTCGCTGATGCCCGGTACGCCGTGCGCAGGAATCGGCAGCGTATCCGCCGCGCGCATGGAAAGCGGCGACAGCGCCAGTGCGAGAACGATGGCGAAGAGGGACATGCTGCGGGCCATCGTTTCTCTCCTGCGCGGCCGGATAGCTGGCGGGTATTTTCCAATGAAACGGCGTGCGCGCAGCGCTTGCGCGTGACCGCAGGATCGTGCGGCAAGACGCGCCGCGGCGGCGAAACCTGACCAGGCTGAAGCAAGCACCCCTTTCTCCTTCCTGCCCGGAACTGGCGGCCTGATGCCACCTTGGCGCCCAAGGCTGTTGACGAAAAATATTTATTCTTAGTACTGCATGGTCAAAGCATAAATTATTGACCGCCGATTGCAAGCGTGTTACACAGCCTGCCGGGGACGCGGCGGGGAGTCTTCTCATGCAGGTGACGACGAGTACGCGCAAGACCATGCCATACCGGTTTCGCCTGGTGATGGCGTTGGCCATGTTGATGGCACCTTGGGCCATGGCCGGCACGCTGGACGACGTCAGCCGAATGGTCGATGCGGGGCAGTTCAAGGCGGCCAACACCGTTATCGATCAGGCCTTGGCACAGCCGGGGCTGGACGCTGCGGCGCGCGATTCGCTGCTGTTCCAACGCGAACGGATGCGCCGCATCCTGCTCGACTTCACGTTGGATGCTGACGCCGTCAAGTCGCGCCTGCGCAAAGAGATTCCCGATCTGCGCGACGACGAATTCACGCGCTGGGACGAGCAAGGCCTGCTCGAACGCGTGGTGATCGATGGCCGTGTGCTGTACTTCAAGCGCGATCCGTCCAACCTGTTCCGCTTGAGCGCCGAAGCCGGCGCGCGGCGCGCTCATCCCACACCGTTCGACGACAGTCCGCTGCAAGTACTGGGCGATCATCACCGCACCGTGCGCCAACAGGCGCTGGCCGAACATCGCACCAGCGTGGCGCCGCATCGCGTGCGCATTACCCAGACGCTGAAGGTGGATGCCGATGCGGTGCCCGCTGGGCAAACCCTTCGTGCGTGGATTCCGTATCCGCGCGCGTTGCCTGGGCAACAGGAAGACATCCGCTATGTGAGCAGCGAACCGGCACAGCATCAGATTGCGCCGGACGCGACGCCGCAACGTACGATCTATTTCGAAAAACCGGCGCAGGCCGGCAAGCCCACCGCGTTCTCGGTGACCTACGAGCTCACCATCTATGCGCAGTACCACCCGATCGATCCGGCCAAGGTGGTGCCTGCAAAGCTTACGCCGGAACTGAAACCCTATGTGGCCGAGCGCCCGCCGCATATCACGTTTACCGAACCGTTGCGCTTGTTTTCGCGTCAAGTGGTGGGGAACGAGCAGAACCCGTATCGCATCGCGCAGAAACTGTTCGCTGCAGTGGACGAGATTCCATGGGCCGGCGCGCGCGAATATTCCACCATCGGCAACATCAGCGATTACACGCTGCATGCCGGCCACGGCGATTGCGGCCAGCAGACATTGTTGTTGATCACCTTGTTGCGCATGAACGGCATTCCCGCGCGCTGGCAATCCGGCGCGATCTTCGCCGAGGGCGATTACAACGACATTCACGACTGGGGCGAGCTTTATCTCGAGCCTTATGGATGGGTGCCGGTGGATGTCACGTTCGGACGATTGCATCCCAAGCCCTCCGATGATCCGGCGCTGGAATGGTTCTACCTCGGCGGACTGGATGCCTATCGCGTCGCCTTCAACAGCGATTACGGCCAGCCATTGGTGCCGGCCAAACAGTTCTTTCGTTCCGACACCGTGGATTCGCAGCGGGGCGAAGTCGAGTGGAGCGGCGGGAATCTCTACTACGACCAGTGGCATTACGACTTTGCATGGAAACCGGTAAACCTGTGAAAAAAAGCTTATCTCGTCATTCCAGCGAAAGCTGAGGTGCTTCACAACAGCGGAGCTGGTCAATCCAGCGCCTTGATGTCAGAGCAAAGTCACTGGACCCCAGCGTTCGCTGGGGTGACGAATTCGAGTTTTTCGCAGCCTCGTACGGGAAAGCACATCCACTAACCAACACTGCTAACGCATCCATCGGGAGTCAGGGTATATGGGCAACAGGGGATATTTCCTCAAGACCGTGCTGGCGATGGCCATTGGCCTTGGCTTGTCGACGCAGGCGATGGCAGGCAACAACGACGGTGCAGTGGTGGGGCATACCCAGGCCAATGCCACGGTCACCATCACCAATCCGGCCACCGGCTTGACGCGCACCATCGTCGCGGACGAGCACGGCAACTATCGCTTTCCGTTCCTGTCGGTGGGTCAGTACACGCTTACCGCCAGCAGCGCGGGCAAGACAATGGGCGAGCCGAGAGATGTCACGGTATCCCTGGGCAACACCACCACCATCGACGTGGGTACGCAGCCCAATGTGAAGGAGCTGGGCACCGTCAACGTGGCGGGCAGCATCTTGCCGGTGATCGACGTTACTTCCACGGAGTCGGCAACGAACCTCACTCATGCGGAATTGCTGCGTTTGCCGGTGGAACAGAACGTGGCCTCGGTGGTGCAACTTGCGCCTGGGGTAGTGAAGGGCAACGCCGGCTTCGGCGGCATTTCCTTCGGCGGTTCGTCGATCGCGGAGAACGCGTTCTACGTAAACGGCCTCAACGTCACCGACTTCTACAACCGCAATGGCTTCTCCGAGGCGCCGTTCGATTTCTACCAGGAATTCCAGGTGAAAACGGGCGGCTACTCGGTGCAGTTCGGCCGCACCACCGGCGGCGTGGTCAATGCGGTGGCGCGCTCGGGCACCAACACGTTCAAGTACGGCATCACCGAAACCATCGAGCCGGACGACTGGCGTTCGGGCGCGCAGAACCGTTATGACGCTAGCGGCAATCGCTATATCACCGCCGATCGCGATGGCGAATCGCTGTACAAGACCAACCTGTGGGCCTCCGGCCCCATCATCAAGGACAAGCTGTTTTTCTTCGCCATGTACGAGCGGCGCCAGCATCCGTACAACAGTACCGACGATCTTGGCGAGGTGATGAACGACCATCACGACAACAACGGTTTCTGGGGCGCCACCATCGACTGGAACATCACCGACAAGAACACCTTGTCGCTGATGGCGTTCTCCGACAAGGACCGCGATACCGCCGACGTCTACGAATACGACTACGGCAGCGATACGCGCGGCAAGCGCAGCAACGTGGTGCATAACCAGACCGGCGGCCGCAACTGGGCACTGACCTGGAGCAGCTATCTCACCAACGATTTTTCGATGAAGCTGATGTTCGGCCGCAACCAGCGCATGGCCAACACGGTGTCGCAGCTGGATGAGGCCTGCAATCGCGTGGTCGCCACCAACGACATCCTGGCCGAGTATCCGCCCGGCGCGGCGTTGGGCTGCACAACAAGCTCCACCGTGTACGCGCGCACCGATACGCGCACGCAATATCGTGCCGATTTCGAATGGACGCTGGGCAGCCATCTGCTGCGCTTCGGCTACGACCATGAGAAGAACGTATCGGTCTACGCCCAGCATTACGCCGGCCCTGGCGGCTACTACTACAACGTGTATGCCGCCTCGCCCGGCAGCACCATTCCCAACGGCGGCGTGGTGCCGCCCGGTTACGACGGCTACGTGCGTGCGCGCCAATATGTCATCGCCGGCACCTTTCCCAGCATCAATTCTGCGGTGTACCTGGAAGACAACTGGTCGGTCACGCCCAACCTGGTCATCAATGCCGGCGTGCGCAACGACAGCTTCAACAACGAGGCGGCCAACGGCGCCAGCTATATCAAGATCACCAAGCAGATCGCACCGCGCCTGGGTTTCTCCTGGGATGTGCGTGGCGACGCCAGCATGAAGCTGTTCGGCAATCTCGGTCGTTACTACCTGCCGGTGGCGAACGTAATCAACATCAAGCAGGCCGGCGGCTTGCTTGATCGGCGCACCTATTACGCCTTCGGCGGCTGGGACACGCTCACCCTCAACGGCGTGCCTTATGTGATCCCCAAGCTCGGCCCGCAGTTGGGCGCCGTCGACGAATCGCAGGGCAACGGCACGGTGGGCGACTTCCGTTCCGAAGTGTCCAGGAACATGGATCCGGTGTATCAGGACGAGGCCATCCTCGGCTTCCAGCAATTGCTCACTCCGCAATGGTCATGGGGCGTGCGCGGCATCTATCGGCGCATGCACAACGCGATCGACGACATGCAGATCAGCGCCAC
>CBJMMB010000146.1:0-6777 GCA_966430775.1 uncultured Dyella sp. | reverse complement strand
TGGAGCTGAAGAACACCATCAACACCATGGTGGACCAGCTCAACTCCTTCGCCTCCGAAGTGACGCGCGTGGCGCGCGAAGTGGGCACCGAAGGCAAGCTCGGCGGCCAGGCGCAGGTACCTGGCGTGGGCGGCACTTGGAAGGACCTTACCGACAACGTCAACCTGATGGCGACCAACCTCACCAACCAGGTGCGCGGCATCGCCGAGGTGGTGACCGCAGTGGCGCAAGGCAACTTGAAGCGCAAGCTGACGGTGGATGCCAAGGGCGAAATCGCCGCGCTGGCCGACACCTTCAACGGCATGATCGAAACGCTGGCCACCTTCGCCGACCAGGTCACCAACATGGCGCGCGAGGTGGGCATCGAAGGCAAGCTCGGCGGCCAGGCGCGCGTGCCCGGCGCGGCCGGTTTGTGGCGCGACCTCACCGACAACGTCAACCAGCTCGCCGCCAACCTCACCAACCAGGTGCGCTCGATCGCCGACGTGGCCACCGCCGTGACCAAGGGCGACCTTTCCCGTTCGATCGCGGTGGAAGCCTCCGGCGAAATGGCTTCGCTGAAGGACAACATCAACGAGATGATCCGCAACCTCAAGGATCAGACGCTAAAAAATGCCGAACAGGACTGGCTGAAGACCAACCTCGCCCGCTTCTCGCGCATGCTGCAGGGCGAGCGCGACCTCGCCACGGTATCCAACCTGATCATGTCGGAACTGGCGCCGCTGGTGAATGCGCAGTTCGGCGTGTTCTACGTCACCCGCCGCGAGGAAGACGAAACCGTGCTGGACCTGGTCGCCAGCTACGGCGGCCGGGATACCTTGAGCCCCACCTTCAAGCTGCGCGAAGGCCTGATCGGCCAGTGCGCCGCCGACAAGCGCGCGATATTGCTGTCGGACGTGCCCAGCGATTTCATTCGCATCAGCTCCGGCCTTGGCCATGCGGCGCCGGTCAACATCGCCATCCTCCCTGCCCTGTTCGAGAACGACGTGAAGGCCGTGATCGAGCTGGCCTCGTTCAGCCGCTTCAACGAAACGCACCAGAGCTTTCTCGACCAGCTGATGGAATCGGTCGGCATCGTGCTCAACACGATCGCCGCCACCATGCGTACCGAAGGCCTGCTCAAGCAGTCGCAGTTGCTGACGCAGGAACTGCAGGCGCGCCAGACCGAACTCACCACCAAGCAGGAAGAACTGCACACCACCAACGAGGAGCTGCAGGAAAAGGCGCAGCTGCTGGAAAACGAAAAGAAGCAGGTGGAAGCCAAGAATTTCGAGATCGACCTGGCCCGCCGTGCGGTGGAAGAAAAGGCCGAGCAGCTCGCGCTCACCTCCAAATACAAATCCGAGTTCCTGGCCAACATGAGCCACGAGCTGCGCACGCCGCTGAACTCGCTGCTGATTCTTTCGCGCCTGCTGGCCGACAACCAGCAAGGCAACCTCAACGATAAACAGGTCGAATTCGCGCGCACCATCCATTCGGCCGGTTCGGACCTGCTCAACCTGATCAACGACATCCTGGATCTTTCCAAGATCGAGTCGGGCACAGTGTCGATCGAGATCGGCGACATGTCGATGAACAGCCTCAAGCAGCATATGGAGCGCACGTTCCGCCAGCTCGCCGCCGACAAGAACCTGGATTTCAAGGTGGATTTCGGCGCCGCCCTGCCGGCGTCCATCCGCACCGACGAAAAGCGGCTGCAGCAGATCGTGCTCAACCTGCTTTCCAACGCGTTCAAGTTCACCTCGCAAGGCAGCGTGACGCTGGCGGTGAATCGCGCGGAAAGCGGCTGGAGCACCAACCATCCGGTGTTGCGCGATGTGGAATGCGCGATCGAGATCGCGGTGACCGACACCGGCATCGGTATTCCGAAGGACAAGCAGAAGCTGATCTTCGAAGCCTTCCAGCAGGCCGACGGCACCACCAGCCGCAAATACGGCGGCACCGGGCTGGGCCTCTCGATCAGCCGCGAAATCGCACGGCTGCTGGGCGGTGAATTGCAGGTGCGCTCCACGCCGGGGCAAGGCTCCACCTTCACCCTGTTCGTGCCGTTGGAACTGGTGTCGCACGCGATGCCTTCGCCCGGCGTCAGCGCGGCGCGCTACGACAACAGCGGCGCGATGGTGCCCAATGCATTGCCTGCGCCGATGGAAGTGAACGACGACCGCGATGCGCTGGACCACTCGCCGTTCGTGCTGATCGTGGAAGACGACCCCACCTTCGCCTCGATCCTGCTCGACATCGCGCACGACGTCGGCATGAAGGGTGTGGTATCCACCGCCGGCGCCGGCACCCTGACGCTGGCGCGCAAGCTTTGCCCGCATGCGATCACGCTGGACCTTGGCTTGTCGGATATCGACGGCTTCGTGCTGCTGGATCTGCTCAAGCACGATCCCAGCACCGCGCACGTGCCGGTGCACATCATCTCCGGCGCGGAGAACCTGGATGGCGAGCAGTCGCTCGCCGACCACGAGGTAACGGAAAAACCGGCCACGATGGAACGCCTGACCGAGGTGTTCACCGATCTCGCCCGGCGCGCCCGCGAGACGCAAACCCTGCCCGCGCCGACGATCGTCGACAGCAACGGTGCGCCGACCGGCGGGCTGCGCGCGGTGCCGGAGCTTGCCGGGGCGAAAATCCTTATCGTCGACGATGACATCCGCAACATCTATTCGCTCACCAGCGTGCTGGAAAGCTACAGCGTGGACGTACTGCACGCCGAAACCGGGCGCGACGGCATCCGCATCCTGCAGCAGACGCCGGACATCGACCTGGCCCTGATCGACATCATGATGCCGGAGATGGACGGCTACGAAACCATGCAGCAGATCCGCGCGCAATCGGAACTCGCCGGCGTACCGCTGATCGCCGTCACCGCCAAGGCAATGAAAGGAGATCGCCAGAAATGCCTGGACGCGGGGGCGTCCGACTACATCGCCAAGCCGGTCGACATCGAACTGCTGCTGGCCCTGCTGCGCGTATGGGTGACCCGCGCGCGCGAACGCACGGCCATGTTCGCGCGCACGCTGGAACCGGCACTGGAGAGCCACCCATGACATCCAATGTACTTGCGCATGGCGTACTGACCACGCACAGCCAGACGCTCTCTTCCCGCGCCCGCATCCTGATCGTCGACGACGACGAGTTGAACCTGCACGCCATCAAGACAGTACTGGAAGACATCGCCGACGTGGTGCTGGCCAGTTCCGGCGAGGAAGCGCTGCGGCACCTGTTGAAAGGCGAGTTCGCGGTAATCCTGCTCGACGTCTACATGCCGGGCATGGACGGCTACGAAACCGCGCAGCTGATCCGCGCCCGCGAGCAGACCAAGCGCATACCGATCATTTTCCTTTCCGCCATCAACAAGGAAGTGGAGCACCTCATCCGCGGCTACTCGATGGGTGCGGTGGACTACGTGTTCAAGCCGGTCGAGCCGATCGTGCTGCAATCGAAGGTGGCGGTGTTCGTCGATCTGTTCATGATGCGGCGGGAGATCCAGCTCAAGGCCCTGCAGGAACAGCAACTGCGCGACGCCAACCTGCACGCCAACGCGGACCGCTTGCGCGCCGAACTGGAATTGCTCAAGGCGGAGCAGCGGCAATCGGCCATCATCGAATCGCTGCCGATCGTGCTTTACCTGGAAGGCCTGGACATCTCGCCGCGCGTACCCAACTTCGTCAGCGGCAATTTCCAGGCGCTAACCGGCTTCACGCTTGAAGAAGTCGCCGCCGAACCCTCGCTGTGGATAGACCGCGTGCATCCGGACGACCTGCGGCGCGTATCGGCCGCCCTGGCCAGTCGCCAGGACGGGCACAGCTACGCGGTCGAATATCGCTGGCGCACGGCCGATGGCCAGTACCGGCATTTCCTCGATCAGGCCGTGCTGCTGCGCGACGCGCAAGGCAACCCGCTGGAATATGCCGGCACGCTGCTCGACATCACCGATCGCAAGGAGCTGGAATCGCAGCTGCTGCACGTGCGCAAGATGGATGCGCTGGGACAGATCACCGGCGGCATCGCGCACGATTTCAATAACCTTCTGGGCGCCATCCTCGGCGGCCTGGAAATGCTGGAACTGCGCGTGCCGATGTCGCCGGAGCAGCGCAAGCTGTTCGGCACCACGCGCCGCGCCGCCGAGCAAGGCACCGCCCTGGTCACCCGCCTGCTGGCGTTTGCGCGCAAGCAGAAACTGCAGCCGGCCAGCATCGACATGGCGGCGTTTTCCGCCGCCGCCACGCAACTGCTGGAACACACGCTGGGCGGCATGGTGATGGTCGAATGGCACGTGCAGGAAGACGTGTGGTACCCCTACGCCGACGAAGGCCAGCTCGAACTGGCGCTGATGAACCTGGCGATCAACGCCCGCGACGCCATGCCCGAGGGCGGCACCATCCAGGTGGCGTGCCGCAACGCCCAGGGCGGCCGCTTCGGCCTCGCCGACGGCGACTACGTAGTGCTGGCGGTGACCGATTCCGGCTGCGGCATCTCTCCGGACGATCTGGAACGGGTGACCGAACCCTTCTTCACCACCAAGTCGGTCGGCAAGGGCACCGGCCTCGGGCTCAGCATGGTGTATGGCTTCGCCCAGCAATCCGGCGGCACGGTGCGCATCCACAGCCGGCTCGGCGAAGGCACCACGGTGGAAATCTGGCTGCCGCGCGCCACCCAGCCGCCAAAAAGCGCCATCGCCGCGCCGCCGGCAACGGTTTCGGGAACGCCAGCCGCGGAGAGCGAGGCGCAGCACGTGTTGCTGGTCGACGACCACGACGGCGTGCGCATGACCACCACCATCCTGCTGGAAGAACTGGGCTATCGCGTCACCGCCATCCCCGATGGCGTGCAGGCGGTGGGCCTGTCGAACGAAGAGCTGGACGACGTCGACGTGCTGATCAGCGACTACGCCATGCCGCTGATGTCGGGCTCGGAAATCATCCGCCAGCTGCGCGCCAAGCGCAGCACCCTGCCGGCCATCATCATCACCGGCCACGCGGACGCGATCGCCAATATCCCCGACAGCGTACCGGTGCTCAACAAGCCCTTTACGCTGGCGCAGCTGCAGCAGGCGATTGCGTCGGTGGAGACGCAGCACGCGGTGGCGGCGGCGCGGTAATCCCCAGCATCGGAATGCATGCGTGCATGGGTGTTGGGGTTTGCACCCCAACCTACGGTAGGATTGCCCCACCTCAAGGACTGCTACGCGCCTATGACCAGCCATGCTCTGGAGTCGTTGTTGTCCCCCCTCGATGGGGAATCGCCCACCGGCGAAAATCTCGAATATGACCCTGATTTCATGGCCCTGGAACGTCTGGCGGCGCCCAAGGCCGAGCGTGCGGTAGGCGACAGCGTCATCGCCGCCGAGGAGCCGGACTGGGACAAGGTTTCCGACCAGGCCGAAGCTCTGCTGGGTCGTTCCAAGGATCTGCGCGTGGCCGTGCACCTGGCCACCGCCTGGATGCGCACCGCCGGCCTGCCTGGATGGAGCAGCGGCCTGCAGCTGATCCGCAACCTGCTGGAACACTACTGGGACAACGTGCATCCCCAGCTCGACGCCGAAGACGACAACGACCCCACCGCGCGGGTCAACGCCGTGGCCGCCGTCACCGACCTGCAGGGCATGCTCGGCTTTCTCCGCACCACGCCGTTCGTGCAATCGCCGCGGCTGGGCCGGTTCACGCTGCGCGACCTGCGCATCGCCAACGGCTCCCTCAAGGTCGCCGGCAATGACGAAGAAGACACCGAATTGCCCGGCCTCACCCAGATCGAAGCCTGCTGCATGGATTGCGCGGAAGAGCAGCTGGCCGAAAACGTCGCCGCGATCAACGCCGCGTTCGACCACGTCAAAGCGATCGATGCGATCTTCAACGAGCACATCGGCACCTCCGGCCCCGACCTGAAACCGCTGCTCAGTGATATCTACGAAATAAAGAAATTTCTCGAACCGCAGCTCGCCAAGCGCTCGCCGCAGGCGGCCGAGCTGGTGGAGGCCGAGGAAGGCGAAGCGTCTGCATCACCCGCCGGCAAAGCGGCAGTTGCCAGCGGCCGGATCGAAACGCCGCAGGACGTGATCCGCCGCCTGGACGAAATCTGCGACTACTACGCCCGCTGCGAACCTTCCAGCCCGATTCCGCTGCTGCTGCGCCGTGCGCAACGGCTGGTGGGCCTGAGCTTCGTCGACCTGATGAAGGATCTGGCGCCAGGTGGGATGAGCGAGTTGCAGGTGATTTCGGGGGTTGAGGAATAGCGCTGGTTTGCCCGGTACCGTCGTAACCGGGTGTGTTGAGTTTTGCATTACCCCGCCGTCATTCCGGCGAAGGTCCACTGCTGTCCGGGGAAAGCATCTGCCGATCTTGCGGGAAGGCTAAATTTCCGTCATCCCAGCGAAAGCTGGGATCCAGCGACTTGCAAAGCGTGAAAGACGCTGGATTCCAGCTTTCGCTGGAATGACGAATCGGTAGTACTGAAATTGCAGGCGAAAATCCTGCGTCTGGGTTACGCGCCAGGGAATCCATGCTTCGTCCTGGCGATAGATTCCGGCCTTCACCGGAATGACGTCAGGCAAGGAACGGAAATGTCGCAAAAGCAGGCGGCCCCGCTCTGCTGGGCTCAAGCCAGCCGCCCACCCGTCACGACGCAAAACTGCACGCACGCATCAACGTATCACTCGGATGCTCGTCAAACGCCCGCCGATAATTGGCCGCAAAGCGCGACAGGTTCCAGATACCGCAGTTCATCGCCACCGACTTCACCGACAGCCGCTGCGTGCCTTGCGCGGAAAGCTGG
>CBJMMB010000145.1:0-6779 GCA_966430775.1 uncultured Dyella sp. | reverse complement strand
TTTCGTCTTTGCAGAGTAA
This sequence comes from uncultured Dyella sp., assembly GCA_966430775.1. Taxonomy (GTDB): domain Bacteria; phylum Pseudomonadota; class Gammaproteobacteria; order Xanthomonadales; family Rhodanobacteraceae; genus Dyella_B. Next base: position 6,760 of record CBJMMB010000145.1, on the reverse strand, counting down.
GGAGCGCAAAGCAAAACGTGGGGATATATCAGGGTTCGCACCCCAACCTACGCGCTCCACCCGGTACGATGCGCATTCCTCCCCACCAGGACCGCGCATGTATACCCTCTACTACTCCCCCGGTACCGCCAGCATGGTCGTGCATCTGGCCCTGCTGGAAATCGGCGCGCCGTACCAGTTGAAGCTGGTGGATTTCGAGAAGAACGGCCAGTACGACGCCGAGTATCTGAAGCTCAATCCCGGCGCCAAGGTGCCGACGCTGCTGATCGATGGCCGCGCGGTGTACGAATCGGGCGCACTGCTGATCATCCTGGCCGAGCGCCATCCGGAAGCGAAGCTGATTCCGCCGGCGGGAACGCCCGAACGCGAGGCGTGGCTGCAGTGGGTGGTGTTTCTCAGCAATGCGCTGATGTCCACGTATCGGTTCTGGTTCTATCCGCAAGAACTTGGCTATGAGGAACTGCCGGCGAACATTCGTGCGGCCGTGCAGCGCAAGATCGAAAGCGTGTGGGATCGGCTGGACGCGCATCTGGCCGCGCATGGTCCGTACATGCTCGGCGCGGAATTTTCCGGCGTTGATTTGATGCTCACCATGTTGATGCGATGGTCGCGCAACATGCCGCGGCCGGTCACCGAGTGGCCGGCGTTGAAGCGGCTGGCCGATCTGGTGCGCGCGCGCCCGAGCTGGAAGAAGTTGTACGAACTGGAAGGCCTTACCGAATGGTGAGGCCCGGCTTCCTCGCGGTTTCACGATGAGCTCAAAAACGATTCCTCCCTGGCTTGCCCGCCTCAAGCACGAATGGTTGCTGCTGCTGTTCGCCGCGCTTACGGTGCTGCTGGCGTGCATCGATCCCCAGCCCTGGCAGCGTTACCAGGGCTGGCTGCAAGTACCCACGCTGTGCGGCCTGCTGGGCTTGATGATCGCCATCCAGGGCATTTGCGACAGCGGCTGGGTGCAGCGCATGGCCGGCATGCTGGTGGCGCGCATGCATTCGTTGCGCGGCGTCGGGTTGTTGCTGGTGAGCATGACGGCGGTGCTGTCGATGGCGCTGACCAACGATGTGAGCCTGTTCCTGATGGTGCCGCTGACGGTGGCGATCGGCGGCATGTCCAACCTGCCGGTGCTGCGCATGGCCGTGCTGGAAGCGCTGGCCGTCAACGCCGGCTCCACCCTCAGCCCGATCGGCAATCCGCAGAACCTGCTGATCTGGCAGCATGCGCAGATGCCTTTCGTGCAGTTCGTCGGCCATCTGCTGCCCGTATCGGCAGTGATGTTTGCGATGGTGGCCCTGCTCACCTGGTTCTGGCTACCGAAAGCGCGTGTGGAACTGCAGCGCGACAAGCTCGATGGACATCCGGTGTCGACATCGCTGGCCGCATGGTCCGTGCTGGCGCTGGTGCTGATGGTGGTGATGATGGAACGCAGCCACGCGCCGCTTGGCGTAGTGCTGCTGATCGTGCCGTTCGCCTTGTTTTCCAGGCGCACGCTCAGGTCGATCGACTGGTGGCTGATGGCGACGTTTGCCGCGATCTTCGTCGGGCTTGGGCATTTCGCTGCGCTGCCGATCGTGGATCACGCGCTCGGCCGGATCGACTTCACGCGGCTCTGGGCGCTTTACCTGAGCGGCATCGTGAGTTCGCAGCTGATCAGCAACGTGCCGGCGACCGTATTGCTGCTCCAGCGCGCACCGGATGCGATGGCGCTGGCCGTGGCGGTGAACGTGGGCGGCTTCGGCGTGGTGATCGGTTCGCTGGCGAACCTGATCGCGCTGCGCCTGGCAAAACAGCCGCATGGCATGCGGCTGTTTCACGAGGTATCGATTCCGTTCCTGCTGGTTTGCGCGGGGCTGGTCTACGCGCTGATGCGCCTGCTCGCCTGATCAGTCATCCTCGTGCGGCACGCTGACCTTGCCGCCGATATTGCTGTGCGTGACGTCGCCGCTGCCCTTGGCGGCCACCACCAGGTCGCCGCGCACGTCCTTGGCTGCCACGTCGCCGGAGCCGATCGTGTCCACGTGGACGCTGCCGCCCACGTGCTCCACGGTGACGTCGCCGGAACCGACGTTGCCGACATTCACGCCGTCGCGCACGTTGCGCACCTTCAGGTCGCCCGAGCCCACCGAGCCGGCGCGTACGCTGCCCACATCGGAAAGCTCGACGTCGCCCGAGCCGGTGGTCACCGATACTTCGCCGGAAATGTGGTCGACGTGCAGATCGCCCGAGCCGGTCTGCGCGTCGAGCTGCGCCAGGCCGGTGACATAGGCGTCGCCGGAACCGGTGTGCAAGCTTACCGGCATGCTGGAAGGCAGCTGCGCCTGCAGGTCCAGGTAGGCGTAGGACACGCCGAACAGGCCGACGTTGAACGTGTTGTGGCCGCCGATATCGATGATGAGCTGGTCCCCTTCGCGCCGCGAGGTGACCTGCAGGTTGTCCAGCGCCGATTGCGAGGAGGCGCAGGCGCGGCCGTTCAATTGCAGGCCGCCGCTGTTACCGACGCCGACCAGATGCAGGTCGTGGCTGTGCAGCTCGATCTGCACGCGACGGATGCCGGCCAGGTCGTCATGCAGGTTGCGCGGGGCGCTGTACTTGCATTCGCCGGCAGCGGCGGCGAGGGGCAGCAGGGCCAGAAGAACGATCAGGTAACGCATACGAAAGCTCCGGTGGTGTTCGAATGCTTCAGATGCTCGGGATGGATAAAAGGTTGCAACGGCTGACGCAGCTTACCGCTCTTCGGCCTTCGCCCGCCGCCAGAGCGCGTCCTGCTCCGTCAAGGCCATCGATGCAAGCGTCTTCCCTTCGCTTGCCGCGAACTGTTCCATGCGCCGGAAACGCCGCTCGAACTTGGCATTGCCGTGCTTGAGCGCACGCGCGAAATCCACCTTGGCGTGACGGGCCAGGTTGGCCGCCATGAACAGGACGTCGCCGATCTCGTCTTCCAGGCGCGCGGGGTCGGCGCCGGCGGCGAACTCGGCCTCCACTTCGGCCAGTTCCTCGTGCAGCTTGTCGATCACCGGCCGGTGGTTGGGCCATTCGAAACCGACTGAGGCCGCACGCTGCTGCAATTTCTGCGCACGCTGCCATTCGGGCTGGCCGCGCGACACGCCGGCGAGCACGCTGTCGTCATCCACGGCCGCTTTCGTCGCGCGCTCGGCGGCCTTGATGTCTTCCCAGGCACGCTTCTGTTCTTCCACGTTTGCGTAGCGCGCGTCGCCGAACACGTGCGGATGGCGGCGCAGCATCTTTTCGCTGATGGCGTGCGCGACGTCGTCGAAATCGAACAGCCCCTGCTCTTTCGCCATCTGCGCATGGAACACCACCTGCAGCAGCAGATCGCCCAGTTCGTCGCGCAGGTCGTGCCAGTCCTTGCGGTCGATGGCGTCGGCGACTTCGTAGGCTTCTTCGATGGTGTACGGCGCGATGGTGCTGAAATCCTGCTGCACGTCCCACGGGCAACCGCGGTCCGGATCGCGCAGGCGCGCCATGATGGCGAGCAGATCCGCCAGGCTGTGGCGCGTCGCCGTGCTCACGGCAGGCCCGCTTCGCGCAGGCGGGCGCTCCAGTCGATGCCGGCGTCGCCCACAGCGAGGAATTCCGGATTGAGCAGCGACTCGCCACGGTTGTAGTGCAGTGGCTTGCCGGTGAGATCGAGCACGGCGCCGCCGGCTTCCTCCAGCACGCATTGCGCCGCGGCGGTGTCCCATTCGCTGGTCGGGCCGCGGCGCAGGTACACATCGGCCGAGCCGCGCGCGATCAGGCAGAACTTCAGCGAGGAACCGAGCGGATGCAACTGGTATTCCTCCCCCAGCAGGCGGCGCAGCGCCAGTTCCGACGAGCCGCCATGCGAACGGCTGCCGGCGGCGACCGGCGGATTGGCCAGCGCACGCGCGGAAATGCGTTCCCATTCGGCGTCGCGTTGCACCTGCCACCAGGCGCCGTGTCCGCGCGCGGCCACGAACAGTTCTTCCGTGACCGGCGCCAGCACCACGCCCAGCACCGGCTGGCCGTTTTCGATCAAGGCGATGTTGACGGTGAATTCGCCATTGCGCTTGATGAATTCGCGCGTGCCGTCGAGCGGATCGACCAGCCAGTAGCGCGACCATTCGCGCCGCTGTTCCCACGGCAGCTGGCTGGCTTCCTCGGAGACGACCGGCAGCAGCGGATCGATCGATGCCAGGCCCGAGGCGATGACTTTCTGCGCGGCCAGGTCCGCCGCGGTGAGCGGCGACAGATCGCTTTTCATCTCGACGTCGAAGTCTTCGCGATAGACGACCATGATGGCGTCGCCGGCGAGCCGCGCCAGCGTGCCGATTTCCAGCAACAGGGGGTGATCGGGCATGGTGCTCACAGGCGTCCGGCGAGGTATTCGCGCGCCAGGAACAGCGCGGCGATGGAACGGCCTTCGGTGACGTCGTCCCGCGAGACCAGGGTATGCAGTTCGGAGAGTTTCCACGGAACCACTTCGAGCGGTTCGGGTTCGTCGCCCTGCAGGCGCTCCGGGTAAAGATCCTGCGCCAGCACCACGTGCGCGATATGCGTCATGTACGACGGCGACAGCGAGAGGTTGTGCAGGATCTTGAGCTTGCGCGCGCCGTAGCCGACTTCTTCCTTCAGCTCGCGATCGGCGCCCTGCTCCACCGTTTCATCCTGGTCGAGCCGGCCCTTGGGCAGACCCAGTTCGTAACGGTCGACGCCGACGCCGTATTCGCGGATCAGCAGCACGGTTTCGTCGTCCAGCATCGGCACGATGATCACCGCACCCAGGCCGCGGCCCTTGAGCCGCTCGTAGGTGCGGTGCTGGCCGTTGGAGAATTCCAGATCCACCTGCTCCACGTGCAGGAAGCTGCTGGTGGTGAGATCACGCGTGGCGTGGATGACGGGGTAGCGAGGTGGCATGGGAAACGATTGTAACCGCTACCGGCCAAGCCGCAGCAGCGCCTGCGCATGAATCGCGGGCGTACCGGCCAGCACACTGCGTGTCTCCAGGTTCAACGGCTTGCCTTCCAGATCGGTGAACACGCCGCCGGCTTCGCGCACGATCACCGCCAGCGCGGCGACGTCGAGTATGTTCACGTCCGACTCGATCACCAGATCCAGCCCGCCACGCGCAAGCAGGTGGTAATGGCAGAAATCGCCGTAGCCGCGAATGCGGTTGCTGTCGCGAATCATCTGGCCCAGCGCCTGCCAGCGCGCATCGCCGGTGAGCGTCTTGACGTTGCCGATGGAAAGAGAGGCCTGCGCCATGTCCGCGGTGCCTGCCACATGCACGCGCTCATCGTTGAACCACACGCCGCCGCCGGCGCTGGCCCACATCGTTTCGCCATAGATCGGCGCGCTCGACACGCCCAGCACCAGTTCGCCCCGATGCATCAGCGCGATCTGGGTGGAGAAGAACGGCATGCGGCGGACGAAGCTCTTGGTGCCGTCCAGCGGGTCGACCAGCCAGAGCAACTCGGCGCTGTCGTTGTCCAGGCCGAATTCCTCGCCGTAGATCGCCGCGCCCGGCAGCGCCGGCGCAAGGATCGCGCGGATCGCCTGCTCGGCTTCGCGATCGGCGATCGTCACCGGCGTGGCGTCGGATTTGATTTCCACCTCGACGCCGCGGCGCCAGTAATGCCGGATCACCTCGGCGGCTGCATCCGCCGCCTCGCGCGCGGCTTTCAGCGCCGCGCCCCATTGCTGCTGGTTCATGTTTTCTTGGGAGCCATCTGAGCCAAACCGCCACGATAGCGGAGTTCGAGCGTGCCGTCCGCTGCCGGCGTGCCCAGGCTGCGCAGCCAACCCATCACCGCGGGATCCCCGTTGCGCGGGACCAGGCGAAACTGCAGGTCCCAGCCCAGCGGGCTCAAAGATAGCCGTCCGGACGTCTGTACGGCGCTGCTGCCATCGTCGTTGAGCGTGCCCCGGATCGCGCCGGATTCCCCGTTCACCGTAAGCATCAGCGTGCCGAGCGGAACATCGCCCTGCGCCGTGCGGACCGATGCCTGCGACCAGTTGCCGGTCGCATCCAGCTGCATCGGCCAGATGCCCTGCAATTGCGCCTGCGGTACCTGCAGATCGAGCTGGCCTTGCGGTTCGCCGTGGGTCGACGGCTGCGTGCCGAGCATGGCCATGTCCATGTGCAGGGTCGCGTCACGCACATCCATCTGTGAGGGACCATTACGGTGCACCTGGGCGGTGAGCTGCAACTGCGGCTGGTGCAGATACACGCCCATGCGGACGTCGCCGAGCAGGGCGCGGCGCGAGAGCGTCCAGGTGAGGCTGCCCAGCGGAGGGCCATTGCCGATCGATACCTGCTCCGCGCGCCCTTCCCACAACGAGCCGCTCAGGCCTTCGAAGCGCACGCCGCGCAGACGGGACTGCAGCAGCGGCAGCGCCCAGCTTGCGGGGATGAACCAGACCAGGACACCAAGGAGGAGCAGGACAATTGCAAGGATCGCCAACCATCGTTTCATCAGCAGTTTCCACAGGGCGGGACTTTCCCCGTCGTCATTCCGGCGAAAGCCGGAATCCAGTTCAAATACGCGTCCGAAGGACACAAAAGCCGTTTTTGAGTGCTTCGCACAACGTACTCGGACTGGATTCCGGCTTTCGCCGGAATGACGATAGGGCTCGATCGAACATCTCGCGGCACGGTTCCCCATGCTTGAGCAACCGTGCCGCTGCCCCGATCATAGCCAGATGACTGATCAGCAAAACGCCAACACTGCCCTCGCCCAGCGCGATCTTCGCCATATCTGGCATCCCTGCACCCAGATGCACG
>CBJMMB010000144.1:0-6953 GCA_966430775.1 uncultured Dyella sp. | reverse complement strand
CTGCCATCGTAGCCGCCGGGCACGTCGTAGTTGTCCAGCCGCATCTTGCCGTAGGTGGCGGTCAAGGTAAGGCTGTCGGTGATGTAGCTGGTGAACTTGGCGATGTAGAGATCGCCGCCGGTCTTGACGCGATCGGCATAGTTGATGAACCGGCCGGGCTGCAGCGCGTTGTAGTCGTAGCTGTAGATGGAACCCTGGGTCTGCTTGCGGTTCGACACGCCGGTGAGTTCCAGGATGGTGCTGTCGGTGATGTTCCAATCCAGCTTGCCGTACCACTTCGGCAGGGTGTAGTGGTAACGCACGTAGGGCTGCGCATTGGAGACTTCATTGACGGTCGTGCCATTCTGCGTGGTGGCCTCGGCGGCAAGAAACAGGAACAGCTTGTCCTTGATCAAGGGTCCGCCCACGTAGGCATCGTAGGTGCGCGTCCACTGCTGGTTCCTGGCCTTGGGATCGTAAAGATTGCCCGCCACCGGCGATGTCGGCAGGCCGTTGGTGTAGTAGGTGTTGGTTTCGTTGGCGCGTGCAAAATCCGGCTCCCATAGCACCTGCGCACCAAAGTGCCAGTCGTTGGTGCCGCGCTTGCCCACCATGTTGATCACGCCGCCGTCCGAGCGCCCGAATTGCGCGCTGTAGCCGCCGGTATAGATTTCCTGCTGCTCGATCGCGCCATAGGGCAGGGTCAGCCCACCCAGTCCGCGCTGCGTTTCGGTGACGTTGAAACCGTTGAGGTAATACGCGTTCTCGCTTGCCGCGGAACCACCGAAACTCACCAGCGATTGGCCGGTAGGGCCGCTATAGCCGCCGCTGTTGTTCACCACGCCGGGCGCGAGCAGGGCGATCGCCTCGGCCGAACGCAATAGCGGCAACTGTGCCAGCTCCTTGGAGGTGATCACCGTGCGCGAGTCGGTACTGGTCACGTCGATCGGCGGGACCGAACTGGCCGTTACCGACACCGTGCCGAGATTCCTGGCCGCCACTTCGGTGAAAGAAACCTCGGTGCCGGTGCCCACGCGCAGGTTCACGTTGTCGCGCGAATCGATCACGTTGCCATCTTTCAGCAGCGATACCGCATACACGCCCAGCGGCAATTCGGGTGCGACGTAGCGTCCACGGCTATCGACCGGCACCGTGCGCGAAATACCGGTGCTGCTCCTGATCTGCACGCTCTCGCCGGCGGCGGCAGGCACCTGGCCGAAGATGCTGCCGGTGGTCGATTGCGCGAAGGAGGGCGCGCTGGCCAGCGCAAGGCTTGCCGCGACGGCGGCGGCGAGTGTTCGGAACGGAAACGCGAAGCTGTTTTTCATGCTGGGGACTCTCGTTGTCGCATCGCGAACAAGCGGCCGTGGTGCGCGCGAAGTGGGGGTGGCTTCGCAAGCGGCTTGTCGGGATGAAAGTGGGTTAGGGCGCGCGGAATTTCCGCTGCTTTCGCGTCCCCTGGTGCGAACGGCGCACCGACGGAAAGCTGCCTATATAGATACTTTGCTGCTTTGCAAAAGGAAACGTTTAGTTCGATGAGCGATGCGACTGTCGGTATGACGAGCAGTGATAACAAACGCATGCGCGAGTGAGCTTGCGCACGCATCGCATCGCGCATTTTTTTGTTGCTTTTTTCGTAACGTTACGATAAATTCGGGCCGCCAAAAATCGCGGAGAAAGCGCCCATGGTCGACCCACGCGACCCAGGAACCATCGCCATGTCTTTCAAACGGCGGCGCGGACGTCCGCCCAGCGGCAAGGCGAAATCGGCGGCCGAACGCATGCGCGCCTATCGCGCGCGCCATGTGACGGTGAAGTGCGATGTGCTGCAGTCGGTGATCGCGCAGTGCCAGGAAATCAAGCAATTGCTGGAAAGCAATCAGGCGTTGCGGCATGAACTGGATGAGGCCTATGCGGAAATCGCGCGGCTTCGTTCAGGCCAATAGTCAAAAACCATAGGCACAAAAAAAGGGCGCCGCTCCGAAGGCGCCCATCGAGCAAGAAACACACCTGAAATCTTAAAAACCGGCGCTACCGCTGCCGCCACCGTTAGCCACGGCGGCACTGGTGACCAGGCTGCCAATCGGAACCAGTTGCTGCAGGAAGCGGTTCCATTGCGTGATGGCCGCCGGCCCCACCCACACCACGTCGCCAGCACGTACGTGAAAATTGTCCGCCAGCGCGTAGGATGCAGGGGAACGTCCGTTGAGTTGGTAAACCGTCGCCGGTTCATGCGCCAGATCTTTTACGCCGCGTATGACATACACCGACTTGCTGCTCGACGTGACAGGATTTAGTCCGCCAGCGCGTCCGAGTGCCTGCGTGAGCGTCATGTCATCCGTTCTGAACGACAACGCCTGCGGGCGCAAGACTTCGCCGAGCACATAGACTTCCTTGGCGTCGTTGTAGGTCAGGAACAGGCGATCGCCGGGCTTGAGATAAATGCGCTGCTCGGCCGTCTTGCTCATGGTGTTGAGGTCGAGGTGATAGTCACGACCGTCGCGCGTCAGCACCAGGTCCGAAAGATCCGCGTGCGCAAGATCGATGCCGGCCGTGCCGATCGCCTGTGAAAGCGTGAGCGGAACGGTGGTGGCCTGCAGCGGATCGCTCTTGTTGAAAGCACCCTGAAGCGTGATCAACTGGCTGCCATAGCTTGTGACGGCCACGTCAACCTGCGGCTTGGTCACGAACTTGGTCAACCGGCTGGTGAGCTCCTGGCGTAATTCATCCACCGTCATGCCGGCAGCCTTGACGGTGCCCACATAGGGGTAGAACAAGGTGCCATCCGAGCGGACCAGGCGGCTGTTGGCGCTGGTTTGCTGTTGCGATCCTGCCGGCGCCGTCAACTCCGGGTGATCCCACACCGTGATGTACAGCATATCGCCGGGGCCGATGCGATACGGCTCAGGCTGGTAGTTCAATAATTCCGGTGGAATGGCTTTTTCCTCCGCCGCAGGCTGGCTTGCCAGCCATTCGGGGGTGATTTGCACCACCTGAACATGATCCTTCTCCGGGCCATGCATAGACATGTGCTGTCCAGGTAGGGCGGCACATCCGGATAGGGCTACGGTAAAAACTGCTGCCAGAACAAACGATGCTTTCATGTGCACTCCACATGTTTTGATGTTGTGCCGCTTTGGCATGGAGCACTGCGCGTAAAAGTGCTGGATATAAATCGGAAATCCTCGAATCGGCCACGTTTGTTTAATTAATTAAGCTCGCGAGGTCGTCGCCGGCGCGTAAATGAACTGTGGTCGAACACGACTTTTTTTCGTCACGTGTGTGCACGAAATGTCGTGTGATGCCAAATGTTTTGGAAAATCTATGCGGCTTTGACAAAGGAAGCGCTATACCTTCATCCGTTTTTTAGATGATGGGCATGGCGCGGACGGATGCCTGGGCGCCATGCAGTGGCAAGCAGCGTTGAAATGCAAAGCAATGAAATGTTCGGCTGAAAAAGAGCAGTGATTATGGGTTTGTACAATTGCACAAGCGGCGGGAGTGTTTTCATACGTGTTCGAACGCATCCTGATCGTCTGCGTGGGCAACATCTGCCGAAGTCCCACGGCGGAATTCATCTTTCGCGAGAAGTTGAAGCATCGGGACATCCATATCAGCAGTGCAGGTCTTAGAGCACTGGTGGGCCGCCCTATGGATGACCATGCCATGCAGATCCTGAAAGAACGCGGCATCGATGCGGCGGAGCATCGCGCGCGCCAGCTCGATCCTTCCATGCTTCGCCAGGCCGATCTAGTGCTGGCGATGGAGCGCGAGCATCTTGCCGCCGTATCACGCATGGCGCCGGAAGCCAGCGGAAAAATGTTCCTGCTCGACAAATGGCACGACGCCAATGATGTTCCTGACCCTTATCGCCAGTCACGGCAGATGTTCGAACATGTCCACGGCATGATCGAGCGCGGTGTCGAAAGCTGGCTTCGTTACTTATGAACGTGACTATCTGATCCCTTGAGGAGCGGCCTATGACCACCAAGCAGACCTTCGCGACACGCGACGAAGATATTGATTTGCGTGCATTGCTGGGATCGCTGCTCGACAATAAATGGTTGATCGCGTCGATTACCGTCGTGTTCCTGCTGATCAGCGTGCTGTATTCGATTTTGGCTACGCCGATCTACCAGGCCAGCGCGTCCGTGCAAGTGGAGCAGAAAGCGCCGACCTTGCCGGGCATGAGCGATCTCACCGAAACCCTGGGCATTTCCACGTCGCAGGCGGTGACTGAGATCCAGTTGCTCACCTCGCGCAAAGTGATCGGCCAGGCCGTCGAGAATCTCAAGCTGGATATCGAAGCCCATCCGAAGCGCTTCCCGCTCATCGGTTCGTTCCTGGCGCGGCAGTTCGTGGCCGACCATCCGGGCGAAGTGGCCTCGCCGGTGTTCGGCCTCAGCCGCTACGACTGGGGCGGTTCGCAGCTGGACATCTACCAGCTCGACGTGCCGGCCGACCTGCTTGATGAAAAGCTGTCGCTGATCGCCGGTGACCATGGCAGCTACGTCCTGAAGGATCCGGATGGCAACGTGCTGATCAACGGCCGCGTCGGCCAGACCATGTCCGCCAACGGCGTCACCATGCAGGTGCGCACGCTGCAGGCCAACCCCGGTACGCGTTTCCGCGTGGTCCGCCATTCGCATATGGACACCATCGCGGCGCTGCAGAAGAAGGTCGATGCGGAAGAGCAAGGCAAGGATTCGGGCATCATCCAGCTCACTTACAACAACGCTGATCCGATTCTCGCCACCAACCTGCTCGACCAGGTCACCAACCTGTACGTGCGCCAGAACGTCGACCGCAGCGCGGCCGAAGCAGCCAACAGCCTGCAGTTCGTGCGCGAACAGTTGCCGCGCGTGAAGCAGGAACTGGAGCGCGCCACGCAAGCCTTGAATGCGTTCCAGCTCAAGGCGCGTTCGGTCGACCTGTCCATGCAGACGCAATCGTTGCTGGATCAGAACGTATCGATCGATACCAACCTCGACCAGTTGAAGTTGCAGATGGCCGAAGTGCAGCGCCACTACACGCCGGAGCATCCGGAATACCGCTCGCTGCAGCAACAGATCGGCCAGTTGCAAGCCGAGAAGGGCGCACTGGAACACAAGATCGGCCAGTTGCCCAACACGCAGCAGGAACTCTTGAAGCTGACGCGTGATGTCACCGTCACCAGCCAGACCTACACCAACCTGCTCAACCAGGCGCAGCAACTGGATATCGCGCGTGCCGGCACCGTCGGTAACGTGCGCATCATCGACCAGTCGGCGGTGAACCTGGCCAAGCCGTGGTGGCCGCGCGCGATCTGGGTGATCCCGGGTGGTGCGGTGCTTGGCTTCCTGGCAGCGCTGGCCTTCATCTACGTGCGTCAGCTGCTCAGCCGCGGCGTGGAAGACCCGGTGGCGATCGAGCGCCTGGGCCTGCCGGTCTACGTGTCCATTCCGCTCAGCGATACGCAGCGCAAGGCGGCTGCGATGCGCCTGGGCCATCGACACGTCAGCAACCATCAGCACCTGCTGGCCTTGAACGCGCCAGCCGACATGGCGACGGAGGCATTGCGCAGCTTGCGCACCAGCCTGCACTTCGCGCGCATGGAAACGAAGAACAACGTGCTGATGATCTCCAGCGCCAGTCCTGGCGCGGGCAAGAGCTTCGTGGCGGCCAACCTCGCCGTGGTGATGGCGCAGGCCGGCCAGCGCGTGCTGCTGATCGACGCGGATATGCGCAAGGGCCTGCTGCACCGGATGATCGGCGGTCGGCCTGAAAACGGCTTGTCCGAATTGATTTCCGGCCAGGTGCAGATCAGCGATGTGATACGCCCGGTCAACGGCGTCGGCCAGTTGATGTTCATTCCGCGCGGCAAGATTCCGCCGAATCCGTCGGAACTGCTGATGCACGCCAACTTCAACACGTTGCTGGAGACGCTACGTCCGCGCTACGACCTGATCATCATCGATACGCCGCCGGTGCTGGCGGTGACCGATGCGGCGGTGATCGGCCATCACGTCGGCACCAGCCTGCTGGTGGTGCGCTTCGGCATCAACCAGGTGCGCGAAATCGCCCTGGCCAAGCAGCGCCTGGATCAGAACGGCGTGCCGATCAAGGGCGCCATCTTCAATCTGGTGGAGAAGCGCGCCGCCGGCTACTACGCGTATGCTTATTACGCGTATGAGCCGACCAAGGTGTAATCGGCCTTTGGCGTGCCAATGCAGGTTCGCACCTCTCTTGCCAGAGAGGTGCGAGGCAAGGAGAGGTTTCCATCCGTCGCCCCGGCGAACACCGGGGCGACGCAGCATGGCTAACGCTGTTGCAGCCTTGCCGGACAGTCAACGGCCTTCACCGGAACCTGTAACGTGAACTCCTCCGCCTCCGACATTCCATTGTTAGGCCGACTGCCGCAAGGATGGCGCCGCGCGCTGGGCGCCATCTCCGTGTTGTGGATCGCCACTGCGCTCGGCGCGGTAATGGCGTTCCTTACGCAGGCTTTGCTGGCGCGTGAGCTAGGCCCGGCCGAATACGGCTTGTTCGCATCTTCGCTGGCCACCGTCACGATGGTGGCGCCGCTCGCGGGCTTCGGCCTGCCGCCGTACTGGTTGCAGATCTACGGCGTGGAAGGCTGGCAGGGCAATCGCTGGCTGAAGCCTTCGTTGCGATTCATCACCGGCAGCACCGTACTCACGCTGAGCCTGGTGGCGGTGTGGTCATTCGTCGGCGCACCATTGGATGCACGACCGCTGTTGCTGTTGTTGCTGCCGATCGTATTGGGTGTGCTGGCGGTGAGCCTGATCAGCAGCCAGTTGCGCCTGGAGGAACGGCATTACGCGCTGGCGCTATGGCAATTGACGACACCGGGCAGCCGCATGCTGGTGGCGATAGTGCTGCTGCTGATTCCAACCCTGGACGGACGCTTCGTGGCGATCGGCTTCAGCCTGATCTCGCTGCTGGTGGCGGCGCTCGCGCTGCCGCGCCTGGTG
>CBJMMB010000143.1:0-6953 GCA_966430775.1 uncultured Dyella sp. | reverse complement strand
ACGATCAGGCGCACGTCCGGAAACTGTTCGCGCAGCAGGCCGAACAGCGTGATGCCATCGCCATAGCTGCCGCCGGGCATGGCGTAGTCGGAAATGATCACGTCGACCGGCTGGCTTTGCAGCAGTTCGACCAGGGCGGTGGAATTGGCCGCCGCGCCGACGATGCGGATATCGGCCTGGCCCTGCAATTCGTGCGCGAGGCCGGCCAGCAGCAGGGGATGATCGTCCGCGATCGCCACCCTGATGGGGCGTTCGGCGGATACGGTGTCGGTGGCGGGTTTGGTGGACATGGGTGCGCAGTCATGAGTGGGAGTGGTCACGCTGCGGTGGTGCCATGGATCGTTCGGCGATGACGCAGCGTCCGGTATGCATGCAGCGGAATGGCCATCAAGGCCCGCAACGGCACTGGAAACCTGGCGAAGGGTCGATCGACGCTCGCTCTGTTGGCGTTGCTGTAGGTCGATTATGAGAAGGCGGTGGGGCCGAACGAATAGAACATTTCCGAAATGATTCGTCCGAAACGGCGTACGCCGCGCACGCGACGGGCGTGTTTCAGCTGTGGCTGAGGCCCATCACATGATGCTGCGTATCGTATTCCACACAGGTGTCGGCCAGCACTGGCAGGGTAGCCAGCGCATGCCGGCTGAGGCGCTCGAAATGGGCGAGGAAGCGCCGCATCGCCGGCGCATCCATGGCCAGCGGCGCGCCGCGGGCGAGCAGTTCCTCTTCGGCGGCGCTGCGCCAGTCGCGCACGGCTTCCCAGTTAGGCGCCTGCAGCACGATCAAGGCATCCAGCTTGCGCCACACCGGCTGATAGGCGCGCAACTGCTTGTTCACCCAGTGGCGCCAGCGGCCATCCGGGTCTTCGCTGCGTTCCAGTTCGTTGACCGGTTCTTCCAGCGCGCTTTCCAGTTGCGGCCGCAGGCCCAGCGCCCAGCCTTCCATCACCACCAGGCGCGGCGGACGGATCACGCGCGGCCAGCGTGAAGGCGGCGTGCGCGTGTCGCGACCTTTGTCGAAGCGCGGCCAGGTCACCGGAAACTTGTCCGAAGCCTGCGGCAGGGCCGCCAGCACCGACAGCAGCAGTTCGATCTCGTGGGTACCGGGCACGCCGCGCGTGCGCAGCAGCGGGTGCACCTGCTGGGCCAGGGCCTCGCGTTCGCTGCGCGAGTAGTAGAAATCGTCCAGCGAAAGAATTTCCGTCGGCCAGCCGCGGTGCTCGGCCTGGGTCTTGATCACCCGTGCGAGCGTGCTCTTGCCGCTTCCCTGCAGGCCCGACAGACCAAGTACGTACGGCCGCTGCGTTCGCGCGATGCGGCCGGCGTAGTGATCCAGCAAGTGGCCGGCGAGGGCCTCGTTCTGCGTGCTAGCATCATCCTTCATCGCGTAATCATGACGTGCGCTGGCTACGATTCAAGTACCGGGATGCTCTGATCCATTCTGCGGAGGCGGCATGATGTCCAGAAGGCCTGCAGGGTGTGCTGCGTGGCGCCGGGAAGACTGGCCGTCTTTCCAAGCCGCGCGGCGCAGGCTGCAGGCCTTCTGGACATCACCCCGTCGTTTACAATGAATGTGTTGGGGCCGTCTCTGTCTGTCCGCATGCCTTCGGTCCGCCGCCTCGACAGACAGCCAGTCTGCCTTCGCCGACGGCCCTGTGGCATGCGAACAGACAGAGACGGTGACGCCTGCGCAGAATGGATCAGATCATCCCATGCTCAAACCCGAGATCCTTGACACTTTCAACACTTTGCTGGATCAGGCCGTAGCCAGTGGCGATCCCGAGCCCAACGCCATGAACCTGTCCAGCGTGGATGCGGCCGGCCGTGTCAGCTCGCGCATCGTACTGCTGAAAGGGGCGGATCAGCGGGGCTTTCGCTTCTTCACCAATTACGAGAGCGACAAGGGCGTGCAGATCGACGACCATCCGCAGGTCGCCCTGTGCTTCCACTGGAAGCGCCTGCGCGAAGGCGTGCAGGTGCGGGTGGAAGGCACTGCGCGCAAGGTCACCGCAGAGGAATCGGATGCCTATTTCGCCAGCCGTCCGCGCGGTAGCCAGATCGGCGCGTGGGCGTCGCTGCAGTCGCAGACCCTGGCGACGCGCGACACCTTCGAGCAGCGTGTCGCCCATTTCGAACAGCAGTTCGCCGATCGCGACGTACCGCGTCCGCCGCATTGGGGCGGCTACGTGGTGGAACCGGACATGATCGAGTTCTGGTATGGCGCCAACTTCCGCATGCACGAACGCGTGCGCTGGGATCGCCACGGCCAGACCTGGACCAGCCGCCTGTTGTACCCCTGACCAGGAGCGCGCCATGAGCCGAGCCACACCCGCGGAACATGTCGCGCAGAACGGTTTCACCGTGCACACGCGCGGTCGTGGTTTCAGCGAGATCACCGACAAGGTGGCCGAGCTGGTATCGGCCAGCGGCGTGCACACCGGCATCGTCAACATCTTCACCACGCATACCAGCTGTTCGCTGCTGATCAGCGAGAACGCCGACCCGACCGTGCGCGCCGACCTGGAACGCTGGTTCACCCGCGCGGTGCCCGACGGCGACGCCATTTTCCAGCACGATGCCGAAGGCCCCGACGACATGCCCTCGCACGTGCGCGCCATTCTCACCGGCGTAAGCCTGACCCTGCCCGTGCATGGCGGCAAACCGCAACTCGGCACCTGGCAGGGCATCTACCTGTGGGAGCATCGGGTGGATCCGCACCAGCGCAAGGTGACGGTGACGGTGCTGGGGCATTGACGAACCAACGCATGACAACCACCGATTCCTTTCCCCAACGCATCGTCTGCCTCACCGAAGAACCCACCGAAGTGCTCTACGCGCTGGGTGAGGAGCACCGCATCGTCGGCATCTCCGGCTTCACCGTCCGTCCCGCGCGGGCGCGCAAGGAGAAGCCGAAAGTATCGGCGTTCACCAGCGCGAAGCTTGGCGAGATTCTTGCGCTCGAACCGGATCTGGTGATCGGC
This sequence comes from uncultured Dyella sp., assembly GCA_966430775.1. Lineage (GTDB taxonomy): Bacteria > Pseudomonadota > Gammaproteobacteria > Xanthomonadales > Rhodanobacteraceae > Dyella_B. The sequence continues at coordinate 3,973 of CBJMMB010000143.1, read as the reverse complement.
TTTTCCGATATCCAGGCGGACATCGCGCGCGAGCTGATCAAGGCGGGCGTCGAAGTGTGGATCAGCAACCATCGCAGCGTGCAAGGCATCCTCGCCTATATCCGCCGGCTTGGCGCGATGGTTGGCGCGCACGAAAAGGCCGAACGCTACGCGCAGCGCGCCGAAGCGCATCTGGCCGAAGTGCGTGCGGCCGCCGCGGCGTGGCCGAGGCGGCCGAAGGTGTATTTCGAAGAGTGGGACGAACCGATCATCACCGGCATTCGCTGGGTGGCCGAGCTGATCGGCATTGCCGGCGGCGAGGATGCATTTCCGGAACTCGCACGCGAATCGCTCGCCAAAAACCGCATTCTTGCTGATGGCGGCGAAGTGGTGCGGCGCGCGCCCGACATCATTCTCGGTTCCTGGTGCGGCAAGCGCTTTCGTCCCGAGCGCGTGGCGCAACGCGCTGGCTGGGATGCGATTCCTGCCGTGCAGAACGGCGATCTGTACGAAATCAAATCACCGCTGATCCTGCAGCCCGGTCCGGCGGCGTTGTTCGATGGACTGGATGCGATCCACCGCATTCTTGCCGACTGGGTGCGTAGATTGGGTTAGCGCAGCGTAACCCAACGTCTTCGAGGCGAGATTTGCTGGGTTACGCTGCGCTAACCCAACCTACGCGCTACGCACGACACACCTGCGTTACCGCGCCAGACTCGCCCCAAAATCAAACAACGGATCGGCAATCAAGCGCATCGCCAGCAGCAACACGATGATCACCACGGTCGGCGAAAAATCCACGCTGCCCACGGTGAGCTTGCCGCGCAATGGACGCACCAGCGGTTGCACGATGGTGTCGGCCAGCCGATACAAAGGGTGGTACGGATCGGGCGCGAACATGCTGAGCAGCGACCAGCCGATGACCACCACCAGATAGAACAGCAGCACGAAGCGCAGCAGGTCGGCCAGCGCGATCACCAGCAGGCTCAGCCACGGCGGCAGGAAACCATCCAGCACGCAGATCAGCGTGCGCTCGACCAGGAAGGTGAGCAGCAGTATCAATAGCGCGGCCAGGTTGATGCGCCGCCAGTTCGGCAGCACGCGGCGGACCGGCGCCAGGATCGGGTTGGTGTAGCGATACACGAACTGGCTGAGCGGATTGTGGAAATCCGCGCGATTGGCTTCGGCCAGCAGGCGCACCAGGAACAGCGTGGCGATCGCGCCGAACACGACCTGGACCAGCATGGCGAGGGCGCTAAGCAGATACGACATGGTTTATTCCTTATCCAGCGCGGCGGCAAGTTCCGCGCCGCGTTTGGTGGCGGCGGCGACGGCCCTGGCCACCACGCGCGGCAGCTGGTCCGCACTGAAGCTTTCCAGCGCGGCCTGGGTGGTGCCGTTGGGCGAGGTGACGCGCTGGCGCAACGTAGCCGGCGCTTCGTTGCTTTCCACCAGCATGCGGCCTGCGCCCAGGCAGGTCTGCGTGGCGAGGATGCGTGCGGTCTCGCGTGGCATGCCCTGCGCCACGGCGGCGTCTTCCAGCGCTTCGACCAGGGCGAAGAAATAGGCCGGGCCGGAGCCGGAGAGGGCGGTGACGGTGTCCATCAGCGCTTCGTCGTCGAGCCAGCGCGTGATGCCCACCGCATCCAGGATGTGCTGCGCCTGTTCCCGCTGTTGCGGCGTCACGCGCAGGTTGGCGTACAGGCCGGTGGCGCCGGCGCCGATCAGTGCCGGCGTATTGGGCATGCAGCGCACGATCGGCAGCAGGTTGCCGAACCAGCGTTCCAGCTGGTCGATGCGCACGCCGGCGGCGATGGAGATCAGCAGCGGGCGGTTGCGCTGCAAGGTGTCGCGCAGCTGGGTGTGGATGGCCGGCATCACCTGCGGCTTCACCGCCAGCACCAGCACGTCGGCCTCGGCGGCGGCCAGCCGGTTGTCGTCGAAGGTGGCGACGCCGAAATCGCGTCCCAGGCTTTCGCGCGCCTGCGCCTGGGGTTCGGCCACGCGCAGGTTGGCGGCCGGCACGCCGGTCTTGAGCAGGCCGCCGATCAGGCTCCGCGCCATGTTGCCGCCGCCGATGAATGCGATCCGGGTCATGTGTTGGCTGTTCCGAGGTTTCGCTTGAGGGGTTTATACCTTACTGGAGCGCGGGGAACGGCGAACAGGGAATGCGTGACGCAAGGGCTGGCGTGATCGTTTATCCGCGAAGACTTATCCGGAAAGCGTGAAAGCGGTCGTTCCCGGTCTGCGCAGACTTACACGTTCCCTGTTGCCCGTTCCCCTTTTCCAGCTTTTCTGTGCTCAGCCCCGCATTTAGGCCACGGCAAGGCTGGCTGCCCGCCCCGGCCGGCGAGTAGTATCGGAGCCGCTGCAAAGGATCGGGGGAATGGCGCGGCAGGCATGCCGTGCCGACGCATCTGTCCGGGGTGACCCGCCGTCGTCCTGTTTGCGGCCTGCTTTTGACCTAAGACGATCGGTTTCTAGGGGAATACATCTGATGGACATCGCCGAACTGCTTGCCTTCTCGGTGAAGAACAAGGCGTCCGACTTGCACCTGTCGGCGGGCCTGCCGCCGATGATCCGCGTGGATGGCGACGTGCGCCGCATCAACATCCCGGCGCTGGACCACAAGCAGGTGCACGCGCTGATCTACGACATCATGTCGGACAAGCAGCGCCGCGACTACGAAGAATTCTTCGAGGTCGACTTCTCCTTCGAGATTCCCGGCCTGGCGCGCTTCCGCGTCAACGCGTTCAACCAGAACCGCGGCGCGGGTTCAGTGTTCCGTACCATTCCGTCCGAAGTGCTGACGCTGGATGACCTGGGCTGCCCGAAGATCTTCCGCGAGCTGATCGAGCAGCCGCAGGGCCTGATCCTGGTCACCGGCCCGACCGGTTCGGGCAAGTCGACCACGCTGGCGGCGATGGTCGACCACATCAACAAGAACGAATACGGCCATATCCTCACCGTCGAGGACCCGATCGAATTCGTGCACACCTCGCAGAAGTGCCTGGTGAACCAGCGCGAAGTGCATCGCGATACGCACGGCTTCAACGAGGCGCTGCGTTCGGCGCTGCGCGAAGACCCGGACTACATCCTGGTGGGCGAGTTGCGCGACCTGGAAACCATCCGCCTGGCGCTGACCGCCGCGGAAACCGGCCACTTGGTGTTCGGTACGCTGCACACCAGCTCGGCGGCCAAGACCATCGACCGCATCATCGACGTGTTCCCCGCCGGCGAAAAGCCGATGGTGCGCTCGATGCTGTCCGAATCGCTGCGCGCGGTGATTTCGCAGACGCTGCTGAAGAAAGTGGGCGGCGGCCGTATCGCCGCGCACGAGATCATGGTGGGCATCCCCGCCATCCGCAACCTGATCCGCGAGGACAAGGTGGCGCAGATGTACTCCTCCATCCAGACCGGCCAGCAGTACGGCATGCAGACCCTGGATCAGAACCTGCTCGACCTGGTGAAGCGCGGCTTGATCGCGAAGCAGCAGGCGATCGGGTATGCGAAGAACAAGGAAGTGTTCAAGTGATTTATCGGGAATAGGGTGAGGGGGATTAGAGAGTCGTCAAACGCTGTTTGCGCGCCATCGTCGACTACCTCCGATCCTCCGTTCCTATTCTCGCCCTAAGGGGGATATACCCATGAGCGAATTCGATTTCACCTCGTTTCTCAAATTGATGGTCCACAAGAAGGCCTCGGACCTGTTCATCACGGCCGGCGTGCCGCCGTCGATGAAAGTGCAGGGCCGCGTGGTGCCGATCACGCAGAGTCCCCTCTCCGCGCAGCAGTCGCGCGACATGGTGATCAACATCATGACGCCGATGCAGCGCGAGGAATTCGAAAAAACGCACGAATGCCAGTTCGCGATCTCGGCGCAGGGCGTGGGCCGTTTCCGTGTGTCGTGCTTCTACCAGCGCAACTGCGTGGGCATGGTGCTGCGCCGGATCGAATCGAAGATCCCCACCATCGAAGAACTGAGCCTGCCGCC
>CBJMMB010000142.1:0-7039 GCA_966430775.1 uncultured Dyella sp. | reverse complement strand
TCGGTGGTGCGCCTGGCCGTTGGCGAAGGCATCGAGAAGGTGGAAGAGGATTTCGCCGCCGAAGTGATGAAGCAGGCGGGCCTGGCGTAAATCGCTGCGCTTCGCTTGTACGAAAGGCCGCGGGAAACCGCGGCCTTTTTTTGTTTACGCGTAGGCTGAGATGCAATCCCAGCATTGCATCTCAGCCTACGTGCGCGGCTGCAACAGATCCCATTTGTTGCCATACAGGTCTTCGAACACCACCACCGTGCCGTACGGCTCCTCGCGCGGCCATTCGAGAAAACGTACGCCGCGCGAACGCATCACGTCGTAGCGCGCATAGAAATCATCGACGTGCAGGAACAGGAACACGCGGCCACCACCCTGCTCGCCCACCTGGGCATCCTGTTCGGCCGTGCTTGCCTGCGCCAGCAGCAAGCGCGTCTCGCGCGAGCCCGGTGGCGCCAGCAATACCCAGCGTTTATCGCCGCCGAGCGGGGTGTCTTCGATCAGTTCGAAATCCAGGCAGCGGGTGTAGAACGCGATCGCCTCGTCGTAGTCACGCACCAGCAATGCAATGGCGGCGATGGTGTGCTGCATGACGGGCTCCGGCTGTGACTGCGTGGTGAAACGTCGGGAGCAAGCATAAAGGTACGATGCGCTGACGTCTGCCACGCGCTCCGCTACAATGCGGTCGTTTTGCGTGTGGCATCGGAAAAACGCGCGCCTGCCTCACGGCGCGTCGACGTGCCGCCTGCAAGTTGTTATGCCAGATCGGCGTCCGGAAACGTCTCGCAGCCGTTGCCGGTGTTCCACATATCCACCCGGAGTTCTCATGAGCGACCAGCTAAAGTATCGACGCATCCTGCTCAAACTCTCCGGTGAAGCGTTGATGGGCGACGCCGACTACGGCATCGACCCGAAGGTGATCGGCCGCCTCGCCGATGAAATCATCGAAGTGCAGAAGACCGGCGTACAGATCGGCGTGGTGATCGGCGGCGGCAACATCTTCCGCGGCGCGGGCCTGGCCGCGGCCGGCATGGACCGCGTCACCGGCGACCACATGGGCATGCTGGCCACGGTGATGAATGCGCTGGCCATGCAGGATGCCATCGAAAAGCGCGGCGGCTTCGCCCGCGTGATGAGCGCGATCCAGATCCACGACGTCGCCGAGGATTTCATTCGCCGCCGCGCGATCCGCCACATCGAAAAGGGCCGCATCGCGCTGTTCGCCGCCGGCACCGGCAATCCGTTCTTCACCACCGATTCGGCCGCTGCGCTGCGGGCGATCGAGGTGAGCGCGGACCTCCTGCTCAAGGCCACCAAGGTCGACGGTGTCTACAGCGCGGACCCGGCCAAGCATCGCGATGCCACGCGCTTCGAGAAGCTCACCTACGACCAGGTGATCGAGCGCAAGCTGGCGGTGATGGACACCGCCGCCATCGCCCTGTGCCGCGACCAGCGCATGCCGCTGCGCATCTACGACATGACGGTGCCGGGCAACCTGATGCGCATCATGCGCGGCGAGCCGATCGGCACGCTGGTCGACGCCAGCTGACCAAACCATCCACGAAGGCGCGGAACGCATTCGACGCTGCCCTGAACCCGGGTTGCCGTCCTGGCCGACCGCCCCTCACCCTCTGTTAACCCCCTGCTATACTTGCCGGCTTGCACGCCAACGGGTGATTTCACATGCTCAACGACATTAAACGTGATGCGCAGACCCGCATGGGCAAGAGCATCGATGCCCTCAAGCACGATCTGTCTCGCCTGCGCACCGGCCGCGCCAGCACGTCGCTGGTCGACAGCATCAAGGTGCCCTACTACGGCTCCGACATGCCGTTGAACCAGGTGGCATCGGTGGCCCTGGCCGACGGCCGCTCGATCGTGATCACCCCGTTCGAGAAGAGCATGGTCGGCCCGGTCGAAAAAGCCCTGCTGGCATCCGACCTCGGCATCACGCCGACCACGGCCGGCACGGTGATCCGCCTGAACATGCCGCCGCTCACCGAGGAACGCCGCCGCGAGCTGGCCAAGCACGTGTCGCACGAAGGCGAGAACGCGAAGATCGCCATCCGCAACGTGCGCCGCGACGCCCTGCAGCACGTGAAGGACCTGCTCAAGGAAAAGAAGATCACCGAGGACGAAGAGCGCAAGGCGGACGACGAGATCCAGAAGCTCACCGACCAGTTCGTCAAGGAAGTCGACAAGCTGGCCAAGGCGAAAGAAGAAGAGCTGATGTCCATGTAAGGCCATCGGCGTACGGGAACCGAACACCGGTACCTGGCATTGACGCCATCAGACGGAGGCAAAGAGGGTGAGGGGTCCATCTTGCACAACCGCCGTCCCGTTCGGGATTCCGGGCCTGTTCGCCGCGTGAGCCCCGCTTCCGCCATCATTCTCGCGGCCGCGAGGCAGGAACGTGCCGACCTATGGCCTTTTCCTGACGCTTGCGTTTTTGCCAAGTGCCTCGACGAAGCAGGTGTTCCCGCCCCCGTTACTCTCCATCCATGACCACGACTACGCACAACTACGTACCGCGCCATATCGGCATCGTGATGGATGGCAATGGCCGCTGGGCGAAAGCCCGCCACCGCCCGCGCAGCTTCGGCCACAACGCCGGGCGCAAGGCGGTGCGCGAGGTGGTGGAAGGCTGCATCCGCCACGGCGTGGAAGCGCTGACCCTGTTCGCCTTCTCCAGCGAGAACTGGCAGCGCCCGCCGGACGAGGTCGGCGCCTTGCTGGACCTGTTCATGCGCGCGCTGGACAAGGAAGTGGACGAACTGCACGAGAACAACGTGCGCCTGCGCTTCATCGGCGATCTGTCCGCCTTCGACAACACCCTGCACAAGCGCATGCTCGATGCGGCCAAGCGCACCGCCGACAACACCAAACTGCAATTGAACATCGCCGTGAACTACGGCGGCCGCTGGGACATCGTGCAGGCCGCGCGCAAGGCGGCCATGGCGGTGGCGCGCGGCGATCTTGCGGTCGAGGCCATCGACGAAGCGGCGTTCGATCGCTGGACCAGCCTGGGCGAAGCGCCGCCGCTGGACCTGTTCATTCGCACGGGTGGTGACCACCGCATCAGCAATTTCTTGCTGTGGCAGCTAGCCTATGCGGAACTGTACTTCACCGAGACGCTATGGCCGGACTTCAACCAGGCCTCGCTGCAGCTAGCCATCAACGACTTTGCCCGTCGCGAACGACGTTTCGGCCGCACCGGCGACCAGGTCGCCCAGGCGGCGGTCCGTTGAGCCGGCAGGCGGTGGCGCCGACATCTGGCCGTTCGTCCTGTGCGGCCACACCCCACCTGCGCACGCAGGCCGACATGCGACCGAACAAGGACCTCGCCGGACATGCGAACCGCCCCTTCCCTGCTTGCCTGCCGCGCCATCGGCGCGCGGCCTGCGCCGTCGCCGTGACCAGGCCCTAGAGAACGTCCATGCTGCGACAGCGCGTCATCACTGCCCTGCTTCTTGCGCCCCTGGCGATCCTGCTGATCCTGCTGCTGCCGACCAGCGTGTTCGCCGGCCTGCTCGCCATCGCGTTCCTGGCTGCCGCGTGGGAATGGACGCGACTGGCCGGCATGCGCAGCCGCGTCGCGCGCGGCGTGACGCTGGGCATAGTGCTGATCGCCTTCGCCGCGCTGTGGTCGCTGCGCGACGTGGCGTGGCTATGGCCGGCGCTGATCGTCTCCGGCGTGGCGTGGTGGGTGCTGGTGTGCGTGTGGCTGCGCCACTTCGCCTTCGCCGCTGCGCCGACCACCGAGAACCGCAACCTGAAACTGCTGGCCGGCGCGTTCGTGGTGTTCCCGGCCTGGGTCGCCGGCATAAACATCCACGGCAGTCCATCGCACGGCCATATCTGGGCGTTCCTGGCCATGCTGCTGGTGTGGGCGGCCGATACCGGCGCCTATTTCGCCGGCAGCTACTTCGGCAAGGGCAAGCGCAAGCTGGCGCCGCAGATCAGCCCGGGCAAGACCTGGGTGGGGGTCTACGGCGCCTTCGCCACCAGCGCGCTGGTAGCCGCGGTGGCCGGCTGGCTGCTGGGCGTGCGCGACCTGCGCCTGCTCGGCCTGATCGTGGTCACCATCCTGACCGTGGCCAGCTCGATCGTCGGCGATCTCTTGGAAAGCCTGATGAAGCGCCACGCCAACGTGAAGGACTCCGGCGCACTGTTCCCGGGCCACGGCGGCCTGCTCGATCGCCTGGACAGCGTGTTCGCCGCCTTGCCGGTGTTTGCCCTGGGGAAATTGCTGCTGGGGCTTTAGGCGCCCTGTCTTGAGCGACCCTTTCCTGGCGCGGCCTTCACAGATGGAACTGCCGCCGCGCAGTGCGGTCGATATCCCAACCCCGAGCGTACGCCCCCGCGCCGTCTGTCAGCGTTTGCGGCGGGTACTTCGCAACGCTTGCTGATAAGCTTTGAGTTCCCAAGAGACGTACCTGCTTTGATGAATCCCTTCCTCGGCTCCGTATTCTGGCTGCTCGTCACGCTCGGCGTGCTGGTCACCTTTCATGAATTCGGACACTACTGGGTGGCGCGCCGCTGCGGGGTGAAGGTCCTGCGCTTCTCGGTCGGCTTCGGCAACGCCATCTGGAAGCGTATCGGCCGCGACGGCACCGAATACCAGATCGCCGCCATTCCGCTCGGCGGCTACGTGAAGATGCTGGACGCGCGCGAGGGCGAGGTCGATCCGGCGCTGCGCGACCAGGAATTCACTGCGCAGCCGATCTGGAAACGCATCGCCATCGTGGCCGCGGGCCCGGGCTTCAATATCATCTTCACCATCGTCGCGTTCTGGCTGATGTTCGTGCTGGGACGCACCGACTACGCCCCGGTCGTCACCGCAGCGCCGCAGAGCCTGGCCGCGCAGGCAGGCATCCATGCGGGCGACCGGCTGCTTACCGTCGGCGGTACCCCGGTAACCACCTGGAGCGGCTCGTACGACGTCATCGTCAATGCGCTGCTCGGCCGTACGCCGCTGGCGGTGACCGTGCGCGGCGCGGATGGCGCGGAACGCGCACTGGTGCTGCCGCTCAACCGCCTGCCACCGGGTGAGGAAGTCGGACAGTACGTGGACAAGCTGGGCCTGGAACTCGCGCCCGCGCCCCCGATCGCCGCCACCGTCACGCCGGGCGATCCGGCCGCGCAAGCCGGCCTGCAGGCGGGCGACCGCATCCTGCGCGTCAACGGCAACAGCGTGGCGGACTTCAACGACATCGGTAAGCAGGTCAAGGCCGCCGCGGTGAAGTCGCCCAAGCTGTCGGTGGACATCGAGCGCAACGGCAAGCCGATGACCTTCCTGGTCTCGGCACGCATGGAGGCCGAGCGCGGTCAGCCGCCGCAATGGCTGATCGGCATCACCGCGCAGGCACCCGAGGTGGCGATCCAGCACTACGGCCCGCTCAAGGCGATCGGCGAATCGCTCGCGCTCACCTGGCAACGCACTACCGACACCTTCGGCATGGTCGGCAAGATGATCTCCGGCGAAGCGTCGACGCGGAACATTTCCGGCGTGATCGGCATTGCGCAGGTGGCCAACGCCGCGGCGCAACTGGGGCTGGATCGCTTTCTGGAGTTCCTCGGCCTAGTGTCGCTCAGCCTGGCGATCATCAACCTGCTGCCCATCCCGGTCTTGGATGGCGGCCATCTGCTGTATTACCTTATCGAGCTGATCAAAGGCAGCCCGGTCAGCGAGCGCACCATGATCGCGGGCCAGTACGTGGGCATCGCCTTGCTGTTCACGCTGATGGGGTTGGCGTTCTACAACGACATCCACCGCATCATCCTGCCCTCGTGAGCCGGATGCGCGCCGCTGGCAACCTCCGGTTGACCGCTGGCCGCGATCGTCTTGTCGCACGGGGAACCTAAGTGTCATGCGCGGAACAACGCGAAGCCGGGATGATGCCGGCTTTGGAAAAAAATGCCGCGGGGCTGCCATATGGCGGCCCCGTCCGAATAACACAACGGAATCGACGATGAAGCGTATCGCCGCCCTGATCCTGCTTGCCTCCCTCTCTACGAGTGCGTTCGCACTCGAGCCATTCGTCGTTTCCGATATCCGTATCGAAGGACTCAACCGCATCTCCGCCGGCACGGTATTCAACTACCTGCAGATCAACAAAGGCGACCGCCTCACCACCGAAGAAGCCCAGCAGGCGATCCGCGCCCTGTACGGCACCAAGTTCTTCAGCGACGTGGAGCTGGAACGCGACGGCAGCATCCTGGTGATCAAGGTGACCGAGCGTCCGTCGATCGCCAAGCTCAGCATCCGCGGCAACAGCGACATCAAGACCGACGATCTCAAGAAAGGCTTGAAGGAAATCGGCCTGTCCGAAGGCGAAACCTTCGACCGCCTCGCGCTGGACCGCGTGCAGCAGGAACTGATCCGCCAGTATTACAACCGCGGCAAGTACAACGTGTCGGTGTCGCCGCACGTGACCACGCTGGACCGCAACCGCGTATCGATCGACATCGAAATCCGCGAAGGCAAGGTCGCCAAGGTCAAGGAAGTGAACATCGTCGGCAACACGGCGTTCACCGACAAGGAAATCGAGGACAACTTCGAAACCGGCACCACCAACCTGCTTTCGTGGTACTCCAAGAACGACCAGTATTCGCAGGACAAGCTCTCCGGCGACCTGAAGAAACTGCAGTCCTACTACATGGACCGCGGCTACGCCGATTTCGGCATCGACTCCACCCAGGTGACGATCGCGCCGGACAAGCGCGCGATGTACATCGCCGCCGACGTGGTGCAGGGCGACATCTACCACATCTCCGGCACGCACCTGCTCGGCCAGCTGATCCTGCCGGAAGAAACACTGCGCAAGCTGGTGTTCGTGAAGGATGGCGATCTGTTCAACCGCCGCGCTATCGAAGCGACGTCCGACTCGATCAAGGCGCTGCTCGCCAACATCGGCTACGCGTTCGCCAAGGTGAACTCGGTACCGAAGCTGGACAAGCCGAACAAGACCGTCGACGTGACCTGGTACATCCAGCCGGGTCCGCGCGTGTACGTGCGCCGCGTAATCTTCCAGGGCAACACCCGCACCGA
>CBJMMB010000141.1:0-7103 GCA_966430775.1 uncultured Dyella sp. | reverse complement strand
GGAGCTGGCCTATCAGCAGAAATACGATTTCCTGCCCGGCTGGCTGTCCGGTTTCGGCACGCAGATGAACTACACGTACATCAAGCCGCAGAACCTGAGCTACGGTTCCACCAATTTCTGCCCCAGCAGCTATGCGCCGGCCACGCAGTGCATCAATCAACAAAAGCTGCCGCCGTACGAACTGTCCCGCAACACCTACAACTTCACGCTGTATTACGAAAAAGGCCCGTTGTCCACGCGCCTGGCCTACAACTGGCGCTCGAAGTACCTCGTGACCGGCAACGAAGCGGATTATCCATTCCTGCCGGTGATGGCGGACTCGCAGGGACAATTGGACGCCTCGATCATCTATGCGCTCACCGATCACGTGAAAGTGTCGCTGCAGGTGGCCAACATCTTGAATTCGACGTTCAAGACCAGGGAGATCATCAATACCGATGGGCTGAGTGTGCCCAAGGGGTTCTTCCGGGATGACACGCGGTTCAACCTGAGTCTGCGGGCGAATTTCTGACGCGTGCATGCCACTTTCCGTGCGGGTATACGCCCGCACGGAAAGAATGCACATGAAAGCTTTATGTCAATTTCCATCACACCCCGTGTCAGCTCAAGCTGCATCGTTGTTCTTGCTTGCGGGCTGGCGCGCAGCGCTGATGACTCAGCGGAATTGCTCCGCACTGCGCTTGCGCGCGCAGAAGCGTGACGCCCGTCGCAGCCAGCGAATGTCATGGCGCGGCTACACCAAACGTTGACATTCCCTCCCATAGAACTGTGTCTGGGGGAAGCGCATACCCGTCCGTCATCTGGATGAGACCACGGTCAGGCATGCCAAGCGGCGCCGCTATATGTGGCGAGTGCCGTTTGGTGCGCGCCATATAGCGGCCAAGTCATTCGTTTTGAACGTTGCCGGATATGGGAAGTAAACAGATGAACACCGCGGAATGCCAAGCCGCCGCCCTCGCGCTGCGAGTCCATGACATCTTCACTGAGCGCATTTGCCGCCATCGGTAAGCGCGTCCGCCTGGACGTGCGCCCTCGTGCACGACGTGGGTTGCGAACATCAACTTGGAAAGCTTTAGCACGGCATTTGTCACACCGTGACGATCGCTGTCGTGCGCCCGGCTGATTGAAACCCCACCCCTCGACGCGTGTGCGTTACATGCATCGATCCACCTGCTCGAGCGCATGCAAGGCGGCGAGGATAGACGCTGCGCGATGCTGGCGGCAGGCGCGTCGAAAACCCGGGCGAGTCGAGCGATCCGCCTGGTGACAACAAATAGATGTGGCTGCAACGGGGAACGTACCAAGTCTCTTGCCCTGCGCATTGAACACGCCTGCCCTGGCGAGCGGTGTTCATGTGCAGGCGAGATCCGATCAGCGGTTTGACACGAGGTTTATTCGATATGTTGCAAGACCACCTGGACACCCTCCCCGCTACGCGAACTGTTTTTCCTTCCATCAACCCAACGATTTCGAGCTCGACCACGAGTGCTGCGTCCGCGCAGCTGGCGCGCTTTATCGATGCCTATCGCCTGCAGGGTTATCGCATCGCCCGCCTCGATCCGCTCGGGCTCACGCCGCGGCCCGACATACCGGAACTGGCGCCGCAGTTCCACCGGCTTCATCCGATGCAGACCTTCGAGATCCAGCGCGAATCATCGCCGACAACGCTGCGGGTGCGCGAGCTCGAATGGCAATTGCGGCGCGTCTATGCAGGCGCGATCGGCCTGGATTGCAGCGGCGTGCGCAACGAGCGCCAGCGCCGCTGGCTTTTCACCCGCATGGAAGCGACGCTCGAATCGCAGGAGCCTGCTTTGCCGGCACGCCGCGCCGTGCTGCGCCGCCTGGTGGCGGCCGAGATGTGGGAGCGGCATGTAAGCGATTGCCTGCCGTTGGCCAAGCGCTTCTCGCTGGAAGGCTGCGAAAGCCTGATTCCGCTGATCGACGCGGTGATCGAGCGCTGCAGCCATTACGGCGTGCGGCAGATTTTCATGGGCATGCCGCATCGCGGGCGACTGAACGTGCTGGTCAATGTCCTGGGCTTCGATGCGCGGAACATGCTCGCGCGATTGGACAAGGCATCCGAGGTTGCCGGGGAGCAGCACGACCTGCCCTATCATCTGGGCGCTACGGCGGTAAAACGCACGGCGCATGGCGAGCTGGGCGTATTCCTTGCGCATAATCCCTCGCATCTGCAAAGCGTCTATCCGGTGGTCTGCGGTATGGCGCGCGCCTTCCAGGACGCGCATCCCGACCTGCCCTGCCTGCCGCTGGCGATTCATGGCGACGCCGCGTTCGCCGCACAAGGCATCGTGATGGAGACATTGAACCTGACGCGCCGCCATGGTTATGCATCCGGCGGCACGCTGCACGTGATCGCCAACAACCAGATCGGCTTCACCACGCCGAACCGCATGAATGCGCATGCGAACACGTACTGCACCGACGTGGCACGGATGATCGATGCGCCGGTCATCCACGTCAACGCAGATCATCCCGATGAGGTGGTTCGCGCGGTCGGCATCGCGCTCGATTACCGGATGACGTTCGGCAGCGACGTCATTGTCGACCTGGTCGGCTATCGCCGGCTTGGCCACTCCGAACAGGATCTGCCGGCGGTTACGCAGCCATTCCTGCATGGCGCGATCGCGTTCCACCCCACTGTCACCGAGCGCTATCACGCAGCCATTGGCGAGCCCGTTGCGCTCGATGCACTGCGCGCGGAGGCGGTAGCGAACCTCCAAGGCGTGCCGCACGCATCATCCATCGTGGTGACGGCAACCGCGGCGGTCGAGCGTTCAGTGCTGCCTGCGCTGTCCATGCGGCAGATGCAAGCGTTTGCCGCCGTGCTGACCACGCCGCCGGATGGCATGCCATTGCATGAGCACGTCCGCCGCACCATCGACGGCTGGCGTCAGGTGATCGAGCACGAGGACCGCGCCGTGGACTGGTGCCTGGCCGAGAACCTTGCCTATGCTTCGTTGCTCGAGGCCGGACACAGCGTGCGCATCTCGGGTATGGACGTGGGCCGCGGCACCTTTATGCATCGTCTCGCGGTATGGCATGCGCAGGCCGGCGCGCATTACGGCAGCGACGTCTACATACCGTTGCAGCACATCGCCGCGCACCAGGGCGATTTCGATATTGTCGACTCCCCACTCAGCGAGGAAGCCGTGCTCGGTTTCGAATACGGCTACAGCGTGCAGGCAACGAAGCGGCTGACGATCTGGGAAGCGCAGTACGGTGATTTCGCCAACGGTGCGCAGGTGATCATCGACCAGTACATCGCCAGTGGCGAATACAAGTGGGGTTATCAATCCGCGCTGACCGTGTTGCTGCCGCACGGGCATGAAGGGGTGGGACCGGAGCATTCGACCGGTTACCTTTCGCGCTTCCTGCAACTGTGCGCCGGCGACAACCTGCGCGTGGTCGTGCCCTCCACCTCCGCGCAGTGGTTTCATCTGCTGCGAGAGCAGGCTGCCGCAGCGAAGCCGCTGATCGTCATGTCGCCGAAGTTCCAGTTGTACGGCAATGAGCGTTCGCATGCGCCGTTGCGGGAACTTGTGACAGGCAGCTTTGCGTATGTTATCGACGATCCTGATCTGGCTGCGCCTGATGCTGTGACGCGCGTCGTGTTGTGTGCGGGCAAACTTTTCTACGAGCTGCAAGCGACACGCGCGACCAGCGGAGATGAAACAGTGGCGTTTGTTCGCGTTGAACAGCTGTATCCGTTTCCGCGCGACCCGTTGGCCGACGTGCTGGCGCGTTTCAGCAACCTCGGCGAGATCGTCTGGGCGCAGGAAGAGGAGAAGAACCATGGGGCGTGGCACTTCGTGCGTGACGAATTGGCGGCGTTGTTGCCGCAGGGGGTGCGATTGAGCGAGGTGTGCCGCGCGGCGACGCCATCGGGTGCGCATGCGTCGGTTCGTGCGCATCGCAAGGAACAGGATCGGATCGTTGCGGAGGCGCTTCGACGATAGGCGCTTCAACGCTTCGAATTCAAGCGTGTCTCAAATCTCCGTCGCCCCGGGCGCACGCCGGGGCCCAGCGACTTGGCGAGGTTGAAAGACACTGGGTTCCGGCGTTCGCCGGAACGACGGTTCCACGGTATATCGACAACGCCCATGCCCTACCCCAACTCATCCCCCACCGACGCCGCGCTACCACTCCCGCACATCAGCGCACCACCGCGCCCATTCGTGCATTCCCTGCTCGCCATGCTTGGCATCGGCATGGTCAACCTGCTGGTCGCGCTCGACCAGACCACCGTAAGCACCGCCTTGCCGGCGATGGTCGCATCGTTGAACGGCTTCCATTTCTATCCCTGGATTGCCGGCGCGTATCTTTTGGCGCAACTGATCGCCGTACCCGTTTCGGGCCGCCTCGGCGATGAATACGGGCGCAAGCAGTTCGTGATCGCGGCGATCGTCATTTTCACCGTCGCATCGGCGCTGTGCGCCGCGGCACCCACCATGGCCGCGTTGATCGCGGCGCGCGCACTGCAAGGGCTTGGCGCGGGCATGATGACCGGCTCGGCGTTCGCGTCGATTCCCGATCTGTTTCCCGATCCGAAGGCGCGCGTGCGCTGGCAGGTCGCGCTCGCGGCTGCGTATGGCATCGGCACCTCGGCCGGGCCTTCACTCGGCGGCGTGCTTACCGTCCATGCCGGCTGGCGCTCCACCTTTCTTATCAACCTGCCGGTCGGCATGGCGGCGCTGTATTGCGTGCTGCGTTATCTGCCACGCTTTACGCCCGCGGTATCCGGCTCAGGCAGGATCGATTTTCTCGGTGCACTATTACTCGCGCTGCTGCTTACCTGTCTGCTGGTCGCCACCGGCAGCATCCATATCGGCGAAGCGCACGAGACGGCGATCGCTGCGTTTGCATTACCGCTGATATGTCTGGCGTTCTATCTATGCGAGCATCGCGCTCCATCACCGATCGTGCCATTGGCGATTTTCCGCAGCCGACAAATGGTGACGTTGTTTGGCCTCTCGCTGCTGGTGGGCGCGGTGATGTTCTCGCTGATCTTCTATGTGCCGCTGATGCTGCAGGCCGGCCTCGGCATGTCGGCCGCCGATGCGGGTGCGAAGGCGACGCCGCTTGCCGTCAGCGTCGCGCTTGGCAGCCTTGCGAACACGCGCATCGTTACACGCTTGAAGCGTCCGGCCGGCGTGCTCGTACTCGGTTTTGCACTGCTTGCGCTGGCGAGCCTCGGCATTGCGCAGACAGGCGCCTCGCGTACGCACGGGTTGCTCGAATTGTGGCTGCTGGCTGCCGGGACCGGCCTTGGACTGATCCTCAACAACGTCAACATCTTTGCCCAGGAGACCGCCGGCCGCGCGTTTTTTGGAATCGCGACGTCCTTGATCCAATCGACCCGCATGATCGGCGGATTGTTCGGCGTCTCGCTGATCGGCACGTGGGTGACGCAGCATTACGCGTTACGCGTCGCTGGCGTGCTCAGCCAATTATCGGGCAGCCATGCGGATGCTCAATGGGCATCGCTGTTTGGCGACCCGCAAATCCTGATCGACCCGCAACGCCAGGCCGAAGCGGCGCACCGCCTGGCGCAAGCGCCGTTCGATGCATCGCAGGCCATCGACGCCTTGCGGCAAATGTTTATCGTCGTGCTGCATAACGGCTTTGCCCTGTGCGCGATCCTGGCCGCATGCGGCATCGCGGTGACGCTGACCATTCGTACGATCGAACTTCGGGCAAAGGAGTCGTAATGCTTCAATGCGCCCAAGGCGAATGCAGAATGACGCTGCAAATATCCACCCGCTGAAACGCAGGATCCTTGTAGGCGATGAAATCATCGTTGAAGGTGCCGAACGTGGTCGCGGGACGATCCTTCAGGCCCGCATGGAACGTATCGATGATGCGCTGCTTGAAGCCCTCGCCGCGCGGATACGCCGCAAGAATCGCCTCCCGTTCTTCCTCCGTGAACTGGTCGTAGGAGCGCCCCGCTACATCCAGGCCTGCCGCCAGATGAAGCAGCGCGGCCTCCGCATGCAGGAAGTCGGGAATCCCGGGCGTGGTGTGCAAGGCAATCGCGCTCCACACTTTGTCGACATCCGCCTGCGGAATGCCATGGCTGCGCAGGAAGTCGCGCGCGGCATTGGCGCCGTCCACCTCGAAACGCAGCGGACTTTCATGGAAACGTTCGGTGAGGCCGAGGTCGTGGAACATGGCGCCTACATAAAGCAGCTCGGGATCGAACGTGAGCTGTTTGCGATCCGCCGCCAACGCACCCCACAGATAGACACGCATGGAGTGCTGGAACAAGAGATCGCTGGCCGAATCGCGTAGCAGTTGTGTCGCCTCGCGCGCGATCGCGCTATCGGGAATGCGTACACCGAGAATGTTGCGTGACATGGTGCGCTCCGTCCCGCTTATTGCTCGGCCACGCGCGCCGCTTCGGGTGGATTGCGGAAGCTGATGGCGAGGCGGTTGTAGGCGTTCATCAGGCCGATGGCGATAGTCAGATCGACCAGTTCCTTCTCGTTGAACAGCTGCTTCGCCGCCTGGAAATCGCTATCCGGCACGCCGGTACTGGCGACCTGCGTGACCGATTCGGCCCAGGCGAGCGCGGCTTGTTCGCGTTCGTCGAACAGCTTGCCGGCCTCGCGCCAGGCCTGCAGCAACGCGAGTTTCTCCACCGCGACGCCTTCCTTGATCAGCGCGCGCGTATGCATGTCCAGGCAATAGGCACAGCCGTTGATCTGGCTGATGCGCAGATAAACCAGGTCGACCAGCCGGGTTTCCAATCCGCACTGGGTGACGAAGCCGTAGACATGGCCGAGCGCCTTGATGCCGGCCGGGGATGCTTGGGTGTAATCGATGCGTAGTGACATGGCAGCAACCTATTGATGCGGGGTGGTAAGGGGCGTGTCGCCGCTGTCGACGACGAACACGGCAAGCAGCTTGGCCGGCGCGGTCTTGCTCGCATTGCGGCTGATCTGATGAAGCGCGCCGGGTTCTTCATAGAAGCTCTGGCCTGCCGTATAGACATGCGCGGGTGCGTTATCCACCTGGCTTTTGATCGCGCCGGATACGACATAGGCGTAGATGAAAGCGGACTTCGCGTGGGTGTGCGGTAACGA
>CBJMMB010000140.1:0-7318 GCA_966430775.1 uncultured Dyella sp. | reverse complement strand
CCCCAACCCACGCTTGCGCGAACATGACGAAACACATTTTCTCTCGTTCCAATTCACACATGACGTTTCATGCGTTGCAATCGACCACGCTTCATAACGTTCATTAGGTAGGGTTGTCTTCATCGACCCCGTCTTAATCATCGGCGACGCTGCAACACGGACTGCGTGAGGGAATCGAGGGGCGCAGTCGTTGAGCATTTTTCCAGCGCGTCGGGCATCGCTGTGAATCGACCGGCCGCACGCGCGGCCATCACCAACGCATGGGGCTTGCGAGCCGCATCGGCTTCGTTCGCCCTGAAAAAAATCGAGGGAGTTCATACATGTCGAAGCATTACGGGCTTTTGGGGATTCGTCCATTGCTGTTGCCGGCGGCCTTGTCGCTGGCCTTGTTGTCGGTGTCGGCCCATGCCGCCGATACGCGCGTGGGGACGCGCACGCATGCAGGCATTCAAACCGTAAGCACGAAGGTTTCCACGCTGGTGATGACCGGGCATCCGTCGATCGATGCCACGCAGATCGCGCCGCTGGAACAAAGCAAGCCGCTGCACGTGGAAGTGAGCCTGAACCTGCGCAACGTCGATCAGCTGCAGAGTTTTCTCGCCAGCGTGAACCAGCCCGGCAGCGCGAACTATCACCACTTTCTGACGCCCGCGCAGTTCAAGGCGCAATACGCGCCGACGCAAGCGCAGGTGCAGGCGGTGGTCGCGCACCTGACGGCCTCGGGCTTCCGCAACATCACCGTGGCGCCGAACGATCTGCTGGTGTCGGCGGACGGTACTGCGGCGAATGCGAACGCGGCCTTCAACGCCAACATGAAGACCTTCAACTTCAAGGGCAAGATGCATTACGCCAACGCCACCGACGCCACGGTGCCGCAATCCCTCGGCGGTATCGTCGATGGCGTGCTGGGCCTGCAGGATTACGCCAGGCCGCACGTGATGTCGCATCGCATCGGCAGTGATGCGATCAAGACGCAGGCCACCAGCGGCGTGGTCGGCCACAACCCGACCGATTTCCCCAAGATCTACGATGTCGGCAGCACGCCCACCGCATCGAACACGGTGGTCGGCATCATCACCTGGGGCGATATGACCCAGACGGTGAAGGATCTCAACACCTTCACCAGCAGCGCCGGCATGGCCACCGTGAACACCAAGACGGTGGCCGCGGGCACCGGCACGCTGGCCAACGATGGCGATCCGTCGGAATGGGATCTGGACAGCCAGGACATCGTGGCGATGTCCGGCGGCGTGAAGCAGCTGATCTTCTACGCGGCGATCAACGGTGATGCGCAGGACAGCCAGCTGACCGACGCCGGCATCACCGCGGCGTACAACAAGGCGGTGACGGACAACCTCGCCAAGGTGATCAACGTCTCGCTGGGCGAAGACGAAACGGCGGCGAACAATTCCGGCACGCAGGCGGCGGACGACAAGGTGTTCGCGCAGGCTGTCGCACAGGGACAGACGTTCTCGATCTCCTCCGGCGATGCCGGCGTGTACCAATGGTCGAGCGATCCCAGCAACGGCGCACCGGGCTATGTGGCCAACTCGAGCGGCACGGTGCAGATCGATCTCAGCCATTATGGCGTGAGTGAACCGGCCACCTCGCCGAACGTGGTGGCGGTGGGCGGCACCACGCTCAGCACCAGCGGCACGACCACATGGACGGGCGAAACGGTATGGAACGAAGGCCTGGCCCATATCAACAACGACAGCACGCTGGACGAGCGCCTGTGGGCGACCGGCGGCGGCGTCAGCCTGTTCGAGAGCGCACCGGCATGGCAGACCTCCGCGCTGGGTTCGTCGGTCACCAAGCGCCAGGTGCCGGACGTGGCCTTCGATGCGGCCTCCGGTTCCGGCGCGCTGATCGTGATCAACGGCCAGGCCAACCAGCAGGTGGGCGGCACCAGCCTCGCCTCGCCGCTGCTCGTGGGCATGTGGGCGCGCATCCAGTCGGCCAACAACAATTCGCTCGGCCTGCCGACGCAAAACATGTACACCTACTTCCCGAAGGACGCCACGCCGCTGCATGACGTGACCTCGGGCAACAATGGTTACAACGGCTATGGCTACCAGGCCGCGGCGGGCTTCGACAACGCCACCGGCTGGGGCAGTCTCGACGTGGCCAAGTTCAATGCCTACGTCACCAAGTACTGGGGCGGCAGCAGCGGCGGTGGCACCACCACCGGCACGCCGGTGGCCAACTTCACCGATACGGTGAGCGGCCTGACGGTGAACTTCACCAACAGCTCCACCGATACCGGCGGCACGATCAGCAGCTACGCCTGGAACTTCGGTGACAACAGCAGCTCCACCTCGGCCAGCCCCAGCCACACCTATGCGGCGGCCGGCACGTACACCGTCACACTGACTGTCACCGACAGCACCGGCGCCACCAACAGCAAATCCGCGTCGGTGACGGTAAGCAGCGGCAGCACCGGCAACGTGTTCAGCAACACCAAGCAAGTGGTGATCAACGACAACGCCACCATCACCAGCAGCATCGCGGTGAGCGGCCTGTCCGGCAATGCGCCGTCCACGCTGAAGGTGAGCGCCAACATCACGCATAACTGGTCGGGCGACCTGACCATCGAGCTGATCGCCCCGAACGGCGCGTACGCCATCCTGCAGAACCCGGACTACGGCGATGACGGCAACATCAACACCACCTGGACGGTGAACGCCTCGTCGGTGCCGGCCAATGGCACGTGGAAGCTGAAGGTGATCGACAACGATCCGCAGTACTACGGCGACTACGGCACGCTCAACAATTGGAGCCTGACGTTCTGATGCGGTTTACGGGTGCGCAGGGACGCGCGCCCTCCGCGGGCATCACGGCACGTGCATATGACGATCCGACCGCACGGCCGGCCTGCCTTGCCCTATCATCGGACCAACCGCCACAACGCGGTGTGGTCAGATGTCCCTTTGCGGGGATGGGACGGGGAGGCAGAAGACGGGGATGCGCCGAAGCTGTGGGGAACGGGTGCCGCGCCTGCGCACGGCGCGCAACACCGGAACGCCGGCGTCCCTGCTTCGCGGTCTCCTCGCGTGCGCCACAGTGGTAGCGATCGGCAGCGCGTCCGCGCTCGCATCGCTGCCTGCAACGGCCGCTGAAACCGCCAGCAAGCCACGCAACTATGCGGTGCCCGCCGGCGAACTGCGCAACGCGCTGGATGCATTGGCCGCGCAAGGCGATATCCAGATCGTGTACGACCCCGCCCTGGTCGAAGGCAAGCAGACGCACGGCGCGTCCGGACGCTTCACGCCGATCGAAGCCTTGCAGCGATTGCTCGCCGGCACCGGCGTGAGCTGGAAAACCATCAATGCCGTCACCTTCGTGCTGGAACCGGCGGCGGTGTTTCATCCGCCCGCCAGCATCGTCGCCGCGCCGGTGATCGACGCAAAACCGCAAACGCTCAGCACCATCACCGTCAGCGGTTCGCTGATCAGCAACGCCGACATCCAGACCGCCACGCCGACCTACACCATCACCGCTGCTGAAATCCGCGCGCGCGGCTTCAACAGCCTGGACGAGGTGCTGCAGAACTCCGTACTGGCCACCGGTTCGGTGCAAGGACCGCAGGCAGGCGGCTCGTTCACGCAAGGCGCGCAGCAGGTGAGCCTGTTCGGACTGGGCCCGCAGTTCACGCTGATCCTGCTCGACGGCAAGCCGGTCGCGAATTTCGGACGGCTCTACAACGGCAGCGTCAATTTCACCAGCATCTCCAACCTGCCGATCGCGCTGGTCGACCACATCGACATCATGCCGGGCGGCGCTTCGTCGATTTACGGCTCGCAGGCGATCGGCGGGGTGATCAACATCATCACCCGCTCGCACATGCAAGGCGGCGAAATCGCCGTGCAGGCGGGCGGCTATTCGGACAGCGGTGGCGCCAGCCAGCGCATCAGCGCGGCCTACGGTCATGATTTCGGCGCATGGCGCGTGCTGGGCGCCATCGAGTTCGACAACCAGTCGCCGATCTGGGGCTATCAACGCGCCCTGACCGCCAGCAACACCCGCGCGCCGAGCACGCAGGCCGCGGTGCTCGATCTCGGCACCGCCGCCACCTACAACGGCAATGCGCAAGGTTACCTGTCGCCACCGGATGGTTGCGCCCAGCAGCTGTTCGGCGGCAGCACCGCAGTGAGCAGACGGCCGAACCTGCCGGGCACGTATTGCGGCTCGCACCGGCGCGATGGCTACGCCACGTACAGCAATCAATTGCGCAACTTCGACGGCATGCTCAAGCTCGCCTATCAGCCGAGCGACACCCTGCGCTTCTACACCGACGTGATGCTCAATTCGCAGCAGCAACGGTGGTATCCCGGCCCCTACGCCTGGTTTCCGGACGATCTGCCGCAAGGCCTTATCGAGGACGCCAGCACCGGCCATTATCTTTATCCCGAGCATTACTTCGCGCCGGAGGAAATGCCCGGCGGCGCGGCCGGCCAGATGTATCGGCAGAACGACCTGCTCTACCAGGCCGATATCGGCGCGAACGGACGCTGGGGCGATTCGGGCTGGGACTGGGACATCTATTACCTGCGCAGCGGCGATCGCACGGAAGTGGTCGAATCGCTGGCGATCAAGGCGAAGATCGATGCGCTGTTCGGCGCCATGCTCGGGCCGGTATTGGGCACCGATCCACGCACCGGCTTCAACCTGTACAACCCGGATTACCGCGCGTTCTTTCAGCCGATCACGCCAGCGCAGTACGCGAGTTTCACGCAAGGCGTCGGCGAATACAGCCGCACCTGGATCAACAATACGCGCGCCACGCTCAGCAACGCCTCGCTGTTCGCCCTGCCCGGTGGCGATGCCGGTTTCGCCGCATTGCTCGAAGGCGGCAGCGAAGCGTGGTACGAACCGGTCAATCCGCTGTTCACCCAGGGCTATATTTTCGAACACGCGGCCACCGGCGGCGGTGGCAAGCGCTTTCATGCCGCCACCGCATTCGAATGGAATCTGCCGCTGCTGAAAACGCTGACCGCGGACGTGTCGGGCCGCTATGACTATTACGCGCTCGACCATGGCGGCAGCAATCACAAATTCACGTACAAGAGCGGCCTGGAATACCGGCCGCTGGACAGCCTGCTGATCCGCGGCAACTACACCACCTCGTTCAAGGCGCCGGATCTGTCGTCGATTTTTCTGGGACCCACCGACTACTTCACCACCGTCACCGATTACTACTTGTGCGCCCGCGCGCATAGCGCCACCTGCGGCCCAGCGTTTCAATACGGCGTGCAGGGCACGTCGTTGGCGAACCCGAACCTGCAGCCGACTTCCGCGCAAAGCTGGACCCTGGGCACGGTGTGGTCGCCGCTGGAAGGCCTGGACATCAGCGTGGATTATCTGCACATCGCGATCCAGAACGAAGTGGTGCAGCAGGATCTGGATCTGCTCTCGCGCACCAATGCGCAATGCCTGCTCGGCCAGCTCGATGCGGCATCCGCCGCGTGCCGCGCGGCGATCGGCCAGGTGCAGCGCATGGGCGATCGCGGCCCGATCGTCGGCGTGACCACGTATTACGCGAACCTCGCCAATGAGGTGACCTCTTCCATCATGGGCAGCGCGCGCTATCGCTTCCCGTTCTTCCGCTGGGGCATGCTCGACGTACGCTTCGACGTCAACGACATGCTCAAGCACGATTTTCAGATCGCCAGCGGCCAGGCGCCGATCAACCAGCTCGCCAACGCGCAGTACAGCACCGAGTTCAAGAGCATCTTCAACGGCAGCATCGGCTGGACCAGTCCCGGCGGGCGCTGGACCGGAACCTTGTATGGGCACCGCTATGGCGCATCGCCCAACTTCGCCGCCGCCAACAACGGCGTGGGCGCGGGCCGCGTATCGCCCTGGATCACTTTCAACGCCAGCATCGGCTACCGGCCCACGCGCAATCTCGGCTTTTCGCTGGTGCTCAACAACCTCGCCAACAAGATGCCGCCGCGCGACATGGGTTATGTGTCCTACCCGTTCTTCAACAACGAGAACTACAACATCTATGGGCGGGAAATCCTGCTGCAGGCGGATTTACGCCTGAACGGCGCTGGGCACTAAGGGACGTTCCGGGTCACTTTTCTGCGCGCGAACGTGAAGAACGCCCGCGAGCGCCGGGCTGTCCGGACCATGCCAGAGCTGCTCCAGTGAAGACGATCACACTCCTCCGGACTCATCCACCCCAACTTGACCAGGATCTGGCCCGGTCCGGATAGCCCGGCCGCGCTTGGCATGGCCCATGCTTCAAGGCTGCATGCCTACGGCGCACGAGCGAAGGGGAGACGCGCGGTAGGGGTTTACCGCGGCGGTTACGTCTTAGTAACCAGACGCGGGCGCCGCCAGAGCCTATTCCAAGAGCGAGCCTCCATGCTGTTGTACGTCTACCGCCGCTACGTCTTTACTCTCGCCGTCCTGCTGACGTATTTCCTGTACGCCATGCTGCTGACCGGGCGCGGCATGACGCAGCCACATTTCATGGTCGACCAGGGCGCCGGCAACGTGAAGCAAGCGAGCGGGCTCAGCCTGCGCAAGGTGAGCGACTTCCTGGCCGGCCGCAAATATGTCGTGCTGACGTTCGACGACGGCCCCTACGGTTACGGCGTGGACGAGCAGATCATGGCGACGCTGCAAAAGCACCATGCCCGCGCCATGTTCTTCCTCGTCTGCAGCCACATCAACGACGCCAATCGCGATGTGCTCGGCAAGCTCGAAGGCGCCGGTCACCTGATCGGCAACCACAGCTACGATCATCTGAAGCTGGATACGCTTACCTCCAAGCCTGAGCTGCAACATGAGATCGACAGCTGCAGCCAGCGCCTGGCGCAACTGACCGGTCGCCGTCCTTATTATTTCCGCCCGCCGTTCGGCGCGACGTCTCCGCTCGTCACGCAGCTTGCGCAAGCGGCCGGCATGAAGCAGCTGCTATGGAACGCCAACAGCCAGGACAGCTGGATGACGCAGCCGGAGCAGATCCTGCACTGGAGCCTGGAGCAGACGGAAGACCAATCCGTGCTACTGCTGCATGAAAAACCGACCACCGCCGCCGTGCTGGACGACATGCTCACCCAGCTCGAGCAACGCGGCTTCCAGTTCGTGCTGCCCGATCAGCTTTCCGACAACACGGCGATCAACTAACGCGGTACCCGTAGCGAAGAATGACGCAGCGCGTCTTCGTGCTGCACTTCGTCGTGGGCGGCGATTTCGGCCATATCCAGGGCGTTGTGATGCGGGCCGTGCATGGCGCCGGGTGGGATGCTGGCGTCGTTGCTGTTCTGGTTGATGGTGGTGTCGGTGCTGGGTTTGTTCGTCATGC
>CBJMMB010000139.1:0-7381 GCA_966430775.1 uncultured Dyella sp. | reverse complement strand
TCGGGCGGACCATCGAACTGATGTTCGCGGCCGTTGATACTCAGCGTGAGCATGGGCGGACCTCGTGGGGCGGGCGGGGAGAACCGAACGATATCGCCCGCGGAGGCCGTTGTGGAATGCCATAAGTTGGTGGGGTTTTGCCTGATCCTGCATGGCGCTGGGACGGGAGTTATGCAATTTTCCTGTTCATTGCCTATCATCGCCTCGACTTTCGCCAAAAAGAGCGCCTATGCGACCGTCCGTTGTGCTTGAAATGAAGCGGGCCGCCGTTCGTGAAGCGGCAAGCCGTTACCGCGCAGCGAATCCACGCGTATTCGGGTCAGTAGTGCATGGCACCGACCAGGACGGCAGCGACCTCGATCTACTGGTGGATGCGCTGCCTGGCGCGACGTTGTTCGACCTGGGCGGCTTGCAGGATGAACTCGAATCGTTGCTGGGCATCCACGTCGATGTATTGACGCCGGGTGATTTGCCGACGAAGTTTCGTGCGCAGGTGTTGGCGGAAGCGCGGCCGGTATGAGTAAGAGCCGGCTGACCGATTACCTTGATCATATGCGGCAAGCTGCAATGGATGCATGCAGCTTTGTGGATGGGATGACCAAGGATCAGTTCTTTGCTGACAAGCGCACCCAGCAAGCAGTGATCATGAGTCTCATCATCGTTGGCGAAGCCGCAACGAAAGTGATGGACGGCTACGCTGAGTTCACCCAGACGCACCCGCAGGTACCGTGGCGTAACATGCGCGGCATGCGTAACAGAATCGCTCACGGTTACTTCGATATCAATCTCGATGTGGTATGGGATACCGTAAAAACGGCGTTGCCAGAGCTGCTGAAGCAGCTGTCGGTCATCCGGCCTCACCACAAATAAGCCAGGCCGTAGGCTGGGTAGAGGCGAAGCCGAAACCCAACATTGCCATGTAGATCACAACGCTGGGGTTCGGCTACGCCTCAGCCCAACCTACGCGTGCATTGCGTTAATGCGTAGCGATATGCGCGTTCTGCGCAGACGCAACGGCCGCCGCAGCGTTCACCTGCAGCATGCCGTTGGAGGTTTTGCTGGTGCGTAATAGCAGATCGTGCACGGCGTTCGCGTCGAGGTGCGGGTCGGCGGCGAGGAGCAGGGCGATGATGCCGCTGACGTGGGCGGCGGCCATGGACGAGCCGGAGGTGAAGTCGTAACCGCCGCCGGGTTGGGTGGTGAGGATGTCGGTGCCAGGAGCGCTGAGTACGCCGGATGGCGCGGGTGTGGCGCCGCTGACGCGCACCACGATCACGCCGGGTGCGTTGTCGGGGAAGCCGCCCAGGCTTCCGTTCGGCGGCAGCGCGGCGACCACGATGCGGCCCTGGTTGAGCAATTGCCCCAGCAGTTTGTCCAGCAGCGGATCGGCGGGGCCGCCGAGGCTCAAGTTCACGATGCGCGCATCGGTGTCGATGATGGCGGCGAGCGCCTTGGCCAGGGTGAAGGAATTGCAGTGCGCGCCGGCGCTGCTGGCCGCATACCAGCAGGCCTTGTAGACGCTGAGCACGGCGTCCGGCGCGATGCCGACGATGCCTTGGTGATTGTTCGCATCCGCCGCGATCACGCCGGCCACTTCGGTGCCGTGATGATCGTGATCGAACGCCTTCGCGTCGCCGTCGACCATGTCGTGCGTGTCGTGGATGCGGCCTTGCAGGTCCGGATGAGTGAGGTCGGCGCCGGTATCGACGACGGCGATATGCACGCCTTCGCCCTTACTCAGATTTTGCGCCAATGCGGCGTCGGTTTCGACGAAGCCGCGTTGCAAGTCGACGTACGGATCGTTGTAGCGATGGCCGTCTTTCGGCGGGGGAGTGGAGTAGACCGAGTAATCCTGCAGCGGCTGCGCCAGCTTGACGCGATGATCCTGCGCGAGCGTTTTCAGCAGCGCATCGCGATCCGCACCCGCAGGCGTTTCCACCACCACGCAGTACACGCCGAGCGCCTTGATCGGCCAGCCGGCCACTTCGTGCAGGCTGTAATGCTGCTTCAGGTCGTTCAATTCGGATGCGGCGCGCTGGCCGGCGCCGTAATAGCCCGAGGGCACGTAACCGAGCAGGCTGGAGCCGGCATGCATGGCCGGCGGCTCGATCGGATTGTTCACCGCCAGCACGATGTCGCGCTGGCTGTCCATGCTGGAGGCGAGCGGCGCATCCTTGGCCGATGCATGCGATGCGCCCAGGCACGCGAAGACGGTGGCGAGTGCGAACGCGCCATGTTTCATGGCGCGCTTCATGGAGTGCCGGTCACCGGTTCCGCCAGGCGGACGCCGCGCGCGGCGCGCAACTGCTGCACGGTGTCCTGGGTTTTCGGCGCATTGCTGCTGGGGGCGACGGTGTAGGCGCCGACGTCATTCGGGCCGCCCACCACCTGCAATTGCAGCGAGTGCAACAGGGCGTTCCAGTCGGCCAGCGTCATGCCTGCATCGGGCACCACGCGAATGGCGCCTGCGGTGGCGGGCGTCGCCGGTTCCTGGCTGAGCGTGCGATACGCCGTGTTGCCGTCGCTGGACCACACCTTCAGGCCGAGTGCGCCGATGCCGATCGCCTGGATCAATACCGCCGCGGCCAGGGCGCGCATCAACCAGCCGCCCGATCGTGCGCGCAGCGGTTGCGGTTCCTGCTGCACGGGTGCATCCAGACGACCGAGCAGGCGTTGCAGGCCCGCTTCCATGTCGACGTGCACATCGGAAGGCAGCGACATCGCCTGTTTCAGGCGGCTTTGCTGCGCGAACTCCGCGCGGCATGCCGCACATTGCGCCAGGTGCTGCGTCAGCCAGTCGCTTTGTTCCTGGCTGGCGCTTTGTTGCAGCACCCACGGCATCATTTCCCACGCGCGTGGGCAATCCTGGCTGGAATAGGTCGGTAACATCGTCATGGCGCTTGCTCTTTCACGGTAAGTGAGCGTTCGGCGAGAGTCGGCAGTACGTTGCGCAGTTTGACGCGCGCATGAAACAACCGTGCTTTCACCGTGCCCACTGGGCATTGCATGATGGTGGCGACATCGTCGAGGGTGTGGCCTTCGCCGTAGACCAGTTCCACCACCGCACGCTGGTCGGCGGACAGGCGTTCAAGGCCTTTGCCCAGCCAGTCGCGCAATTCGCGGTCTTCTTCCGGATCGGTCGCCGGTACGCGGTCTTCCGGAATGTTGTCGTCGACCGGTTCGTCGCCGTGCTGCCGCAGCGCCTTGAGTCCGCAGCGATAGGCGATGCCCATGATCCAGGTGGACACACGCGAGTCGCCGCGGAAATCGCCGGCTTTCTGCCAGGCGATCCAGAAACAATCGTTGATCACTTCCTCGATGACGTCCGCGCGCCGGGTCAGGCGCGACAGGAAGCGACACAGGCGGCCGTGGTAGCTGCGGTACAGCGTGGCCAGCGCGGCGCGATCGCCCGCCGCCATGCGTTGCAGCAGCAGGCGATCGGTGGCGTCGGTGGATGATTCGGCGTCGTTCATGGGAGTCGATGGCGTCGATGGACGACATTAGGTGCCGGTTTGGCGCCGAAAGGTTGCCTATGTCTTAAAAAGCCCACGAGATCGTGCCGACCCAGGGCGCGGCGGCGGCGCCCTGGCGGCGGATGTCCGGATCGGTGAAGACGCGGTCCAGTTCCACCCGCCACGGACCGTAGCCCCAACCCAGGCCGATATGGCCGTAGCCGTAGTATGAGCGCATCCGCATGGGGCGGTAGACGTAGCCGCCGTACGGGCCGTTGGGCACGTAGCTGCCGTAGCCGGTCGAGCCGGTCAGCGGCTGGGCCACGCCCAGGCCGGCGGACACGGCGAAATGTTGCGGCAGCGGCCAGTGCAGGTCGACATCCGCGGCGCCGCGGGGCGAATGGTCGTTGCCGTGGGTCAGGGTGATGGCGGATACGCCGAAGCTGAGCACGTCCCGGTACATCCAGTTCACGCCGGTTTCGACCCGCTCGAACGGACGGCTCGGGCCGTTGCCCGGATAGCCGTAATAGACCACGCCAGCCTGCATGCGCCAGTCGCTGGTAAGCGGCCAGTAGTGCGCCACCTGGGCCATCGCCTCGGAGCCATGCCCGATCGAGCGCAGCTCGGTCGCTGCGGACATCCCTAAGATCCAGCCGGAGGCCGAACTCCAGGTGACGTTGCCTTGCACGATCGGCGTATTCGGGGAAATGGCCAGGCCGCGGTCGATCAGCTGCGAACTCAGCGCCACCGCGCCGCTGAGGGTGTTGGATTGGGCATGGAGCGGAGCAGTGAGCGAAGCAGTCGACAAGACGGCAAAAGGGATGCGGCCAAGCACGTGGAGGGGCTTCACTCTATGAAGCTCCTGGATGAAACCGCTTCGTCGCCCCGGCGAATGCCGGGGCCCAGTGCCTTTGGCGATGCGCAAGTCGCTGAACCCCGGCGTTCGCCGGGACGACGGATTAGCCTGTCCTTGGCGACCTTCCGCACGCGCGGCGATGACAGCTTGTCGGGGCAGGCCCCAGAGAGGAGGGAGTACGGCATGACCGCCTTATAGACGATCGCTCCTGACAAGGGAATGTCATCACCGGCGGGAAGGTGTCATCAGTGAAGGGTGCCTAGGTAGCTAATGAGGTCGTCCAGCTGCTTGGGATCGGTCAAGCCGTCGTACTTCATGCGGGTGCCCGGATTGGCCTGCTTGGCCGGTTGCGACAGGTACCAGTGCAGCTTGTCTTCGGTCCAGTTCCAGTGCGCCTGCTTGAGGGCGTCGGTGTAGTTGTAGTCGGGTGCGGTGCCGGCCGGACGGCCCACGATGCCGAACAGGCTCGGGCCTTTCTTGTTCTTGCCTTGCTTCGGGCTATGGCATTCGGCGCATTCGGATTTGAATACGTCGGCGCCGGCGGACGCATCGCCGGCATGGCTCAAGGGCGAGGCCAGCGTCCAGCCGAAAGCCAATGCTGCCACCGCCATAACGCGCAGGGACCGGCGCAAAACTGATCGGATCACTCTCTGACTCCTGTTCGTGCTTGTTGGATAGTGCGAAAGCTGCATACTCGCCCCACCGTCATTCCGGCGAACGTCGAGGCGCTTCACAACAGCGAAGCTGGTCAATCCAGTCGAAACAATCCGTGCGAAGCACTCAAAAACGGTTTTGTCCTACGGACGCCGTGTTTGAACTGGATTCCGGCGTTCGCCGGAATGACGGTGGGGCAAGATCAAATCGCATCGGTAAGAAGGAATAAAAACTAGAACGCCACACTCGCAAAAAGCAGGAACGCGTTCAGATCCTTCGCATTCGTTCCGGGCGCGCCAAACACATTCGTGCTGCTGCCGTTGAACTTGTTGAAGCGGAACCAGGTGGCGGCCAGGCGCAGGTTGGCGGTGGAGGTGAACGAATCGTCCTTGCCGAACGGCGTCCAGAACACGGTGAAGGAGTTGCTGCTGGTGTCCGGTTCGCCATACGGCACGAAGCGCACCACGTCGTGCGTGCCGGTGCTGACCAGGTGGGAAATGATCACGCCATAGCTTTGCTTGAAGGTGTAGGTGAGCGTGGCGGTCTGGTCGTGCACCACGCCGCGTGGCAGCGCGAGCAGGCCAGGTATCGGGCCGGCCGGCGTGGTCGCATAGCGGCGGCGCTCCATGATGTTCACGTAGGCAAGCTGGATGATGTGCTCGCGGTTGCCCAGGTATTGATACGTGACGTCGTAGCCGAGATCGGTGACGTGCTCGCTCGGGCCGCTGCGCGGCAACTGGCGATCGGTGGTCAGGCCGACCAGGCCGGCCGAGAAGAACTGGCGCTTCATATCCTTCATGTACGCAAAGCGCCCGTACACGGTGTTGCTGAGCTTGCCCGGATCGCCGCCGAGCGAATAACCCAGGTCGTACTGCATCGAGGTCGGCAGCGAACTGTACGTGCCCAGCTCGCCATACCAATTCTTGTCGTACAGCGCGTACACGCTCGCGCCGACCACGCGATGCGCGAGCGTGTTGGAGCTGGACGGATTGAGCAAGGTGCCCGACACCGTAGGCGGACCGTTCAAGGTGGACGCCGGCAGCGCATTGACCGGATCGTTGAAGCCGGGATTGTTGTTGACGCTGACGCCGACCAGCGCGTCCTTGCCGCCGAGCTTCATGTCCTTGGCGACGAAGCGCAGGTCCACGTCGCTCAACTGCGTGTTGAATTTGTCCTGCCCGTTGTTGTTGACCTGCACCTTGACGTAGCCGCCCACCTGGTCCGACACGCGCCCGGCCAGATAGATGTCCGCTTCGCTCAGCAGGTTGCTGCTTTTGCCGGTGACCGGCACGCTGCGCCTGCCGGTGAGCTGCACGGCGGCGGGAATCTTGGTGCCCTGGCCGTCCGTATCGGTGTAGCCGTTCATCTTGAAGCGCATGCCGTAGGGCGTGAGCCCCGGCCCGTAGGAACCGGCATGGCAGTCCGCGCACGCCGATCCCGTCTGGCGCGCATACGCGGGCACGGCTTTGGCGCCGGTGCTGGCAAACAGGGGAAGCACAGCCAGGCCGTACCACCAGAGCTGCTTCCCAGGCCGGCTCGGCGCGCGTCGGTGCAGAGAAGTGGACATGGAAACTCCTTGATCAGTCGTGGGTGGTGGGGCGTTGTGTGCGACGGCTCGGCCACATCGCGCGCAGCACGTCGTCGCGCACCATGAAGTGATGCCAGAGCGCCGCGCCGGTATGCAGCAGCACCAGCGCAAGCAGCGCCCATGCCGCATCGATGTGCCAGGCCTGCAAGGAATCGGCGAGATCCTCATCCGCACCGACCAGCGCCGGCAGCGTCAGGCCGAACAGATGCACCGGCCGATCCTGCGCATTGCTCAAGGCCCAGCCGAGCAAGGGCAGGGCGAGTAGAAGACCATATAAAGCGATGTGCGTGAGCGCGGCCACGGCGCGGATGAGCTTGGACATCCGGCCGACCGCGGCGAGCTTGCCGGTGCGGATACGCACCACCACGCGAATGAAGAACAGGGCCAGCACGAACAGGCCGAAATGGCGATGGCCTTCCAGCAGCCATAGCTTCAGATCGCGACCACTGACCACTTCGTCGCGCAGCAAGATCAGGATCGCCGCCACGCATACGCACAGCACGGTCAGCCAATGGAACAGCACGATGTTTCTTGGACGCGCCGGTTTGCTCTCGATCGTTTGCGTTGACGTCATGCTTCCTATCCCCGAACCCCAGCCCGATGAAGCAGGGCTTGATGCGCGTGAGTGCGGGGCAGGGAGCGAAAGGTTGCGTGGATCGATATCCAGCCGAAATCTCCCCGTAGGTTGGGCTGAGGCGCAGCCGAACCCCAACGCAAACATGTGCATGGCAATGTTGGGGTTCGGCTACGCCTCAGCCCAACCTACGGGTGCATCCCGCAGAGGCGAGCACAACCTTTTCCTGACAAGCCGGCACTCATTTCCGTCACGCA
>CBJMMB010000138.1:0-7464 GCA_966430775.1 uncultured Dyella sp. | reverse complement strand
GCGGACGTGCGCGTTCGCCCGCGAGCAAGCGAGGCAAGTCGACTTAAGCACCGCGCCGGAACCGTAGGCTGGGATGCCAATCCCAGCATCGACGCCTTGTTACTGGACTGCCTCAGGCAAACCAATCACTGCAGTGCCGTTTGACGCCTTAGCCCTGCGGCTTCTGCGAAGAAAAGGTTTTTCGACAAAACGGTACGAAAGATACCCCGCCACCATCGCAAGAAGAACAGATATCGCCATCCCGAGCCAGAACCGATGCGTCACCTCGTTGATAACGATCTGTTGGATCGGAAAACCGTAGATATATAAACCGTACGAGATATCGAATTTTCCGTTTACCAGCTTTTCGCTGAAGGACTCGCCGATAACCGCCACAGCGAACGTAATGCCAAGCGTCCCCAGAACACTGTATTCGAGCTTGCCAGGCATAAGGAACATGCCGATCACTCCAAACGCCAATAGCAACCACCTGTTCGGAAACCAGGTTGCTTTCGTTACGGAAAGCAGCGCCCCGCCACTGAAGCACATCCCGAACATGCACAGATAATTCAGCGGAACACCATAAAACGAAAATCCGGTTCCGGTATGCACAAGCGATGCCGTCCCCAGGATCGACCCGGCAAAGAGGGCAAGAATGACTTTCCAGGATCGTGAAAACGACAACGCGACGCCGATAGCTATGTAACAGACACACTCAATGGGTAACGTCCAGAGGCTTCCGTTGATCGCGTTCGGATAAATGTAGTTGGCAAAAACCCCTGGGATAGCCGGCCCCAGAAACGTCGAATACTGCAGGAAGGTTACCCATGCGAACTTGGACGTGATGTAGTCCCATTTCGGCCCACTGGTGTAGACAGCGCCCAGACCATAGGCCATCAAGAACGAACACACCACCATCCCCGGCAACAGGCGTTGCAACCTTCGCTTGCTGAATTCAATGAAATTACCGGACCGCTCAAAGCTGACCGGCATGAAGTAGCCGGAGATCGAAAAAAAGATGGCGACCGCGACGAAGCCATAGGTGTCCCAAAATGGGTAAACGGGCTCCGCTAGCCCATGTAGGGCAAATTGATGGCTGAATAGCACGAGCAGAGCAGCGAAATGACGTAGCAGATCGAAGGAATTTCCTCGATCCTTTGCACCTATCTTCTTCATTCAAGGATGATCTTAGCAACTTCGTTAATGTCAAGGCGAATTAATGCATTGGCTTCCTTTGCACTCTTCGCCGTCATTTACACATCAACCGATCAACTTGAAGTAATGGCTTTCAATCATGACGTCCGATACACGCATGCTGAATCCGTAAAAGGTAGCCTCAAGAAATTCAACACAACCATCTGGCTTCAGGAACAAGATGAAATCACACCCTGCAGGCAACTGGTCATGAGTGGCGTGAACGCTAACATGATGGGGGATATCACCGAATCCTCTCAAAAGATCGTTATCTTTAAAGTGAAGGTAAAATCCAACACAGCAATCACGATTTGAAGCATCCAAGCTAAATTCTCTTCTCTCTACTTCAAGTAGCCTCCCCGCCCCGTCTTTCAAGCTCAAGCTGAAGTTTGCATTGAGCATCTTCTCAATGACCATCTCTTCCAGTGGAGTAAAGTTGTTCATGGAATAAACGCTGTCCCCAGCATGAACTTACCATTCACGAGCACACCCCTTACCGTTACGGCCACTCCGTTTACATTGACTGAAAACTCAGCAGGCACTCCGTTTGCCGTACCGGGAAATGCTTCCGCCGCAGCGTCAGCTAGCTGCTTTAGAGCTCGCCCCTTCGATCCACATGTTTTCACCAAAGGATCAAGATTATGCTGCGCCTTGTCAAATATATGACTGATCTTATTTGCGTTGGCGGAGGCTCTAGCCAGTGCGCCTTCTTCAGGCACACCTGCGGCCTCAGCGAGCATTTCAACCTGCTCTACATTTCCTTCAAGTATCGCTTCTTCCAAAGCGGTAATAGGACTTGGCTGGTAAGGACTGGCTAGACCCGACGGATCGATACGTGTTACAGGATTGCCGCCGACATAACTGTAAGTGTTGATCCCGCCCGCCAGCCCAATCGGATCACTTTCAAGATACCGTCCCACCCATGGAAAGTAATCCCGATATCCGTTATTCCAAAGACTCAACTCCGTATCGTAATACTGGCCAGGAAACCCGATGTTCAATGGCACTGCATTGTTGGTAGCCACCGACCGCGTAAACGGTGTATTCATCGCACGCCATGCGAGGGTTTGATCGGCGTTGGTCATCGCCTCGGGGCGTCCCACCTGATCGAGGTGGATATCTTCCATCTGCCCGCCATGGATGCGGGCGATCAGGCGGCCGTTGAGCCATATATAGTCCACCCACAAGCCGCTGTCATTTTCGGCTATCAGGTGATTATTTTCGTCCGGCGCGAAGTATGTCGTTGTGCTGCCGACCGATTTCATCAACCGCTGCCCAAGCGGATCGATGTAATAGGTATTGCCGAAGGCCGTGGTCATGCGGTTGAAGGGATCGAACTGCCACCGGCTGATCCCGTTGGCGACAGAACTGTTGCCCATGGCGTCGTAGCCGAAGGTGACGCCACCGGCGTTGATCATCCGGTTGCTGCCACCTTCGTAGACGAGGGTCATGCTGGTGCCATTGACCGTCTGCGCAATCCGATTGCCGTTCGCGTCGTACTGATACGCCTCGTTTTCGGCCCCGCCTTGAACTGATACCAGTCGCGATTGATCGTCGTAGCCGAAGCTTTCAGTCAGGATCGGCGAAATAAAATCCTGCTTCCTGATGATGCGGCTGGCGTTGTCGTAGTACACGCCATAAGTCAGCACACCCGGCACATTGGCGCCGGTAAACCGGCCATCCGTGTCGTAGTACAGAGTGGTGGTAAGACTATTGCTACCCACCCAGCTCGCCATCGCGGTATCCCGCGGCTGATAGGTGATCTGGCTGGCCGCCGTCCTTCCCGCACCGCCGATATTCAAGCTCACCGACGACACCACACCATTGGTGTAGTTGTAGAGCGCCTGGTTGCCGTCCGGATAGACCACCGTAACGACCTGTCCCATCGCGTTGTAAGCGTAGCCCACGGTGTAGCTGGTACTGCCGACGGTGAATGCTCGACCGCTGATCCAACCCTCCGGCGTGTAGCTATAGCCCACGCTGCCGTTGGCGTCGGCGGCGGTGCACATGCGGCCCAGGCCGTTGGCGCACGAATCGTAGGTGAAACGTTGCGATTGGCCGCCCGCGCTCAGGACGGTAACGCGGCCAATGGCATCGTAGGTGTACGTTGTCTGCACACCGTTGGCGCGGGTCATGCTGGCGCGTCGCCCATTGCCGTCATAGCTATAGCTGGTCGTACCGGTATCCGGGCTGCTTTGTTGCCACAGGTGTCCCAATCCGTCGTAGACATAGCTTGTGACCAAACCGCGCGGATCGGTAACGCTGGTGATGTGATCACCGGCATCGTAGGTATAGGTGATCGTCGTGGTCGCCGCCTGGGATACGCCTGCAAGCAGGCTCAGTGCAAGCATGGCGGCATGGCGCACGCTGCACATCCGTGTGATGCGGCTAAGCGCATCCGCTGCATTCAATCGCTTCATGTTCTTCCCCTTCTGCTCGCTCATCCTTGCTGCCTCAGTACACCAGCGAAACCCAAGCGGAGCAGCCTTTGTCATTACAGGCGCGCACCTGATAGCTGTACTTGAGGTCGTAAGGGTCCCGGCCGCTCTCCACTCGGGTAGTCAACGCCGTGCCGCTGTAGATCGTTACGCCGGTTTGAACACGCAGCACTTCGTAGCGTGTCGCCAAGCTGGAAGCGTCCCAGCTCGCGTCATAGACGTCCGTAAAGGTGCTGGTATCCGGCTTGCCAATGGTCCCGTCCCTGATGACCGCATTGGTCGGCGCCGTTGGCACCAAGGAAACGACGATGCTCGCCGCACTGCTCCAGGGACCGCACCCGGCTGTATTGCAGGCTTGCGCCTGATAGCTATATGTGCCGCCACCCCTGCCGGTGGTGGACCAGCTTGTTGCAGCACCTGGCGCCGGCTGTACGTTCGTCCAGCTACC
Organism: uncultured Dyella sp.; assembly: GCA_966430775.1. Classification (GTDB taxonomy): domain Bacteria; phylum Pseudomonadota; class Gammaproteobacteria; order Xanthomonadales; family Rhodanobacteraceae; genus Dyella_B. The sequence continues at coordinate 3,405 of CBJMMB010000138.1, read as the reverse complement.
GCCATTGGCTTGCTCCTGCAAGTTATAGGAAGCGGCGTTGTTGACGGTGCTCCAGCTCACGGTATACGTGCCCCTGTTGCTGCTGCCCGGCACCGATACGCTGGGTGCGCTGGTGATGCCGGCAACGGCCACGTTGACCGTGACGACACCGCTCCATGGACCGCAGCCGGTAGTGTTGCAAGCCTGCACGCGGTAGCCGTAGCTATTGTTGGCCTTGCCACTCGCTGACCAGCTCAAGGCTCCGCCATTCTGCATCGTATTCCAGCCACCGCCGTTGACCTGCTCCTGCAGCACATAGGCGGATGCGGCGCTGATGCTGTTCCAACTTACCGTATACGTTCCGCTGGCATTGCTGGCTGGCGCGTTCAAGCCGGGTGCGCTGGACGGGATCGGCGGACTTGCCCCACCGCTTTCGCTGGTTTGCGTGACACGATTCAGTGCATCGTATTGATGACTGGTTACGTGACCCATGGCATTGGTGACCGATAGCACGTTGCCATTGCCGTCATAGGCATAATTCAGCGATTGACCGTGCTGGCCAAGGCTTTGATAAAGCCTGCCCAATCCGTCGTAGGTGAAGTTTTCGATCAGGCTGGTGGTGTTGCCGCGCGCGATGGTGTGCTGTGCGATATCGCCATTGGCGTCGTACTGGAAACTTTCGGTGGAGGTACCGTCCTTGTCGTTGTGGACGATCGTCCTTACGCGCATCACCTGGTCCCGATTCCAGACGGTGACCTGGCCATCCGGCCCGGAAAGGCTGGATAGCAAGCCAAACCCGTCGTAACCATAGCTCCACGTGGCGCTCCCACCGTTGGGATGCGTTGTCTTGGTCGATACCCGGCCGCGTGCATCGTAGGTGTAGTTCACCGTATCGCCATTGGGGCCGGTGACGGTGCCGGGTTCGCCCAGTCCGTTGTAGTTACTGTAGGAAGTCGTCTGGCCAAGGCCATTGGTAAACGAAGTAAGACGGCCCAGGCCATCGTAACGGTAGGTATCCGTATCGCTTCCGTTGGACGAAGGCTTGGTCACGGTCATGGTCTGTACCAGGCCATTGCCATACAACGCGTATTGATAGCTGGTCGTCAGCGTCTGTCCCGCGATGCCGTTCGCGGAAAGATTGGTCACGCTGACGGAAGCGATGCGGTTCTGCGCGTTATAGGTATAGGTAGTCTTGCGAACGCCTTCCACCGTCACGCTCAGTAGGCGGTTCAAGGTGGCGTTGGGATCCCATACATAGTCGGTCTTGCGCGCCAGCGACGTGCCGGCTGCCTCCGTTTCGGTCTGGAGCTGGCCATTGGCGGCGTAGTTATAGGTGTGAACGTTGCCGTTGTTGTCGACCGCCTTCGAAAGGTTGCCATTGCTGTCGTAAGTACGGGTATGGGCAGTGGGGCCGCATGTGCTGGTGCCGCCATCGGCGACGTTGCTCAGCAGCCCGTTCACGCCTGCATAGGTGTTGGTGGTGACGTGTCCCAGCGGGTTGGTGATCGTGGCAACCAGATCGCCAACGTTGATATCGACGGTGTCCGTGTTGTAGACGATCGTGGTTTTACCGCTGCCATCCGCATAAGACGTGCTGGTGGCCCAATCCCAAAACCGGCCGAAAATAGGCGTTCCGTCGCTGTTCTTTCCAACCACGGTTCTGTCGTACGTGGTGAGCGCGTAAGGCTTGCCGTTGTAATCCACCTCGCGAAGCATGACATCGCTCGAAATGAGATCGCTCTGAAGGCCGATATTGGTGGCCGGGCTGCCGGGAAAATTGATCGACGTGACGGTACCAGCGTGCTTGTAGCTCGCAGGAAGTTCGGTACCGATGTAGGAATACGTGTTGCCTGCCGGGTCGGTGATGGTGACGGTGGGTGTGCCACCGCTTGGCAGTGTGTAGGAAAAGCCGATCGACTGGCCATTGGTGTGCGTTACTGAGGTCAGCAACGTGCCGTCGGCGTTGTATGTGAAAGTCCAGCCAATGCCAGAGGCGTCCACGATCGACAGGATGGCGCCTTTTGGAGAATAGATCTGCGTGCTGCCGTCCTCATCCCGCAAGGTGTAACGGCCACTGGCCGGATCGCGCGTCAGCACTTCCACGCCGTTACCCATGATGGGGTAAGAAGTGTCGTTAGCACCGCCCGTGAAGGCCACCATCGAACCATCCGGACGATGCAGGGTTCGCAGGTTGCAATCGGTTCCGTAGGTACAGGTGGAATCCAGCAGGTAGTCGAAGGTCGTGGTCCAGTGCGCCACCGCATTACCGCTGTTGTAGTACAGCGCGAACTTCAAACCCATTTCGCCGGGCAGTTCGAACAACGGAAATGTCTCGATCTTGCTGCCACTGCTGAAAAGCACGGGGTCGCCCCCTTTGTCGCCGCCACCGCTTGGATTCTGCTTGCAATTGACGCTGGGGACCTGGCTACCGGACGAGAACGGCTTCTTGACCAAGTCGGAAAGTATCTTGCCGATCGATGGCATATAGCTGGATGGGTTTTGCGGAGGACTATAAGAAGAAAGGCCCGCCGGTCCACCCAGGTCGTCGAATAGATCTTTGTAAGATCCGTGAACGGTGACCCCGGGATCATTCCTGACGTCCTGCGCTGCAACCACGAACGACAGTGCGGGCAGCGAAGTCACCACCGTGATCACACCCCACCGAAAAAGACGCTTCCGCGCGGAAGACGATGCCCCTCGACCGGCGATAGTCGCTGCACCCATGACACCACCCTTGGCACGCACGGAGCGCAGCCCTTCCTTGTTTCCCCTCGACACAAACTTCCCCTTTGATAGCTGCGCTGCACAAGCCTGCAAATGGCGTACGAACGACGCGATTGTCCTTTGTGACATGTCATGCGCCGATTGGAAATTCGGCACAGCTTCCATGGCAATCATGCGGACGACATGGCGTCGATGGTTAAGACGGCACGACTGGAAAAATCCCTACCACCGTTACGGAAATTAATACGTCGCGTGCTTAGCGATATCGCAACATAATCAGGCAGCGCAATTTCCAGACAGGCCAAATCATGTCTTTTGATGACAGGCGCACTTTATTCGTAGTTTGATGCAACCTTTAATGGCTTAGATGGCACTCACGGCGCGATAGCGCTTTGTTTCTATCACGCGATATTGCATAAGGCATTTCAAATCTTAGTCATGCCCGGAGCGAAGCCATTAAAAAAGGGCACCGTATCTATCGATGGAAGGGTCGATAACATGCACATGGGAATCTTGCATTCCCGTTGCACTGTCAGCGTTGCGAAATAGCATGCGTGCACGCTATGCGCGTGGCAGCGAGCTTTCGTCACTGCTATCGCCCTAGGCAGGGCACGCCGTTTACGAGTTCAAGTTAAAGCACGAAAGCGGTAGGCTGGGATGACAATCCCAGCTAAACCATGCATGCGCCGCTAAACGCGGCAT
>CBJMMB010000137.1:0-7540 GCA_966430775.1 uncultured Dyella sp. | reverse complement strand
CAGCTCGAGGATTTCGCCCTTGACGTCCACCGTGATCTTCTTGGACAAGTCGCCGGATGCGACCGCGGTGGTGACCTCGGCGATATTGCGCACCTGGCCGGTGAGGTTGTCGGCCATCAGGTTCACGTTGTCGGTCAGGTCCTTCCACGTACCGGCCACGCCGGGCACGCGCGCCTGGCCGCCGAGCTTGCCTTCGGTGCCCACCTCGCGCGCCACGCGTGTCACTTCGGAGGCAAAACCGTTGAGCTGGTCCACCATCACGTTGATGGTGTTTTTCAGCTCGAGGATTTCGCCCTTGACGTCCACGGTGATCTTCTTGGAAAGATCGCCTGATGCGACCGCGGTGGTGACTTCTGCGATGTTGCGCACCTGGCCGGTAAGGTTGTCGGCCATCAGGTTCACGTTGTCGGTCAGGTCCTTCCAGGTGCCGGCCACGCCTTCCACCCGCGCCTGGCCGCCGAGCTTGCCTTCGGTACCCACTTCGCGTGCCACGCGCGTCACTTCCGAGGCGAAGGAGTTGAGCTGGTCCACCATGGTGTTGATGGTGTTCTTCAGCTCCAGGATTTCGCCTTTCACCTCCACCGTGATTTTCTTGGAAAGATCGCCCGATGCCACGGCGGTGGTCACCTCGGCGATGTTGCGCACCTGGCCGGTAAGGTTGGTGGCCATCGCGTTGACGTTGTCGGTGAGGTCCTTCCAGGTACCGGCTACGCCACGCACCGTCGCCTGGCCGCCGAGCTTGCCTTCGGTGCCCACTTCGCGCGCCACGCGCGTCACTTCGGAGGCGAACGAGGCGAGCTGTTCCACCATGGTGTTGACCACTTTGCCGATGCGCAGGAACTCGCCGCGCAACGGGCGTCCATCGATCTCCACCGTCATCGATTGCGACAGGTCGCCCTTGGCCACGGCGCCGATCACGCGCGCCACTTCGGCGGTGGGCTGCACCATGTCCTCGATCAATTCGTTCACCGCGTGGATCGCGCTTTCCCAACCACCGGTGGCGGCCTTGACGCGTCCGCGCTGGGTGATCTTGCCTTCCTTGCCCACCACGCGCGACAGGCGTTCGAGCTCTGCCGTCATCTGCTGGTTGAGGTTCACCACCTCGTTGAACAGGTGCGCCAGTTCGCCATCCTGGCCGGGCAGGTCTTCCGGCAGTCGTACATGGAAATCGCCGCGTCGAAAGCTGCGCAGGGCGGCGATGACTTGACGGCGTTCGAGCGTTTCCCAGGTATCGGCGTTCATGCAAGCCTCGTGATCAAAGCCTTGAGAATCGGCAATCCTTACCGAGGGCGGTGGTCAATTTTTTGATGCGACGTTCTCGGCTTGCATATATATGGCAGGCCGGTTTTGTACAGAGAGCGTAGTCACGTCATGCTACGTAGTCTTGACGTGGCTGGCTATCGCCAAATCGAGTTCAGCGTCGTAAAAGCCGCGGCTAATTTCAGTACGCGTCAGGTAGTTTTCAGGTGAGTGGGGTGTGCAGGCGCCAATTGTGTAGGGCGCGTGAAGTAACCGCATTCGGGGTCTTAACGGCACGCGACCTGCAGACCGCCTGAGTGAATCCCTCTCCCTCCGGGAGAGGGTGCCGAGAGGCGGGTGAGGGTTCGGGCGAAGCGTCATGCCGACATGCAGCGCAAGTAGTTGTAATCGCGCGTAGATCAGTTTCGGTAAATGCTTACGCCTTCCTTGCACCCACAAACCATTAAAGGGTTGAATGAGCGCTTTCCATCGCCCGGCGCATGCGCATGCCCTTCGAACAACCCACCGTCCGATCGGCCGCCGTCATCGCGATGCATCTGATCGATATCGCCGACGCCATCGATCTGTCGAACGCGGAAGTGCTGTGGGAACAACAGAGGGGCTCGACCAGCATGCGCAGCAAGCTCGGCAGCACGCCGTCCAAGGCGGTAGCCTTCGGCGTTCCGCCGGTATTGCTGAAACTCGATCCGCTGGAACTGTCGCTGCAGGGGCAGACGTGCCGCGCCGAGGTCACGGCCAGGCTGTACGACTTCGGCGCGGTGGCCTTTTCGGTGCGCATCCCGGTCACGGCCTGCAGCTGGGGTGCGTTTTCGCAACGCGTGAACGCGGTCGACGCATTGCTGGGTCCCGGCGCCGACAGCCCCATCTGGGAGCAATTGCTGCAGCAACTTCGTACCGCGCTGCTGCCTGCTTTGTCCAAACCCAATGATGCGTCGCTGCACGAGGATTACCTGCTCGGCATCGTGCATGCGTTCGAAGAAACGCTACCCGTGCCCACGCTGCACGAGCAGATCGACCTCGTCCCGTTGCTGTCGGGCGAGCAGCGTGCGTTGTCCGAGCAGGCGCGCAGGGACCTCTTGCAGCATCGCTTTTCCTACTACGCCGACGATCTGGTTGTGCTCACCTGGGATCGCGCCTTTATCTACGAGCCGCGCGGCGATTCCGACGTGGTGGACATTCTCGAAGTCGCCAACGCGCAGTTGCTGGAAATGCGTTTCTACGACGAACTGCTCGATGCGGAACTGCCACGCATGTACGACATGGTCGAGGCCGCCCACCACGCCAGCAACCCGCTGGCATCGCGCCGCTTCGCCGACCTGGCGCGCGGCCTGTACACCCTGGTGGCGGAAGTCACCGAAATCACCGAGAAGGTGGACAACGCGCTGCAAGTCACCGAAGACGTCTACCTCGCCCGCGTCTATGCCTCCGCGCTGGACCTGTTCCGCGTCAGCCGCGTCAGCGATGCGGTGGACCGCAAGCTGGCGATCATCCGCGACACCTACAGCGCGCTTTACGAGGAAGCCTCCGGCAAACGCGCGGAGTTGCTGGAAGTGGCGATCATCGTGTTGATCGTGGTGGAGATCGTCATCGCCATATTGCGTCATTGACGTTACGCGCCGATCTACCCGTAGGTTGGGTAGAGGCGCAGCCGAAACCCAACGTTGCCATGCATATCATCGCGTTGGGGTTCGGCTGCGCCTCAGCCCAACCTACTGAGATTCCCGGTTTTCTAAAGCGTCACGGTCACACTCGCACGCACGGTGCGCGGCGTACCTTGATTGAGAATGAAGCCAAAACTGGTCAACCAATATTTCTCGTTGGTAACGTTGTCGACACCCAGGCGATACGTCACCGCACGCCTGCCGAGCATGCTGGCGTATCGGGCGCCAATGTCGAAGGTATGGTACGCGCCGACAAAGTTGCTGTTATTGGCTTCGATGGCGGCATTGCCAACGTATCGGCCACCGGCGGTCAGCACCAACCCTGGTACCTGCGGCGCGCTGCATTCCACATAGATGTTGCCCTGCAGCCGTGGCGCTCCATAGGCGCGCTTGCCGTCCACGTCCGAAGCGGCGCGTTCATTGACGGCATCCAGGTACATCACTCCGCCCAGCACGGTCCAATGCGTGCCGAGCCTGGCTTGCGCGGAAGCATCCAGCCCGCGGTAACGCGTGCGGCCGTCTTGCACGTAGACGTTGTCCGCATTCAGGTACTGCAGGCCGCGTTGGACCTGGAACAAGGCAAGGTTCGTGCTCCAGCTATCGAAATCCGTCTTTGCGCCAAGCTCGAATTGCTTGCTCATGGTCGGAGGAAAAACCTGATAAGCGTTGACCGCACTTTGCGGCGCACTGCTGGCTTGCTCCAGCGATTGCACGTAGCTGGCATACAGCGTGACCGGCGTGACCGGCTTGTACATCAGTGCAGCAGTGGGCGTGACCGGACTTTGGCTGTAGCGGGCAATGGGTACGCCGCTTCCCGGGCCAAAGGTTTTATCGGTGTAGTCGATATAGCGCAATCCAAGCAAGGCTGACCAATGCGGCGAAAACGTCATCGTATCGCTGGCGAACAGCGAACGTTGCGCCACGGTTTCGGCCAGGTAGGTCGCACGACTGAGTGGCGTATGCGGGTTGGGCAGCAGCGGAGGATCGAAGAGGTTGCCCGTGCCGAGGATCTGGCCACCGGAAGTGCTCCAGTCCGCCGGATAGTGCTCGTCCAATTGCTGCCACGATGCGCCAAAGACCAACTCGTGCTTGATGGCGCCGGTGCTGACAGTGCCGTTGAACATGCCTTGCCACTGTTGATAGTTGTAACGCGAATAACCCAGGTAATTGAGATCGGTATAACCGCCCTGGTTATCGGTGAGGATGATCGCGCTGTCGCGGTTCTCGCGCGTCTGTTTGGCATAGCTGTAGTCGAGGCTGAAATTCCAGTCCGGCGAGATATCCCATTTCACGCCGGTGTTGGCCACGCGGTAGGTGGTCTGGTAACCGGTGTAGGGCTGGCTGACGCGCTGATCGCCCGACAGCGGTACCGGTACGCGCACTGGCTCGGCAAGCGGGTAGCCATAATCCTGGCCAAGGATGATGCCGTAATACGCGCCGCGGACATCGCGGTCCTGATAGATGCTGTTGAAATGCCAGTGCAGGTTGGATGCGATGTCCTTGGTCAGCGCCAGCGACGCCGCAGTGCGTTTGATATGGCCGTCGTGCACGAAGGTGTTGCCGTCTTCATGGGCGAGGTTGATGCGATAACCCCAGCCGCCTGGCGTGCCACCCAGATCGATCGCTTGCTTGAACACGCCGCTCGACATATACCCCAGCGTGAAACTGGCGTAGGGCTTGCTGGTGGGTTGCTTGGAAACGAAGTTGAGAATGCCGCCGGGCTGGCCGAAGCCATACATGAAACCGCCGGGACCTTTCAGCAATTCGACCTGGCTGAAAGGCTCCAGCGGGAGATCGCTGCCCCAATTGGGTATCGACAGGCCGTCCATCTTGTAGCCGTTGAGCAGATCCACCGCCAGGCCACGCACCGCGAAGCCAGATGACTCGCCGACATAACCGCTGGCGACGGGCGTTACGCCGGGATCGGCCGCAAACGCTTCGTTGATGTCGATGGCCTGCCGGTTTTGAATCAGTTCGGAAGTCACCGGCGTGATGCTGAAAGGCGTATCGAGCAGACTGCGCGAGCCCAATGCGCCGGTATTGGCTTCGACGGCACGATATGGGTCCAGCGTATTGGTTGCGGTGACGCTGACCTGTTCGAGCACTTTGGCGTGCTGCGGGTCGCTGCCGTCGGCCCATGCGTTGGCGATAAGCAGGCTCGTGATGGCCAGTGCAAGATGCTTGCGGAAGACAGTGACAGGCAGAACACGGTGAGGCTTGGCGACGGACATGAAAATTCCCTTGAAAGGTTGTCCGGCTGGCGTCGGCTTGCCGATCTAGGAGCGTGAAAACTACAGGGTGCGGGCAAGCGCCCAAACGCTATGCGGATCGCCATGACGTGCGCGCTTTGCCGCGGCGCGCGCCAGTGCGGCGAACCCGGCGCCCATGGCAAGGCCGGCCAGATCGACGCCGAGCACCGCGCGGCTTAGCGGCGTCGTATCGAACATCGACGCGTTGGCGATCAGGTCGGCGAGCGCAACACCGATCGTCAGTACGGCGATGGCAAGCAGCAGCTCCACGGCGGCGCGCGGTATCGGGCGGATGGATGCGTAGCCGCACGCCGCGATGAACAAACCATAGCAGGCGACACGTTGCGACCATGCGGCATCGATGCCGCTGTGCATCGATAACCAGGTGGCGGCAAACGCACCGGAAATGCCGAGGCAGGTTCCCAGGCACACGCCAAGGGTTGCGCGCGCCATGATCCGCGTGCGCCTGGGCTGGTCGACGTGACGGCGTTTGCGCCGCGATTCGATCCACAACAGGTTGCCCGAATAGAACAGAAACGCGCCGGCCAGGCCGAGCGAAAAATACAGCCAGCGCACGACACGTCCACCGTAACTGCCGAAATGCAGCCCGTAGACAGCCGAATAGCTGATGCCGTTGATATCGTGGGTCGAGCCCACATGCGTCGACAATACGCGTCCATCCACCGCCGAAAGTGCGACCGTCCCGTACGTGCCGAGCGTATGCTGCGACAACCCGCGCACCTCGATCACCGCGTTGCGATCGCCATAGTGCACATAGTGCAGATAATCCGGCTCGAAACTGCTCACCCGGCCTGCCGTGGCCGCTTGCTGCGCACGCTCGATCAGCACCTGCGGCGGCAGCATCGCCGCCGGCATGTTGCTTGCCGCCATGGTCGGCGCCGTGGCGATGGCTTGCGCAAACGTTCCATAAAGCTTGCCATCGAAAGCGAGGGTATTGAGCGCGGCGAGCAGCAGCGTGAACAGGCACAGCAACGAGCCGGTCACGGCAAAAATAATGTGGAAGGGCAGGCTGAGCACGCCGATGGCGTTATGCGCGTCCTGCCATAGCCGTTTCAGATTGTGTCCCACGCGCAACGCGAACAGATCGCTCGCCAGTTGCGGCAAGTGGATGATCAAGCCCGATATCAAGGCCAGTCCGTACAGCAGGCTGACAATGCCCATGAAGTAACGGCCGATCACCGGCCAGCCGAGCGAATCGTGCAACGCATAGATGAAGTCGGCCAGTTCGCCGCGATGCGCTTCGTCGCCGGGTGAAGCCATGCCGCTGTACGTGGCGAAGCGTGCGCTTTTGCCATCCCGCCAATAAACGTAGGCCGCGTGCGATGCATCGTTTGGCAGCACGATGCCGAAGTCGTCCTTCGCTTCCGGATGCGCCGCTACGAATCGGTCGATAAGTTTCGTAATGGGCATCTGCGCATCGGCCGCGCTTCGCCACGGCGGGTTCTGCCACGCGGCGATGTCGTCGCGGAAGACCGTGAGCGCGCCCGCGTAGAACGCCACGAACAGCGCGAAGCCAGCCAGCAAGCCGGTCCAGGTATGTACGGTCTGGAAGGTTCGCAGTGTCGCGGTTTTCATGCGAGCGCCGACACCATCGCGAACGCTGCGATATTGGCGCAGCCCAAAGCAGTCCACGCGTGCCACGTGCGACGGTAGGCAAACGCAGCCGCGACTAGCGTCAACCACAAAGGAAAGAACAGGATCAGCGCCGGAACAAGCCAGCCGATGCCGTCGTTGGGCAACGCGCGCAAGATCAGGCGCAAGAGCATTGCGGCGAGGGGAAAACCGAGCAGGATGCCGGCAAGGCAACGGCCGATCATCGCCTGCTTGCCCGCGCGATCGTCGCCTTGCCTTGCCACCAGGCGAGATAGGGCAGCAACACCCACGTCGCCATCATCGCGGCCAGGGAACTTGCCATGCCTGCGCCGATGCCGGATGCGCCACACCAGGCGAGCACTCCTATAAACAACACCGCCCATCCCAGCATGCGCAGTCGCGCAGGCAGCACAGCACGAAACAGCCGCTGCTGCGGATGAGATGCGTAGACAAGCAGTGCGCCGAACAGCGTCGCCAGCAGTGCGCAGAAAACCATAAAGCGAACATTCCCAATGGATGTCCGCTGGCTAGCCGAGTCCGGTCGTGGCTAGCGGAAGTTGTTGGGAATTATTCTCATCAAGATTCCAACTGTCAACCACGAACCATGTGGACCTAGATGACAATGCACCGTGCAGTGCGAATCCGATGGCGTCGCGTAGGTTGGGGTGCAAACCCTGATATATCCCCACGTTTTCGCGCGGGTCGTCATCCCAGCGAAAGCTGGACGTAGCGCGCAGCGCGGAGAACATCCGAAGG
>CBJMMB010000136.1:0-7702 GCA_966430775.1 uncultured Dyella sp. | reverse complement strand
ACCGGCGGGCCGGACGGATCGACATCCAGCGACGGCAGCATCAGCACCTGCGCCTGGTTGAGCTGGTCGAGCGAGGCCTGCTGATCGGCCGGCACGAAGGTGGCGCCGGAAATCGCGCGCGAGACTTCCGGCAGTTTCCCGAGCTTGTCCGTCAGGCTGCGCGCGGTGTCCAGGTTGGGCACCATGATGTTGATGTTGAACGGGTTGGTGACCGGATTGTCGGCCAGGCTGCGCAGCGTGCGCATCGGTTCGGAATTGGGATCCTGCGTATTGAGCGGATTGGCGTCGAACGGCATGCGCACGCCTGCCACCAGGCCGGCGACGGCGAGCAGGGCGAACACGCCCAATACCGGCTTGTAATGGCAATGCAGAAAGGAATCGAGCTTCGGGCCGAACGGCAGCGACAGTTCCTTGCTCTGGCGCGCCGGCTTCATCAGGCTCAGCAGGGCCGGCAGCAAGGTGAGCGTGCACACCAGCGCAATGCCCATGCCCACGCCGGCGATGGTGCCCAGCTCGGCCACGCCGATGAAGCTGGTCGGCGAGAAGGCGAGAAACCCGCACGCGGTCGCGGCTGCCGCCACCGCAATCTGGCTGCCGGACACGCGTGCGCCAGCGGCCAGCGCGACGTCGATGTCATCGTGCAGCATGCGCTGCTCGCGCAGGCGCACCGCGAACTGGATGCCGAAATCCACCGCCAGGCCGACGAACAGCACCGCGAACGCCACCGAGATCACGTTCAAGGTGCCCACCGCCAGCGCGGCGAAGCCGGTGGTGAGCGCGAAGCCGACCAGCAGCGTGAGCAAGATCGGGATGATGCGGCGGAACGAATGCATCGCCAGATACAGCCACAGCGCCAGCAGGAACAGGCTGACCAGCGTGCTGGCGACGATGCCCTTGGTCAGCGCGCCGAACTGCACATCGGCCAACGCCACCGAACCGGTGTAGTCGACGCGCACGCGGCCGGCCTTCACGTCCGGCAGGTTCTTGGCGATGCCCTCCAGCGTCTGCGTCGCGGCCAGTCCCGGCTGCAGCGAGCCTTCTTCCAGCACCGGATGGGTGAGCACGAAGGTGACGTTCTGCGGCTGCTGGGTGACGTCCGAACCGAGCAGGCTTTGCCACGACAGCGGAATGGGGTGGCCTTCCGCTGATTTGTCCAGCACCTGACGCAACTGATCCAGCGCTGGCTTATATGGCGAGAGATCGGCGTGTTGGATGCGCACGCCCGCCGCCATCAGCGACACGCCGTTCAACAGGCCGCGCGCCGACGGGTCCGCCGCAAGGGGGCCCAGCAAGGGCTGCGCGTTCATCAGCGAGCCGAGCATTTTGCTCAGGTCGTCCGGGTCGAGCAGCAGCAGGCCTTCATGGCGGAAGAACGGATCGGCGTCGGGCCGGCTCACGTCGATGAAGTGCTTCTTGTCGGCCGCCAGCGCCTTGGCCAGTTGTGCGGCCGTTTCGTCGGATTCTTCCGGCGTCGCGCCACGCACCACCACCGCCAGCACGTTGTTGAACTGCGGGAACTCGCGGTCGAAGGCCATGGCGTGCTGGCGCCACGGCAGTGTGCTGGCGAAGAGGTTGTCGGTATTGGTGTCGACGCTCAGCTTGCCCGCGGCGATCCAGATCGCGACGCCGGCCAGGGCGAAAAAGAACACCGCCACGAGCAAGGCGTAGCGGCGGCAGAATTGGACAACTCGGACGATGAACTCAGTCACGGGCCGAATGGCTCCTCAGTCCTTGGGAAAACGTTAAGGATATTCCATAACGCATCGTTCTCCCTTAGGCGGGGGTAACTAGCCCAACTGTTTGGAGGTGAAGGGAGCGTGGATGCGTGGTTCTGGGGCGATCATCGTAGGCTGGGATGCAATCCAGCTTCGTTCTGTGCGCGATGCTGGGATTGCATCCCAGCCTACGGTCGGTTCAGGCGCTTGCCTGATGCAGCTGGGGAAAGCGGGCCCGTATCGCCCGGCGAATGCCGGCCAGATCCAGCCCCGCCTCGCTCAGCACTTCCTCGCGGCTGCCGTGTTCCAGGTACGCATCGGGCAGCCCCAGATGCAGGATCGGCAGGTTCACACCGTGGGCGGCCAGGCATTCGGCCACCGCCGAACCGGCGCCGCCGGCGACGACGTTGTCCTCCAGCGTCACGAAGGCGTCGTGGCTTTTCGCCAGTTCCAGCAGCAGCGTCTCGTCCAGCGGCTTCACGAAGCGCATGTTGACCAGGGTGGCGTCGATCTCGGCGGCCAGTTCCGCGGCCGGCGCGAGCAGGGCGCCGAAGCTCAGGAGCGCCAGCCGGTGGCCGCGGCGGCGCAGCTCGGCCTTGCCGATGGGCAGCGTATCCAGCGTCTTGCGCACCGCCACGCCCGGGCCGCCACCGCGCGGGTAGCGGATGGCGGCAGGGCCGGGATGCCGGAAGCCGGTGCTGAGCATGGCGCGGCATTCATCCTCGTCGGCCGGCGCCATCACCAGCATGTTCGGCAGGCAGCGCAGAAAGCTCAGATCGAAGCTGCCCGCATGCGTGGGGCCATCCGGGCCGACCACGCCGGCGCGGTCGATGGCGAAGGTCACGTCCAGGTTCTGCAGCGCCACGTCGTGGATGGCCTGGTCGTAGGCGCGCTGCAGAAAGGTGGAATAGATCGCCACCACCGGCTTGGCGCCCTCGCAGGCCATGCCGGCGGCCAGCGTCACGGCGTGCTGCTCGGCGATGGCCACGTCGATGTAGCGGTCGGGATGTTCCTGCGAGAAGCGCACCAATCCCGAGCCTTCGCGCATGGCTGGGGTGATGCCGAACAGGCGCGTGTCCGCGGCGGCCATGTCGCATAGCCAGTCGCTGAAAACGTCGCTGTAGGTGAGCTTGCCGGGAGTGGTTTTCTTCACCACGCCGGCCAGCGGATCGAACGGGCCGACCGCGTGGTATTCGATCTGCTCCAGCTCGGCCGGGGCGTAGCCCTTGCCCTTGGTGGTGATCACGTGCAGCAGTTGCGGGCCCTGCTGGGTTTTCAGCGCGCGCAGCACTTCCAGCAGCTTCGGCACGTCGTGGCCGTCGATCGGGCCGGTGTAGTCGAAACCCAGTTCCTCGAACATCGAGCTGGGCACGGAGACGCCATCGCCACGCTTTTCCAGCCGCTTGGCCAGGCCGCCCACGTTTTCGCTGATCGACATGCCGTTGTCGTTGAGCACCACCAGCAGGTTGGCGCTGAGATCGCCGGCGTGGTCCAGCGCTTCGAACGCCATGCCGGCGGTCATCGCGCCATCGCCGATCACCGCCACGAACTTGCGCGCATCGCCCTTGTGCTGCGCGGCGATCGCCATGCCCAGCGCGGCGGAGATCGAGGTGGAGGAATGGCCCACGCCGAAGGCGTCGTAGTCGCTTTCCTCGCGGCGCGGGAACGGCGCCAGGCCGCCCTTCTTCTTGATGGTGGTGATGCGGTCGCGGCGGCCGGTGAGGATCTTGTGCGGATAGCACTGGTGGCCCACGTCCCAGATCAGCCGGTCGTGCGGCGTGTCGAACACGTAGTGCAGCGCGACGGTCAGTTCCACCACGCCCAGGCCGGCGCCGAAATGGCCGCCGGAGCTGGCCACGGCTTCGATCAGGTAGCGGCGCAGTTCGTCGGCAATGGCGGGAAGCTGGTCGTCGGGGAAGCGGCGCAGGTCGGCGGGGGACTCGATCGCAGCGAGATGGGGGTAATGGGAGAGATCGATCATCTACGTATTGTGCCCCTCTCCACCCATGAAGGGGGCGGAGCGGCAATCGTAGGTTGGGTTAGCGCAGCGTAACCCAACGTCTTCGAATCGGCATGTGTTGGGTTACGCTGCGCTAACCCAACCTACGCAGCGTTGAGGGCGTTGGAGGCCGTTACGCCATCGCCTCGCGCCGGTGCCGCGGCAGATGGCTCACCAGAAACTCCATCTGGTCCGCCAGGATGTTGCGGTTGGACAGGATCAGGTGCTCCACCCAGCTCGGCCGGTATGGCACCGCCAGCAGCGGCATGTTGGCTTCCTGCGGGGTGCGGTTGCCCTTCTTCAGGTTGCAGGCCAGGCAGGCGCTGACCACGTTTTCCCATTCGTCGCGGCCGCGCTTGGAGATCGGCAGCACGTGGTCGCGAGTCAGCTCGCCGCGGCTGAAGCGTACGCCGCAGTACATGCACAGGTAGCGGTCGCGGCTGAACAGGGCGACGTTGGTCAGCGCGGGCGCCGGATCGATGGCGTGGTCGTGGCAGTGCCCGCGGCTGGCGACGATGGGATGCAGCTCGATGCGGCTTTGCATCCCTAAGTTGCGGTTATGGCCGCCGTGCACGGTGAGGCAAGGATCGCCGAGGGTCCACGCGACGGCGTCCCGAACATAGAGGCATACCGCGTCCTGCCAGCTGATCCAGTCCAGGATCCGGCCCGCGGCATCCAGTGACAGTACCCGGGTCGAGTTCAGGTCGGCCCGATGTGGCACTTCCATAAGCATGCGTTTCGTCCTTCACTTTTGGCGAAAGAGCGTCGTTCCAATGCAATGGCGCTCGGTTTTTCCGCAGCATAGACCAAATTCATTGCAAATCGCATGCAATGTGCGGCGTCAAGCCCCTACGCAGCCGGCATATTTGCCAACTCGCCCCGGAAATGCGGCGCTGATATAGTGCTCGTTCATCTGTAGACCCGACGCCGGGTTTGGGAGGGGGAGCCTGGGTGGCGACCCCGGCACGGCGGGGCAGAGGTAATGAACGTGGCCGAAGTACTTTTCTACGAGCGTCCGGTTCCGCTGAACCGCACCGCACACAAGGATCTGCGCATAAAAGGGCTGCAGAACCTCAAGTTCGCGCACAACGTGCACTCGGTGCCGTTGACCTGCACGGAATTCCCCATCACCGCCCGCGACATCCCGATCCTGTTCGCCGGCCCCGACGAGGTCAGCGCCGGCCCGATGGCGCTGCTGGGCCTGCGCCAGAACGAAAATCTGTTCGTCGACGCCGACGGCCAGTGGGCGCAAAACGTCTACATCCCAGCCTTCGTGCGCCGCTATCCGTTTGTGCTGGCCGAGAAGCCGCCGGAAGTGGAAGGCGACGATTTCACCGTGTTCCTGGATGAAGCCTACGAAGGCTTCAACAGCGCCGAAGGCGAGCGCCTGTTCAAGGAAGACGGCAGCGAAACCGACATGCTGAAGAACGCCGTGAACTTCCTCGGCGAATTCCAGCAGCACGTGGCGCGCACCAAGCAGTTCATGGAGGACCTGCGCAAGCACGACCTGCTCGAGCCGCGCAACATCCGCCTGGAGCGCAACGGCAACGTGATCAACTTGAACGGCCTGTTCGTGGTCAACGAGGAAAAGCTGCGCAAGCTCGACGCCGAAACCACGCACCGCTTCCTCGCCGACGGCACCCTGGGCTGGATCTACGCCCACCTGCTGTCGCTGATGAACATCGACCGCGTCGGCCAGCGCCTGGCGCAACGCGAAGAAGCCGAAGGCGTGGGCGCTACCAAGAACTGATCGTTCGTTGCAGCGTTGACGTTCAAGATCCCCCGTTTATCGAACGGGGGATTTTTTTGCCCGCACGTTCGTGATGAACTTGTGGATGGTGCGATCTCAAAGCACTTCGACGCACTCATCAACACGTGAGCGTCATTCCGGCGAAGGCCGGAATCCATGCTCGTACTGGCGATGGATTCCGGCCTTCGCCGGAATGACGATTCAACTTTGCTGCAACAAGCAGAACCTACGGCTTTGTTGCCATGTACTGCGGATGCATCGCGGTCACTTCCGCCGCCGTGATGCTGTTGGTGTAGTGATTGCCGAAATGCGTGCGCACGTAATTGATCACGTCGGCGATCTGCGCGTCGCTGAGCTTCGCATCCTCGAAGAAATTCTTGTGATCCGAAGGCTTCATCACGAACGACGGCATATCGTGCCGGCCGAACAAAATCACCGCCGCCATGTATTGCGGTGAAGCCAGTTTCGGATTGCCGCTCAACGCGGGATACGCACCGGCGCCGATGGCGCCTTTGGCATCGGGCATATGGCAGCCCTGGCAGATGGCATGGAAGATCTCCTCGCCATTGGCGTGGGTAAGCGACGCGTAGGTGTAGAACGGTTGGCCGGAGGTCTGCGCGGCGGCGAAGGGCGTGCAGGCAAGCAAGAGCAGGGCGATGGCCGATAGCCGCTTCATGTTGCACCTCCTGCCACGACGCGTTGATGGATGCGTGTGATCACGTCCAGCGCGGACGTCACTGCACCTTCCTGCCATGCCGGCAGGTAGGACGCATGTTCGCCGGCCAGCGCGATGCGGCCGTCGATCTGGCAAAGATTCTGGTAATGCTTGTCGCGCAATTCATCCGTCCAGGTGGCGAAACAGCCGAGTGTGAACGGTGCGCGATGCCACGCCACGGCCACGCCGTTGTCGAATTCCTGTGCGTATTGCGGATGGATCTGGCTGCCGTATTCCACCGCCTTGCGCACGCGCGCCTCGGGCGTCATGGCGGTGAGCTGGTAAGCATCCAGGCCGTAAGCGTAGCCGCCGAGCAGCACGCCCTTGCCTTTGCCGTTGAAGCCGGTGCTGGGATAGCTGATGGTGTTGATCGGCAGATCGGTTAGCGTGATGCCGCCATAGATGCCTTCGTCTTCTTCCCAGAAGCGTCGCTTGAATTGCAGGCCGATTTTCACCGAGGCGGCGTAAGGCACCGCGCCGATCGCCTCGGTCATCGGAGTACCTACATTGATCGGAATCTGGCTGAGGATGGACAGCGGTATCGTGCAGATGCACCAGTCGGCGCGCGCGGTTTGCGTGTGGCTGGGATGGCGTGTGTCTTCGTAGCTGACGGTGACGCCGTGGTCGTCCTGGTGAATGGCGGTGACCTTGGTGTTGTAGCGGATGACTTCTTTCAGCTGTTTTCCGAAGGCTTCGCCGATGCGGCCCATGCCGCCAACCGGCTGGAACAGCGTGGTCTGGAATTCGTAGATTTCGCCGTCGGTAAGGTTCGTCCACAGGCGCGAATCGAGCACGTCGTGCAGTTGCAGCGGCTGTGAATCCAGCGGTTTCGCGCTCAGGCCACCGCCTGGCGGTTTGGCGTAGCCGCGGCGGTTGCTGGCGGCGGGGCCGGCGACGTAAGCGTAGTTCTTGTCGAGCGCGCCCCACTGGCGCAGCGAGTCGAGCAGCAGGGCCTGGTCGTCCTTGCTCACTTGCGCATCGAGCTTGCTTTGCTGCGTGGCCTTGGCGAGCAGCTCGGCGATATGCCCGCGATAATCGGCATTGATGGTTCGATAGCGTTGCGGTTTGCCGCCGAAGGCATCGGCGCGATGCAGATAGGCGTTGTAGTTGACCTGCACGAACGGCTCGAGCGGTATGTCGAGTTTCTTGCAGTAATCGAGCAGGCCGCGGTGGTGATAGGGAATCCGCCACGGGCCGGGATTGATGTACAGGCCGCGGTCGAACTGGCAGTGCTGGGTGAAGCTGCCGAGTTCGGTGTAGCTGTCGCCGCCGCGCAGCGTCCAGTTGCGGCCGCCGGGACGCGCGTTGTATTCCAGCACCTGCACCTTGTAGCCGGCGGCGCGCAGTTCATAAGCGGCCACCATGCCGGCCAATCCCGCGCCGAGAATCAGCACGGAGGTGCCGCGTGGCGCGCCTTGCAGCGCGGGTGCGCCTCGATACGGCGATTCGGCGGCGAAGCCCATGCGATGCATGGCCGCATACATCGCCGCGCCGCCGGCGCTGATGCCGATCAGGCGCAGCAG
>CBJMMB010000135.1:0-7723 GCA_966430775.1 uncultured Dyella sp. | reverse complement strand
ACAAGGACATCATCACGCTGGAACACATGGCGGCGATGAAGAACAACGCCCTGGTGTGCAACATTGGCCACTTCGACAATGAGATCCAGATGGATCGCCTGAACGGTGCCAAGGATGTGACGCGCGAGACGATCAAGCCGCAGGTGGATCGCTACACGTTCGGCAAGACGGGCCGCAGCATCTACATGCTGGCCGAAGGCCGCCTGGTGAATCTGGGCTGCGCGCACGGCCATCCGAGCTTCGTGATGTCCAACAGTTTCAGCAACCAGACGCTGGCCCAGATCGACCTGTGGGCGAACAAAGACACGTATGAGAAGACCGTCTATCGCCTGCCGAAGAAACTGGACGAGGAAGTGGCGCGCCTGCATCTGGAACAGATCGGCGTGAAGCTGACCAAGCTGACGCCGGAACAGGCGGCCTACATCGGCGTGCCGGTGGAAGGGCCGTACAAGCCGGATCATTATCGTTATTGATCGATTGCTACGCTTCCTCTCCTTTCGAGGAGAGGAAGCCATCTTCCTGACACTACCCGCAGGTTGGGCTGAGGCGCAGCCGAACCCCAACGTAATCATCTGCATGGCAACGTTGGGGTTCGGCTGCGCCTCAGCCCAACCTACACAGCCTCAATGGCGCAATTTAAAATTCGTCTTGCGCACCGCATCGACGAATCCAGCGAACGGAATATCGGTCACACCCACTAAACCGATATGGCTGTTCTCGCCATCCAATATCCGCCCTGTCACTGGCTGATCGACGTAGTCGAACCAATGCGTCCCAACAATCGCCGGATCGCCGGCGGCAGCCTGCACAAAGCGCGCATACGCTTCGCCACGCTGCGCTTCGTTCTCCACTGAAACCACGCCTTTGCCAAACGGCCCGCGATCGCCCGAGCCGAAATGGAACTCCGTGATCAACACCGGCTTGCCAAGCTTGTGCAGGGCATCCAGATCGAGGCCATGCTGCGGCAGATCCGTGTACACGTTGAAGCTGATCACATCGCAATAGCGCGCACATGACGCCACCGCTTCGGGCGTACGCACCGCAAACCGCCCGCCCAGGAAAAGATGATGCGGGTCGTGGCGATGGATCGCTGTCGCGACAAGGTTGAAGTAGCGGTCTGCATAGGTGCGCAGCCACGTGCTGTAATCCTGTGCGATCGCCGGATGCGCTTCGTTCGGCTCGGGCGCAGGGAAGTTCACCGCATCCAGTGCAGACCAGTCATCGAGCGTGATGCCCCACGCTGCAGCCAGCTTCGATGGCGCACCGTATTGCTTCTTCAGCATGGCGATAAACGTCTGCTTGGCCGCACTGCGCGCTTCGCCGTGCAGCGTGCCGATCGCCAGGCCCCATCGCCCTTGCGGGCCCTGCCCCGCCCACGCCAGTTCGTTGTCGACGAAATAACCGAGCAGCCACGGATCATTGCGCGGTGACGCCGTCGCCTTCGCCACCGCCTGCTCGACCGCTTGCGCAAAGCGCGGATCGAACGGATCAGGCATGCGGCCCCAGTAGTCGTAACCGCTGGATACATTGCCGAACGCGCCATTCACGTCGATCGACAAGGTATAGGCGACACGATGCGCCTGGCCCAGCGCATCGTCGCTCCAGTTGCCGATGGTGTTGAAACCCCATGCCTGCAATCGATCCAGCGTGCGCTTGCGCCAAGCCGCCAGCCAGTCCGTGCCATCGGCGCGATACAGATTCGCACCGTAGAAATCGAACCAGCGACCATAGTTCGCACCGATGCCGGCGCTCGCGCCACGCTCCGCATCGCGGCTGTCGCTGACGCCATAGAACGCGTTCCATGGCGGCTGATCTTGCGGCAGGTCGACAAACATGTACTCGCGTCCCTGCACGTAAGTGCGCGTGTCGCTGGATATCACCGCGTTCACGCCTAGCGAGAAAAACACATGACCCTCGGGCGTCACCAGCCACCAGCGCCCGTTTGCCTGCTGGGAGTGGAACCAGCCGGTTCGCGTCAGTGGAACGTTCTGCCAGCCACCGTAGGTGTCCAGGCCGCTGCGCGCCGCCGCTTGAGCCCGCAATGCACGCGCCTCTTGCGCATGCGC
Source organism: uncultured Dyella sp. (assembly GCA_966430775.1). Classification (GTDB taxonomy): domain Bacteria; phylum Pseudomonadota; class Gammaproteobacteria; order Xanthomonadales; family Rhodanobacteraceae; genus Dyella_B. Next base: position 5,657 of record CBJMMB010000135.1, on the reverse strand, counting down.
GCTGCGTAAGGCCGCGTCACTGTCGACTTTTTCCGGCCATTGCTCGCGCGTGAATTGGCCCCAGCGATCGACGATATCGCGATATGCGTCCTGCACCAGGGAGTCGTCTGCCGCAGTCTCTACCGTTCCAAGCAAAAGCTGCTGCACGGTTTGCGGCTGCGGGATGCTCAGCCGAATGGCCCGCACTTGCGTCAGGTCGATCGCGCCTTCGACCTTGGTCGCCACGAACACCGTGCGATCACCATCATGGAACGGCATCGGCGGCCCGACCTGCATACCGAACGCACGCGACGAGCTTGCGTGCAAAGGAATCACCAGACGTTGCGCCGGCCTGGCCGGCAAGCCCACGAGCGTATGCAGATGCTGTTGAGCAGCACCTTCGATATCGACCTGCAAGGTGATCGCCCAGGGCATCGCGTTCTGCACCTGGAACAGCAAGGTTTTCTGCCCGCGCCAGTTCCACGTGCCGTTTGCGGGCGCTAGAACAATCGTGGGCTGCGTTGCAGGCTGAAACGCGTAACGGCGCAGCGGCGTGCCTTGCGCATCATGCTCAGGCTCACCGACCCGTTGCACTTGCTGCAACACAATCTTCGCGTCGACATCAGCCGCCGTGCTGCCGAACGACAGCAATCCAAGAACCACCCCCACACATGGCGTGATCGATTTCATCGTAGGAATGACATCGTAGGTTGGGTTAGCGCAGCGTAACCCAACATCTTCGAAGCGACATTGTTGGGTTACCTCCGGATCAAGTCCGGAGTAACCCAACCTACACACTACGCACTCACCCGCTGCTGCCACCGACGCCACAGCGCATACACCGGAATGCCAAGCACGATGATCACCACGCTCATGCCCGCATCGCGCGGCGTATCGATGACCGTGGCGACGATCACGCCCAGCACCGTGCACACGAACACCAGCGGCAGCAGTGGATAAATCGGGACGCGATAGGGCGAGCTCTGCGCGCCGAACTGGCGCCGATACCAGAACAGCGTGGCGATGCCGAATGCATGGCCCAGCCATTCGCCGACCGTGGTGTAGTTGACCAATTGATCGAACGTACCGGTGATCACCAGCACGATCGCCCACAAGCCCAGCACCACCAGCGCAACCTGTGGCGCGCGCCAACGCGGCTCGATCTGGCCGACGGAGCGGAAGAACATGCCGTCCTTACCCATCGTCTGCAATACGCGCGCGCCGCCGGCGATGGCGATGCTGCAATAGCCGAAGGTTGAACAGGCGATGCCGATGGCCATGATGGTGGCGCCGTGCGGGCCGAAGACATGACTCATCAAGTCCGCAGCCGGCGCCTTGCTTGCGGCCAGTCCCGCATGCCCCATGCCGACCAGGTAGGCAATGTTCGCCAATACGTAGCACGCCATCACACCGAGCAGGCCCAGCGTGAGCGCCCGCGGCAAGGTGCGTTGCGGGTCGCGCACTTCGCCCGCCATATCGTTCAAATAATGGAAGCCACCATAGGTGAACAGCACCGGCAGGATCGCACCGACCCACGCACCGGCGGATGCATGGTGCGCAGGATCCGGCGCAATCACGCCGCCAAAATGCCCGTGCGCCAGCACCAGGCCGACCACCAGCAACATCGCGATCGCCATCAGCTTCAGCAGCGTAAATGCATTCACCAGCCACGCGCCGGCGCGAATGCCGAACAGGTTGACGCCGACGATAAAGAAGATTGCCCCCACCGCCACCGGCGACGACCACAACGGCGGCAAACCCGTCGCCCGGCAGAAATAATCCGCGAAGGTGGCGGCCACCGCGGCGACGCTGCCCGGGTAGTTGATCAAGGCCATCGTCCAGCCGAACAAAAAGGCCGGCAGCGAACCGAAGGCTTCGCGCAAATACAGATAGATGCCGCCCGCATGCGGACGCCGCGCGCCGAGTTCGCCGTAGCACAGCACGCCGGCCAGCGTGAGCAGGCCGCCCGCCACCCATAGCGCCAGCAGCGGCAAGCCGGACGCGGTGCGCTCGGCCACCGTGGCCGGCGTGCGGAAGATGCCGCTGCCGATCACGCCGCCGATCACGATGGCGGCGCCGCTCCAGATGCCGAGCCGGCGCAGATAGGAAGAGGATGAGGAGGAGGTTTCGTCGGTCATGGGTGCCGACATTAACCCGAGTGGCCACCCGCTGTCCGATGACCTTTGCCCTATGGCGCGCAGGCGCATGACTCCCGCCACATTGACACCTTCAAATCGTTGCTCCGATACTTCTGCCCCGTCACGCGCCGTGACTGCTGTGCCGGCGCATCGGCCCCGAGGGGTGCTGCGACGGACGTCAGTCCGCCACGCTCGGCCCGCCGACCACAACATGATCCAAGGGCGCCCACCTCAATCACTGGAGGTGTTTGCCATGCGTGCTCCCGATTTTCGACTTGCCATCGCTTCGTCCCGGCAGTTTCCGACCGTCCATCCGGACGACCTTCACCTGGTGGCCTCGCTGGAACGGCTGGGCGTGCAGTGCACGGTTTGCATCTGGAACGACCCGCAGGTCGACTGGACCGCGTTCGATGCCGTGCTGATTCGCACCATCTGGGATTACTTCGAGCACTACGCGGCCTTCCGAAGCTGGCTCGACATGCTCGATCGCCTGGACGTCACCACCATCAACGACACCCACACGCTGCGCTGGAACAGCGACAAGCGTTATCTGCTCGACCTGGAGCGCCAGGGCGTGCCCGGCATTCCGACCGAGATGGCGCACGGCGGCCGCTTGCAGGAAACCTTGTCGTTCATGTCGGGGCGCGAGGTGGTGATCAAGCCCACCGTCAGCGGCGGCGCCTGGCATACGGTGCGTGGGAAAGTGGGTGCCGCCGAATTCCAGCAAGCCGTTGCACAGCTGCCGGCGAAGCTCGACTACCTCGTGCAGCCGTTCGTACCCGATATCGCCAGCAACGGCGAGTGGTCGCTGATGTTTTTCGATAGCGTCTTCAGCCACGCCGTGCTCAAGCGCCCCACCGAAGGCGATTACCGCGTGCAGGAACAGCACGGCGGCAGCACCGCGCCCGCCACACCGGACGCCGCCATCGTGGAAGCGGCCAGCAAGACGCTTTCGGCCACCGCCGCACTGGGGCATCGCGAACTGGCGTACGCGCGTGTGGATGGCGTGGTGGTGAACGGCCAGTTCCTGGTGATGGAGCTGGAAGTGATCGAGCCGTCCCTGTTCCTGGCGCAACGGCCGGATGCGGCCGAGCGCTTTGCGCAGCGGCTTGTAGAACGCCTGGCGCGCGTTGCGCGCAAAACACGCCAATTGGGGTGAAACCTCCCGTAGGTTGGGCTGAGCCCCGGACTTGCTCTGGGGCGAACCCCAACGTGGCGACATGCATGGCGATGCTGGGGTTCGGCTGCGCCTCAGCCCAGCCTACGGGGCGCCACGGCCATGCGTAGCGACGCTAGAATCCGAACGTCGCCCGCAGCCCCCGCACAATCGTGCCCAACGCACCACGCAAGATCCTTCACGTCGACATGGATGCGTTCTACGCCTCCGTGGAGCAGCGTGACGATCCCTCGCTGCGCGGCAAGCCGGTGGTGGTGGCCTGGCGCGGCGCGCGCTCGGTGGTGTGCGCGGCCAGTTACGAGGCGCGCACGTTCGGCGTGCGCTCGGCGATGCCGGCGGTACGCGCCGAGCGGCTGTGTCCGCAGGCGATCTTCGTGCCGCCGGATTTCGTGCGCTACAAGGCCGTGTCGCGGCAGGTGCGCGAGATCTTCGCGCGGCACACCGACCTGATCGAACCGCTATCGCTGGACGAAGCCTATCTGGACGTCACGCAAACGAAGACCAACCTGCCCTCCGCCACCGCCACGGCCGAAGCGATCCGCGCCGCCATCCGTGAAGAAACCCAGCTCACCGCGTCGGCCGGCGTAGCACCGAACAAATTTCTCGCCAAGATCGCTTCGGATTGGAACAAGCCCGATGGCCTGTTCGTGATCCGCCCGCATCAGGTGATGGATTTCCTCAGCCCCCTGCCGGTGGGCCGCCTGCCCGGCGTCGGCAAGGTGATGGATGCCAAGCTGGAAGCCCTCGGCATCAAGACCGTAAAGGATCTGCGTGCCTTGCCGCTGCTGGAGCTGGAACAGCGCTTCGGCCGCTGGGGCCGTCGCCTGCATGAGCTTTCGCTGGGCATCGACGATCACGCGGTGGAACCCAACCAGCTCACCTTGCAGGTGTCGTCCGAAGATACGTTCGAGCAAGACCTCACCCTGGACGAACTCGAACCGCATATCCGTCGGCTGGCCGAGAAAACCTGGGCGGCGCATCAACGCGAGGTGCAGCGCGGACGCATCGCGCGCACCATCGTGCTGAAACTCAAGACCGCCGATTTTCACACGCTGACGCGTAGCCTCACGCCATCCATCCGTCCGCGCTCGGCCGATGAACTGGCCGAAGTCGCCTGCACTTTGCGCGAGCGCGTGGAGCGTTCCGCTGATAGCCGTTATCGGCTGGTGGGCGTGGGGCTTTCGGGATTCGTGGATCGGGACAGTTTCATGGCGCAAAGCGATCTGTTCGAGCACATCGCATGGGACAAGGCATGAGTGCGCGCCTGCGCGCGTGGACCACCTTTACCCTGCTGTTGGCCGCGCTGCTGTGTACCGCTCCAACACGCGCCGAGGATGGCTACGATTTATGGCTACGCTATCGTCCACTCGCGCCTGCGCAGGCGCAGCTTTACCAGGGCCGTGTTTCCGAATTGATCATCGGCGCCGCTACACCAACACAGAACGCTGCGCGCAGCGAATTGCAGCGCGGCTTGCACGGATTGCTCGATCGTGAAATTTCGCTGGCGGATACCGTTAACCGCGATGGCGCGTTGATCGTCGGCACGCCCGCATCGTCGCCGCTGATCGCCCGGCTTTCGCTGGATACCCAACATTTAGGCAAGGAAGGTTATCTGATCCGCAGCGTTGTCGTGAACGGCCACGCCGCCACCGTGATTGCCGCCCATGACGATATCGGTGCACTGTACGGCGCCTTTCACTTCCTCCGCCTGCTGCAGACCGGGCAACCGATCGACCAGCTCGATCTGCAAGAAACACCGCGCCTGAAACTGCGCGTGCTCGATCATTGGGATTACCTCAACGGCCAGGTCGAACGCGGCTACGCGGGCGCGTCCATTTGGGATTGGTGGAAGCTGCCGGACTGGCGCGCGCCGCGCTATACCGATTATGCGCGTGCCAATGCCTCGATCGGCATCAATGGCACGGTGCTCAACAACGTCAATGCGGGGGCGACGATACTCACGCCGATGTATTTGGAGAAAGTGGCTGCGCTGGCCGAGGTGTTCCGCCCCTATGGCATTCGCGTTTATCTCAGCATCCGCTTCAGCGCGCCGATCGAAATCGGTGGCTTGAAAACGGCCGATCCGCTCGATCCGCAGGTGCGCGCGTGGTGGCGCGCCAAGGTGAACGAGATCTACAAGCGCGTTCCCGATTTCGGGGGCTTTTTGGTCAAAGCCAATTCCGAAGGCCAACCCGGTCCGGAGGATTACCATCGCACGCATGCCGACGGCGCTAACATGCTCGCCGACGCGCTCGCACCGCATGGTGGCGTGGTGATGTGGCGCGCGTTCGTCTATTCGCAGAAAAATCCGGAGGATCGCGCCAAGCAGGCGTATGACGAATTCAAGCCATTGGACGGTCGTT
>CBJMMB010000134.1:0-7750 GCA_966430775.1 uncultured Dyella sp. | reverse complement strand
TCGAGCTGCATGCGGACGGCCGCGTGGCGATCGACAACGTGGAAAGCTATCGCCATGCCAAGGACGTCACGCTGGATGTGCCGGGCTATGGCAAGGTCACCGGCGATATCGCCTGGGGCGGCAACTGGTTCTTCATCAGCAACGACAGTCCACTGCCGCTCACCCTGGCCAACCAGCGCGCGTTGACGGTGTACACGGAAGCGATCCGGCTCGCGCTCGAAGCAGCCAACATTCGCGGCGCCGACGGCGGCGAAATCGACCATATCGAAATCAACGCGCCTTCACCGCAAGCCGACGCGGACGCGCGCAATTTCGTGCTGTGTCCGGGGCTGGCCTACGATCGCTCGCCTTGCGGCACCGGTACCAGCGCCAAGGTCGCGTGCCTGGCTGCCGATGGAAAACTCGGCGCCGGACAGGTGTGGCGTCAGGGCGGCATTCTCGGCAGCGTGTTCGAAGCGCAATATGCGCCGGGCACGCGCGGCGTGTTGCCACGCATCACCGGCAGCGCACACATCACCGCGCAAGGTCAATTGCTGATCGACGCCGGCCACGATCCGTTGGCATGGGGTATCGGCAACGCGTGAAGAGCTACGACCTGATCATCGTCGGCGCCGGCATCATCGGAACAGCCTGCGCGGACTACGCCAGCCAGGAAGGCCTGCGCGTGGCGATCGTCGAACCGGGCCCGATCGGCGGCGGCGCCACTGCGGCTGCCATGGGTCATCTGGTGGCGATGGACGACGACCCGGCCGAATTTGCGCTGGCGCATTACTCGCTGGATCTGTGGGAAAGCTTCACCGACATCGTGCAGATCGAATACAGCCGCTGCGGCACGCTGTGGGTGGCGAGCAACGAAGCCGACTACGCGCGCATTCCGGAAAAAATCCAGCGCCTCGCTGCCGGCGGCGTGCAGGCGGAGCTGATCGAACGCGAGCAGTTGTATCAGCTGGAACCGCATCTGGCGCCCGGCCTGTGCGGCGGCATGCGCGTGCAGCGCGAGGCTGTGGTCTATCCGCCTGGGATGGCGCAGCACCTGCTTCATCGTTCCCGCGCGCGTGGTGCGGATTTTTATGCCGATCGCGTCATCGCCCTTATCGAACATGGCGTGCAGCTGTCCAATCAAACGCAACTGAGCGGCGCAGTGCTCGTCGCTACCGGTTGCGCCTTGCACGAGCTGCTGCCGCAGTTGCCGGTGCGTGGCCGCAAGGGACATCTGGTAATTACCGATCGCTATCCCGGCATCGTGCATCATCAATTGCTGGAACTGGGCTATGCCGACAGCGCGCATGGAAATGCCGACAGCAGCGTCGCCTTCAACGTGCAGCCGCGGCCCACCGGGCAAATCCTGATCGGTTCGTCACGCGAATACGGCAGCGATACGCCGGAGGTGTCCATGCCGATGGTTCGGCGCATGCTGGAGCGGACGTTCCGTTTTCTACCCGGCTTGCGCCAGCTCGATGCCTTGCGCATCTGGACCGGCTTTCGCCCGGTAAGCGCGGATGGCTTGCCGTATCTGGGCAAGGTGCCGGACCGATCCAACGTATGGGTGGCTGCCGGCCACGAAGGCCTGGGGATCACTACGTCGCTGGGCAGTGCGCGGCTGGTGATCGATCAATGGTTGGGACGGGCGACGGCGATTGACGCGCGTCCCTACGATCCTGCACGGGTGGCCGCATGAGCACCGTGCGCATCAAGATTGATGGCGAAACGCTCGACGTGCCGGCCGGCATCAGCGTGGCTGCGGCGATCGCACGATTGCCACGGCCGTTCCGCCGTTCGGTGAAAGGCCAGGCGCGCGCGCCGTTCTGCGGCATGGGCATCTGTTTCGAATGCCGCGTGCGTATCGACAACATCGCGCAGCAACGCGCGTGCATCGCCATCGTGCGCGAAGGCATGCAGGTGGCGACCGATGGCTGAGCATTACAACGTCGTGATCGTTGGCGCAGGCCCGGCCGGGCTGGCTGCGGCAGAAGCGGCGCTTGCGCGCGGTGCACGTGTGGCGTGGCTGGATGCGCAAGCGACGGCCGGCGGCCAGGTGTGGCGCAAGGACGTTGCGCACGGTTGGCCGTGTGACGCGCAGAACGTGATCGAACGAGTCACGCAGCATGCGAACGCCACCTGGCTGCCGCAGACGCAGGTCATCAGCGCCGAATCGGGCCAACTGCTGCTGCAGGACCCTGCACGCGCGTGGCGTATCACCTACGACGCGCTGATACTCGTCACCGGCGCACGCGAACTGTTGCTGCCGTTTCCTGGCTGGACCTTGCCTGGCGTCACCGGTGCAGGCGGTTTGCAGGCCTTGGCCAAACAAGGCTGGCCGCTGGCCGGGCGCCGCGTGGTGATCGCCGGCAGCGGTCCTCTATTGCTGGCCGCAGCAGCAACAGCGAAGCGGCATGGCGCGCGCGTGCTGGGCATCTACGAACAGGCGAGCAAAGCCACCGTGCAGCACTTTGCGCGCAAGCTTTGGCGTTGGCCTGGCAAAGCGCTGCAAGCGGTATCGCTGCGCACGCAACTGGCAGGCATTCCCTATCGTTACGGCAGCATCGTGGCGCGTGCGATCGGCAACGGCGCGCTGCAGTCGATCGAAGTGGATGGACCGCACGGCGTCGAACGCATTGCATGCGATCAGCTCGCTGTCGGCTACGGCCTGGTGCCCAATGTGGAGCTGGCGCATTGGCTCGGTTGCGCCATGCAGAACGAAGGTGCGCATCCGTGCGTGAAAGTGGACGCAGCGCAACGTACCAGTGTTGCGAATGTCTACGCGGCCGGTGAAGTCTGCGGCATCGGTGGACGCGATTGCGCCTGGCTGGAAGGCCGCATCGCCGGCCTGGCCGCCACCGGTGCGACCATCGACGCCTCGCTGCTGCGCAAGCAACGCCATGCACGCGCATTTGCATCGACATTGCGCGAACACTTCGCGCTCGATCCCTATATTTACGATCTGCCCGAACCCGACACGCTGATTTGCCGCTGCGAAGACGTTCCACTGCATGCGCTGGACCATCACGACGACGCACGCAGCGCCAAGCTCGCCACGCGTTGCGGCATGGGCGCCTGCCAAGGCCGCGTGTGCGGTACCGCGCTCGCGGAACTGGGCCGTTTCCCGCGCGGCGGATTGCGCCCGCCTCTGTTTCCCGCCCGGCTTGCCACGCTGGGCGAACTCGACTCCCCCTGTAGCCAAGGATCTTTCTCATGAGCAATGTTTCCATGTGGCACGGCGTACTGCCCGCCATCACCACTCCGTTCACCGCCGACGACCAGGTTGATCATGCGTTTCTGGCCAAGCATGCGAAGCAGATGATCGACGCCGGCTGCCGCGGCATCGTGCCACTGGGTTCGCTGGGTGAAGCGGCCACGCTGAGCTTCGAAGAAAAACTCGACATCCTGCGCACGCTGGTGAAAGCGCTGGAAGGCCGCGCGCCGGTGACCCCTGGCATCGCCGCGCTTTCCACCCGCGAAGCAGTGAAGCTGGCGAAGGAAGCCAAGGCGATCGGCTGCGGTGGTCTGATGGTGTTGCCACCCTATGTGTATTCCACCGACTGGCGCGAAATGGGTGCGCATGCGCGTGCGGTGATCGCCGCCACCGACTTGCCGTGCATGCTGTACAACAACCCCGTCGCCTACAAGACCGATTTCGCGCCGTCGCAGATCGCCGAACTCGCCGCCGAATTCCCCAACCTGCAGGCGGTGAAGGAATCCTCCGGCGACGTGCGCCGCTTCGCCGGCATTCGCGCGCTGCTGGGCGATCGCCTGCAACTGCTGGTGGGTATGGACGACGCGATCGTGGAAGGCGTGGCGATGGGCGCGGTGGGCTGGATCGCCGGCCTGGTGAATGCGTATCCGAAGGAATCGGTGAAACTGTTCGAACTGGCGCGCGACGGCGGCCCGAAAGCGGCCGAATCGCTGTACAACTGGTTCCTGCCACTGCTGCGCCTGGATACGGTGCCGACCTTCGTGCAGCTGATCAAGCTGGTGCAAGAGAAAACCGGCATGGGCAGCGAGCGCGTACGCGCACCGCGTCTGCCGGTGGCGGGCGCCGAGCGCGAGCAGGCGTTGAAGATCATCGATCACGCCATCGCCATCAAGCCGGCCGTTTGATCATGAGTCATGCTGATATGAGCAGGCTCGAACAGGTATTGATCGGCGGCCGCTGGTGCGCATCGCTGGATGCGCAGGGCAGCTTTCGCGCGGAAGATCCCGTCCGCGCCGAAGCGATCGGCCCCGCCTTTCCCATCAGCGGCGATGCGGATATCGAAGCGACGATGCGTGCTGCGGTGGATGCGGCGGATGCATTGAGTGCAGCACCACCCGCACGCATCGCCGATTTCCTCGAACGCTATGCCGCCGCGATCGAAGCCGACGCCGATCAGCTGGTGGCCTTGGCGCACGCGGAAACGGCCTTGCCCGCCGAACCGCGCCTGCGCACGGTGGAACTGCCGCGCACCAGCAATCAGTTGCGCCTGGCCGCGAAAGCCGTGCGCGAGTATGCGTGGACCGATCCGGTGATCGACACGCAAGGCGGCTTGCGTGCGCATCGCGCGCCGCTCAACAAGCCGGTGTTGGTGTTCGGCCCGAACAACTTCCCGTTCGCGTTCAACGCCATCGCCGGCAGCGATTTCGCCTCGGCGATCGCAGCGCGCAATCCGGTAATCGCCAAGGCGCATCCGTCGCACCCGGCCACCAGCCAGCGCCTGGCGCAACTCGCGCACACGGCACTGCTCGAAGCGGGCCTGCCGGCGGCATCGGTGCAGTTGCTGTATCACTTCGATAACGCGCTGGGCCTGGCCTGGACTGGCGATGCGCGCCTGGGTGCGATCGGCTTTACCGGCAGCCGCGTGGGCGGTCTCGCGCTGAAGGCGGCGGCGGATAAAGCCGGCGTACCGATCTACGCGGAGCTTTCCAGCGTCAATCCGGTGTTCCTGCTGCCTGGCGTGCTGGCCGAACGCGGCGAGGCGCTGGCACAGGAATTTTTCGCTTCCTGCACGATGGGCAGCGGCCAGTTCTGCACCAACCCCGGCATCGTGATCGTGCCGGACGGTGCGCACGGCGATGCGTTCGTCGCCGTGGCGACCAAGCTGTTTGCCGAGGCTGAGCCCAAGGTGCTGTTCTCGCGCGGCGTGCAACAGAATCTTGCACGCGCTGTCGCTGGATTGCGTGCGGCTGGTGCGCAGGTGCTGACCGGCGGCGATGCGGGCGAAGGCTATCGCTTTCAACCGACCCTGCTCGGCGTGGATGGCGAGACTTTCCTGGCGCACGCGGAAAGCTTGCAGGCCGAAGCGTTCGGGCCGGTCAGCCTGATTGTGCGCGCGGCGGATGTGGCGGCGATGCAGCGCATCGCAGCGTCGTTCGAAGGCAATCTCACCGGCACCATTTATCGTGCTGCGGACAGCAGCGACGATGCGGCATGGCAAGCGCTTGCGCCGATACTGCGCAACAAGGTCGGTCGCTTGATCGCCAACAAGATGCCGACCGGCGTTGCGGTCAGCGCGGCGATGAATCATGGTGGCCCGTATCCCAGCACCAGCCATGGGGGATTCACTTCCGTGGGCATGCCTGCGGCGATTCGACGGTTCACGGCGCTGCACAGTTACGACAATGTGCCGGAAGGGTTGTTGCCGATGGAATTGCGTAACCGTAATCCGGGTGGTGTGCAGCGGCTGGTGGATGGGCGTTGGACAGATGGTGATGTCGCGTAGCGCTGGCGCCAAGCATTCATCAAGCCAGCCGTTCCAGCCTGGCTTGATGAAGTACTGTGCCTCATCGTCATCCCGGCGAATGCCGGGATCCAGTGAAAATACGCGTGCGAAGCACACAACATCGATTCGGAGCGCTTCGCGCAACGTACTTGACTGGATCCCGGCGTTCGCCGGGATGACGTGCGCTTTGGTCACGCCTCGGCGGTACTTATTGATGGCCGCACGTTTGCTACTCGTATTCCTCTTCTTCATCCAGCCCGCTTTTGCAGCTACCACAGCTACCACCCCCACCCAAACTTTCCACCAGCTCTACACCCGCGAATGGCAATGGCGCCAACAGCAGTTCGCCGGCGCAGACGACGAAGACAGCCAAGGCAAAGCCGCCGGCCATCTCCCCAAGGTGGATGCAGCCACGCAATCGATGCGCGAGCATTACTGGGCCGACGTGCTCGCCCAGCTCGACGCCGTTCCCAAGCATCAACTCAGCCAGGAAGACCAGGTCAACTATGAGGTCTATAAGCAGCAGATCGAAACGCTGCTGACCGACCAGAAGTTCAAGACCTGGCAGATGCCCTTCAATGCCGATTCGGCATTCTGGAGCGATCTCGGTTTCACCGCGCGCGGGCATTTCGCCAATGCGAAGGATTACCAGAACTATCTCGGCAAGCTGCGCGACATCCCGCGCTATTTCGGCGAGCAGATTGCCAATATGCGCTTGGGGCTGGCGCGCGGTTTCACGCAACCGAAGGTGATCCTGCAAGGGCGCGATCAATCGATTGCTTCCGTCGCAGATACACCGGATGAGCAGAACCTGTTCTACACGCCGTTCAAGCAGATGCCGGCGATCATTCCTGCGGAGCAGCAGGCTGAGTTGCGTAAGCAGGCGTTGACCGCGATCGAGCAGGATGTGATTCCCGCCTACGCCAAACTGCTGGCGTTCATGCGCAACGAATACATGCCGCATGCGCGCGACACCCTCGCGGCGGAAGATCTGCCGGATGGCAAGGCGTTCTATCAATCACAGATTCGCGAATACACCACGCTCGATATGAGTCCCGATGCGATCCACGCGCTGGGGCTGAAGGAAATGGCCGGCATTCACCAGCAGATGCTGGATGTCATCAAGCAGACCGGCTTCAAGGGCAGCTTCGCCGAATTCCTGCATTTCTTGCGCACCGATCCGCGCTTCTACGCCAAGACGCCGGAGGAACTGCTGAAGGATGCAGCGTGGATCGCCAAGGAAGTCGACGGCAAAGTGGGCGACTATATCGGCCGCCTGCCACGTCGCCGTTTCGCGATCAAACCGGTGCCGGCGGATCTTGCGCCGATCTATACCGGCGGGCGCGGTGGTCCCGGGATCTATCTGGTCAACACCTATGACCTGCCTTCGCGTCCGCTCTATTCGCTGCCGGCGTTGACCTTGCACGAATCCTCGCCGGGCCATGCATTGCAAATGCCGTTGGCGGAAGAAATGCAAGGCCTGCCGGATTTTCGCCGCTACACCTATATCTCCGCCTACGGCGAAGGCTGGGCCTTGTATTGCGAATACCTGGGCCAGGAAATGGGCATGTACCAGACGCCGTACGAGCAGTTCGGCTATTTGAGTTACCAGGCGTGGCGCGCGGCGCGGCTGGTGGTGGATACCGGCCTGCATCATCTGCATTGGACGCGCGAGCAGGCACGCGATTACCTGCGCCAGAACACCGCGCTGGCTGAGCATGAAATCGACACTGAAGTGGACCGCTACATCGCGTGGCCGGGACAGGCGTTGTCGTATTACCTTGGCGAGATCGAGATACGCCAGGATCGTGCACGGGCGGAGAAAGCGCTTGGGGAGAAGTTCGATATCCGCGCATTTCACGATGCGGTGCTTTCCACCGGCTCGGTGCCGTTACCGGTGCTGCGAGAGCGGATCGATCGGTTTATCGCCGAAGGTGGGAAATCGCCCTATGCGCAACCGTAGTCATTCATCGATACACCGCGCCCGTCATTCCGGCGAACGCCGGAATGACGACGTGGCACAAGGGGGCATAGCATGAGCTTGATCACCGACA
>CBJMMB010000133.1:0-7794 GCA_966430775.1 uncultured Dyella sp. | reverse complement strand
TTGCATATGTAACGGCGGACCACCGATCGCGCCTGGCCCGGCGTAGGGTCAGAAGTGGACCTTGCTTGTCACTCCACTGGCGTATCGCAGACCCCTTCTTGCCCTGCGCCTTGCTGGAGATTTGCGGTATCCGCTAGTGGTAAACGTTTGCCTCAGGCAAGGCACGCCCCTTGCATCGGTGTTGCTGTTGACCCGTTTCCGGGCGCATCTCAAGCCCGGTCTTCACGTCACTAAGGAAGGTCCCGCAATGAATGCACCTGCACCACCGTCTTCGAATGACGCCGCCCGCGGCAGCCTGGCTTGCGTCGGCATGGGCATGACCCTGGGCTCCCACCTCACTCCGCTGGCACGCGACCATATCGAGCAGGCCGACGTGGTCTTCGCGGCGCTTTCCGATCATGTAGTGGAGTTGTGGCTGCAACGCATGAACCCGGACGTGCGCAGTCTTCAGCCCTATTACGCGGAAGGCAAATCAAGGCTGAAAACCTATAAGGAATGGGTAGACCTGATCATGGCCGAAGTGCGCGCGGGCAAGCGTGTGTGCGCGGTGTTTTATGGCCATCCCGGTATTTTCGCCTGGTCGACGCACAAGGCCATCGAGGTCGCTCGTGCTGAAGGTTTTCAGGCGTATATGGAGCCGGGCATTTCTGCTGAGGATTGCCTTTATGCGGACTTGGGTATCGATCCGGGTCGGTACGGCTGCCAGCATTTCGAAGCGAGTCAATTGCTGTTCTACGAGCATCGCATCAATCCCGCCGGCTATTTGGTGCTGTGGCAGGCCTCAGTGGTTGGTGACTGGTCGCTGGCACGGCTCGAAACGGGACCGGCCTATCGGCAGTTACTGGTGGACAGACTCGGCCAGGATTATCCGCTCGATCATGAAGTGATCATTTACCAGGCTGCGACGCTACCGATCGAGCAAGCCAAGATCAGGCGCGTCACATTGCGCGATTTAACTGATATCACGCTGGCTCCGCAGGAGACCGTGGTCCTGGCTCCAGCCACATCATTGAGGCCGAATCTCGCCATGCGCGAGCGGCTGGCAGAACTGGACAAGGCAATCGCCTTTGCATGAGGTAACAAACGCTTCGTCATCGCATCACGGCAGTCAACATCACCAGGAGAAGGGGAAGTACATGGCAGATACGATTGAATGGTTGGAAACCATCGGCAAGAACGCCGCACTGCGTCGTGCTCCGGCCGAGAAACTTGCGGAAACTTTGGAAATGACAGATGCCACGGCTGCGTTGAAAACGGCCGTGATGTCGCAAGATCGCTCTGCGTTGTTTGCCGAACTCGGGCACAAGCCCGTGAGAATGCACAATATGAACGGCCCGTCATATCCGGAAGAGCCGGATCATGACCATGACGAGCACACTCCAACTCGTCCACCTCGCCCCGATCAAGACCCACCATCACGCGATCGATAGGCTGTATGTCGCGGTGGCAGCGCCGCTTCAGGCCATGGCCCTTTTTTGTGGCCATGGCTTTTTGCGCTTTACAGCCATCGCTGCGCGCAGATACACCAGCGCCCTCCATCGCAACACTGCTTGCCCAGACTGAGAGCCTGCGCACCTCCAATCACCCAAGATTCGAGCGCCTACTGGAAGTGCTGCATCAGCAAATTTCCAGCATGTCTGCGCACGAACGCTGGCAATTGCGCTACCTCGACGCGTATCAGGCTTCCTATGAGGGTGATTACGCTAGTGCCGAGACCATGCTGCGGAACATCATCGATCACTCCGAAGATTCGATCTTGATGACCAAGGCTTCTGCCGTTCTCATGAACGACATGGGCAGCAACAAGCGCTATACGGAGGCGTTCGAACTCGCCAATCGACTAGTGGCCGACCTTCCGAAAACGCAGGACAAGCTTACGCGCTTTCTGGTCTTGTTCTATCTGTCTCAATTGCTCAAATTGGCGGGCCAGTACGATTTGGCGGCCAACTATGCGCATGACATGATGCAGACGCTTCCTGCGGGGGAAACATCATGTAAACCGCAGGCCATGCTCGTACACGTGTTCTATGACAGTCACAAGCTAACCCTCTCGATGCCGGAAACTCAGCAAGCCATCGAGATCTGCCAAAACGCCGGCGAGCCCGTCATTGCCGATTCGCTGTGGCTCATCAAGGCCAGTCTTTACTTGGATGACGGGCAACCGGACAAAGCGATAGCACTGCTTCAACGCATTGCCCCTGGCATTCGCTCAAACCCGAATTACTACAATACGCTAGACCTTAGGTCGGAGCTCGCGCAAGGATATTGGAAGCTGGACAAGGACGACCAAGCATATGCAGCAGCGCTCGATACCTTGGCTGCCGCTTCTCCAAATGACGTCAATGAAGAGTTGAGGGACGCCTACGACGTGCTCTATCACGTTGAAAAAAAACATGGCAACTCGGCAGTCGCACTGAACTATTACGAACACTACGTCGCCCAGAACATCGGTCATCTCAATGACCTCAGCGCCAGGACGCTAGCTTACGACGTAGCCCAGCAACATATGCTTGCCCAAAAGCTGGAAACGGAAAAGCTGAGCAAGCAGAACAATATCCTTCGCCTACAGCAAACACTGGCCGCCAAGACCATCGAGACCGGCCGGCTCTATATCGCCCTACTGTTGTTAGTCCTCACTTCCGTTATCTACTGGCTGTTTCGTCTCAAACGCTCACAGCTTCACTTCAAACAACAAGCCCGCCTCGACGGCCTCACCGGCATCCTCAATCACCAACACTTCATCAGCGAAGCACAGCGCCACATACGCCTGATGGAACGCAAGCTGGGTTCTGCCTGCCTGATCTTCATCGATCTGGACTACTTCAAGCAGATCAACGATACGCATGGCCATGCCATCGGCGATACGGTGTTGAAGCATACGGTGGCGCTCTGCAAGCAGCCGTTGCGCGCAAGCGATTTGTTTGGGCGACTTGGTGGCGAGGAATTCGGGATACTCTTGCTGGATTGCACGCCTGGGCAGGGTGCGGCCATCGCCGACCGCATTCGCACCACGATCGAGGCCACGCCGATCGATGCAGGAGGGCGCGCGATAACGTTCTCCGCCAGCATTGGCCTGGCCTCCACCGTCACCTGCGGCTACGACCTGCAGCGGCTGTGCAGGGACGCCGACGCTGCGCTGTATCGGGCCAAGCATATCGGGCGCAATTGCGTTGTCGCCCATACAGGACGTGACGATCAGGCCAAGGGCCTGGACGCCGAGGACGTGGAAGCCATGAGCTAGCCTGCGGGCTTCTCGCTGGCGATAACCTGCCTCCCGAGGGCCAGGGTTTCGCTAAACGCCGGAAAGGCCGAAAATGGCGGCTTCCCCCACTTCGGCATCGGTCCCATGAGCTACTCCGGCCAAGCACGTTACGCCCAAGAACTCTCATCCATCCGTGACCAGGGCCTGTTCAAGGCCGAGCGCATCATCACTTCGCCGCAATCAGCCGAGATCGCGCTGGAAGGCGGCCGCAAGGTGTTGAACTTCTGCGCCAACAACTACCTTGGACTGGCCGACCACCCGGAGGTGATCAAGGCTGCCAAGGAAGCGCTGGATACGCACGGCTTCGGCATGGCGTCGGTGCGTTTCATCTGCGGCACGCAGGATCTGCACAAGGAACTCGAAAAAAAGATCGCCGATTTCTTTGGCACCGAAGACACCATCCTCTATGCCGCCTGTTTCGACGCCAACGGCGGCCTGTACGAACCGCTGCTGGGTGAAGAAGACGCGGTCATTTCCGACGCGCTCAATCATGCCTCCATCATCGATGGCATCCGTTTGTGCAAGGCCAAGCGTTTCCGCTACGCCAACTGCGACATGGCCGACCTGGAAAAGCAGCTGCAGGCCGCCGATGCCGCCGGCACGCGCACCAAGCTGATCACCAGCGACGGCGCGTTCTCGATGGACGGTTTCATCGCGCCGCTGGACCAGATCACCGCGCTGGCCGCCAAGTACAACGCGCTGGTGCATATCGACGAATGCCACTGCACCGGTTTCCTTGGCGCCCATGGCCGAGGCTCTGCCGAAGTACACGGCGTGATGGACAAGATCGACATCTTCACCGGTACGCTGGGCAAGGCGCTCGGCGGCGCGCTGGGCGGTTTCACCACCGGTCATAGTGAAATCATCGAGATGCTGCGCCAACGTTCGCGTCCGTATCTGTTCTCCAATTCGCTGCCGCCGCACGTAGTCGCCGCGGCGATCAAGGTGTTCGACATGCTCGGTTCCGCCGGCGAATTGCGCGAACGCGTGCAAGCGAACACGCGCTACTTCCGCGAACAGATGACCAAGGCCGGCTTCGACATCAAGCCCGGCGTACATCCGATCGTGCCGGTGATGGTTTATGACGCCAAGAAGGCGCAGGCGATGGCGACGGCGTTGCTGGAAGAAGGCATCTACGTGACCGGTTTCTTCTACCCGGTAGTGCCGCAAGGCCAGGCGCGCATTCGCACGCAGATGAGTGCGGCGCATACGCGTGAACATCTGGATCGGGCAATTGCGGCGTTTACCAAGGTGGGACGTTCGCTTGGCGTCATTGGCTGATCTCTCTTAGCTGTGGAAACGCGTGTTTCCCAAGGGTGTCGTTCCCGCTATCGCGCGCTGCAGTTTGGAGAAAATATCTGCAGATCTTGCAGGAAGACCAAAATGTGCGTCATCCCAGCGAAAGCTGGACGTAGCGCGCAGCGCGGAGAACGTCCGAAGGACGGCCCCGAAGGGGTGAGCGAAGCGAATCATCCAGCGACTTGCAAGGCGCGAAAGGCACTGGATTCCAGCTTTCGCTGGAATGACGAATCGAAGACGTGGAATTTGCAGGCAAAAATGCGGCTATGGCACGTTGCTCAGGTCATCGTGATACTGCCAACTTTCCGTGCTGCTCGAACGCACTGCATCGGTGAAATCGCGCAGCGCATTCGGATCGTTCGCCAACAGCTCGCCGACATCCTTGCGAAATCCGTCGTAGCTGGCCCAATTCGCACGCGCCACCATCAACATGTATTGCGGCGTGTCGCCGCCGGTCACCAGGCGATACCAGGTGTGCGGCGGCGCGCCAGGTGTCGAGGCAAGTACGCGATGCGCTACCTGCAAGGCGTGCTCGAAACGCGCCGTCATGCCGGGACGCACATCGAAATACGTCACTTGCACGCTGCCGCTGGGCTTGCGGCTTTCCAATGGCGTGCCGTCGCTGAGCGCGGGCAATAGTTCGTACGCGAGCTGCGCCTGCGGCGTGACGTAGGGAGCAACGTTGACTTTGAAATCCGCGCCGTCCTGTTCCACGTCGACCCGATGATCGAACGCGGCAAAGGGTTCGCCGACGCTGGCGTCGATG
Organism: uncultured Dyella sp.; assembly: GCA_966430775.1. Taxonomy (GTDB): domain Bacteria; phylum Pseudomonadota; class Gammaproteobacteria; order Xanthomonadales; family Rhodanobacteraceae; genus Dyella_B. Next base: position 2,467 of record CBJMMB010000133.1, on the reverse strand, counting down.
AAATAGCCGGCGCGCTTGCCGTCGGACACGGTCCAGCCGTACCAGACCAGCGGATCGTGATGGCTGCGATGCCAGCCAAGATGCCGGCGATAACCGTCCTCGAACTTGGCCTGGGCGCCAGCGTTGACTTGGTAGATGAAGAAATGCGCGGCCGTGCCTGGTTGGGCTTTTACCGGGGAGATCAACAGCAGGGCGAAGGCGGCGGCGAAGAAGCGATACGTCATGACGTCCTCGTGGGGCGGTAATCGAAGCCCATCCATACTAGGCTTGCCCTCGCGCGCAGGACCATGCGAATCTTTTTGGCCCTGTCCGCAAAAAATTTTTGGCCCACGCCTGTGCGAGCGCAACCATGAACGTGGAAATGCGTTACCTCCATACCTTCCGGACGGTCTGCGAAGCCGGCAGCCTGCGCGCCGCGGCGGGCGTTCTCCACCGCACCGAACAGGCGGTGAGTTATCAGTTGCGCAAGCTGGAGGAAGCGCTGGGCATGCCGGTGTTTCATCGCGGCGGCGGACGCCTGATGCCGAATGCCGCGGGCGAACGCTTGCTGGCGTTCTGCCGCGAGATGGATCGCGACTGGGAAACATTGCATGAGCAATTGCGTGACGCCGGCGCCGACGAATCGCCGTTGCGTATTTCCGCGGTAAGCGGATTCGGGCGCTACCAATTGCTGCCGCTGTTTCGCGACGGACCGCTGGCCGACATTCCTATTCGCATGCGCTATCCCACCGCGGAGGATGTCGTTCGTCATGTGGAATCGGGCGCCGCCGATATCGGCTTCGTACATCGCATGAATGCACACGATCGGCTGCGTCATACGCCGGTCGGTGCGGAAGAAATCGTGCTGATCGCCGCGGCGGACTCGCCAGCGACGCTTTCGTGCGACGCCGCTTCGCTGCAGCAGGCGCATTTCATTACTTACGACGAGAGCGACTACGTATTCGCCACCTGGTTCACGCAAGTGCTGGGCGCGCCGCTGACGCGACTTTCTACGGTCGCGCATTTCGAGGAACTGGAAGAAGTGCTCGATTGGGTCGCAGCGGGTCGCGGCGTTTCCATCGTACCGGCGGGGTGCGTGATGGATCACGAAACCCACGGCAGCGTGATGGCGTTGCGCAAGCCGGACGCGCCATGCCGCAATACTATCTACGCCGTGCTGGACCCTGCGCGTTCCCACCCCGCGGTGGAGCGGACGTTGCAGACGGTGCGCGAGCACGCACGCTTTTAGCCGCAGCGGTCTGGTCGCCGGTGCCGGCCAGACGCATCACTTCGTCCGCGCTCAAATGGCGCCATTGCCCTTTGCCGAGTTCGGCGAGTGCGAGATCGCCGATCGCGACACGGATCAGCCGCAATACGCCGATACCCTGCGCTTCCAGCAGGCGGCGGATATGGCGGTTACGCCCCTCGTCGAGCACGATTTCCAGCCAGGCGTTTTTCTCGCCGGTGCGCAGCAGCGACACGCGCTTGGCGGCCAGGCGTTCGCCCTTGTCTGCAATGCCATGGAGCATGCGATCGAGCACCGCTTGATCGGGAATCGCATCGATCTGCACGTGGTAGGTCTTGTCCACGTGATGATGAGGCTCGGTCAGCCGTGCGGCCCACACGCTGTCATTGCTGAGCAGCAGCAAGCCTTCGCTCGCCTTGTCCAGCCGGCCGACCGGTCCCAGCCATGGCAGGTTGGAATCGACCAATAGTTGGTACACGGTATCGCGGCCGCGCTCATCCGCCGCGCTCACCACGATGCCGCGAGGCTTGTTGAGCGCGATGTAGACGCGCTTGGCGGCGGCGACCGTTTGGCCGTCCAGATGGATCTGCTCGCGCTCGGGATCGGTAGCGCGTTCGGGATCGCGCACGAGCCGGCCATCCACGCTTACCCTGCCCTCGCGCACGGCCTTTTCCGCCTGGCTGCGCGAGCACACGCCGAGCTTGCTGAGCACGCGTGCCAGGCCGTGGCGTGGCGCTGCACGTGTGGGAGCGGATGAGCGGGGGCGAGATGGATGCATGCTCAGAAGAAGGCAGCTATTCGTGCAATGGAATCATCGCGCCAGAAGATAAAAGAAAAGCCCGGCAGATGCCGGGCTTTTCTGACACTGCATGACGCGCTTGGATTACTGCTGAACCTGCAGTTCCGTACGACGGTTGCGAGCGCGACCTTCGGCCGTGCTGTTGGTGTCGACCGGGTTCTCCATGCCGTGACCGACCGGGCCTTCCAGGCGGCTCGGGTCGATACCGTGCGCGGTCAGGTAGTCGTACACGATCTTCGCACGACGCTCCGACAGGCCCTGGTTGTACGCGGCCTTGCCCACGTTGTCGGTGTAACCGGCCACCATCACCTTCACCTGCGGATAGCGCTTGAGCGTATCCACCGCCTGGTCCAGGATCGCCAGCGAATCGCTGCTCGGCACGGCCAAGGCCGGCTCGATGTTGGTCTCGCCCTTCTTCGGACGGTCGAACTTGAAGTTCACGC
>CBJMMB010000132.1:0-7856 GCA_966430775.1 uncultured Dyella sp. | reverse complement strand
CACCGGGCGGGAATCTGTCACAGATGGCGATGCAAGCTGGACCGCAACGAAGGCCAGGAGCAAGCAACCGTGAATGTGTCGGTGTCACTGGAACAAGGCGAACTGTCGGGGCTGGAGCGCGTGGCGGAAGGCCGTGCCGCGACGGTGCCCGAACACATCGCCGCGCGCCTGCTCGCCATGGGCCTGGCGCAGCAGTCGAGCGACGGAACCGAACATGGCGTGACCCTGCAGCTCACCCCGCGCGGCTTGTCGTTCATCCGCTCGAGCGATCAATAATTGCGAAAAATTCCACGTAGGTTGGGCTGAGGCGAAGCCGAACCCCAACATGGGATGTAGATGGCGACGTTGGGTTTCGCCCCGGATCAAGTCCGGGGCTCTACCCAACCCACGGGTCAGCTGAGTATGACAATGCTTCCAGGCAGTGACGTGACCTTCGCGCCGTACGCATCCTGGATCAACGCCGCCACGTCGGCGAGCTGATTCAACGAAAACCGCGCCTGCACCTTGCGTTGCGCCAGCGCGTCGTTGGCGAGAATGATCTTGCCGGGGCGATAGCGGTTGATTTCCCGCACCACTTCGGCCAACGGCTGACCGTCGAAAATCAGCACGCGCCGGCGCCACGCCATCACGGCGTCGATATCCGCCGGCATCACCCGACCGACGCCGCCTTCGCCGTACTGCGCGCGCTGCGCGGTTTGCAGCACGGCCACCTGTCCCTGGTAGCGCAGCGTCGTGGCGCCTTCCAGTCCGGTCACCTGCACGTCCGTGGCGTCGCAGCGCACATTGCATTTCGCCATTGCGCCGACGTCGACGCGCCCGTTGCCGGCGAACACGCTGACCGTTGCGGCGCGCGCGCCGGTGGATTTCACCTGGATCTCGCCGCCGAGCAATTCGATGCCGACGGCCTGATCGCTCGAGGTGCGCAGGTTGATGGCGGTCTGCGTGTTCATCTGCACCACGACTCCGTGGCCAAGGTCGACCTCGCGCTGCTCGCCGGTGGCGGTGCGATAGTCGGCCACCATGTCGGTCAGCGACGGCCACAGTTGCAGCGGCGGATGCAGCACCACCAGCGCGGCCGAAGCGGCGATGGCTGCACCCAGGAAGGCGCGGCGGCTCATGCGTGGCTGCGTGCGCGGCAATGCGGCAGCACGGGGAAGTTGTGCGGTGGTGCGGGCCTGTTCTTCCGCCATCCAGGCGTCGGCGGCAGGGCCGAGGTTTTCCCATAGCCGGCGCGTTTCCGCGAACGCTTCCACGTGCGCGGGGCTTTGTCCGCACCAGTGTTCGAAGGCGGTGGCGTCGTGCATGGTCGCGTTGCCCGAGGTCAGGCGCAGCAGCCAGTGCTGCGCTTCTCTGTGCAGCGCAGCACGACGGTGGGCCATGTGATCGAGTATCGGCATACCTCTTAAGACTCTTTTCCGGCGCCGGGACCGAACCGCTGCACGACTTTGCGATCGAGACGCCTTCCACAATATTCGAGCGCTTTCTTGAGTTCCTTGCCGACCATGCGCACGGAAATGCCGAAGCGGCGGGCGAGATCCTCCTGCGAGACGTCGTCGACGCGGGCCGCGATCAGGATCGCGCGCTGCCGTTCGGTCAGCTCGCCCAGCGCCTGCTCCAGCACGTGCACTTCCTGCCGGGCGTGCATCACCCTGGAGGGGTCCAGCGTATCGGCGCCGACGTTGAGCAGATCCTCCACCTCGCTGCCGGTGAGATAGCGCGCGTCAGCCTGGCGTTGGTCGGAGGCGGCGTTGATCGCCATGCGAAACAGATAGCCGGCCGGATTGCTCGACACGCAGGCGCCATCGCCCATGCGCTCGATGCGCAGGTAGGTTTCCTGCAAGGCATCGTTGGCCAGTTCGTCCGAGCCCAGGCGGCTTTTCAGGCGTCGCCGCAGTTCGTGGCGGCGTTCCATGAACAGGCGAAGCAACGGCAGAGATGTCGTTTCCATCGCCGCAGCCTCAATGCACGGACGACGAAGTTGCCGCGCAGTCCGGCACGTCGGCCGCATGCCTGGGCAGCAGCAGCAGCGTGATCGGCTGCGGCATGCCGGCGGGCGGCGGTTCCAGCGCCAGTCCGTTCAGGGCGCGCCGCACTTCATCGCCGCGCTGGCTGCCGATGGGACTCAGCCAATGGGTTTTCTCGATACGTCCCGACGGGGCGATCCATATCTGCAAGGCAAGCCGATAGGTGCCCGGTCGCGTCTGCGCGGATTGGCACAGGGCCGCCTCGATGGGCTGCTGGATCTTTCCTGCATAGTGTTCGAGCACGGCTTGGTTTTCCTCCACCCCAAGGCTTTCCGGTGTTTCGCGCACCGTTCTTGCGACGGTTGCGCCCGGCTCCGCGAGCTTCAACGTAAACGCCTGGTCGCTGGAGTAACTGGCGACCAGCCCGGTCCCTGCAAGCAACTTCTGTAACGCCTCGATCTTGTCGTACCGGCCGTGGATGACGGAGGCGCGCCGTCCTGCCGCCAACGCATCGTCCACCAGCACCGCTTGCCCGGTGAGCTCGCTATAGCTTCGCAACGCCGTCAGCAGCGGTTGCGCAGGTATGTCGAACGCAATGGTGTCGTCGGGCTGCGCGGTGGCGCCTTGATATGGGCCGGAAACCGCTACCGCAGGAGATGCCAGACACAGCGTGGAACATAAAAGCATGGCCGCGAACCATCGAATGGCGAAGTACTCAAGACCCTTTGTTACGAAAGCGCCGCACGTTGTATGGCCTCCTTGGACAAGCCCTAAAGGCTATGCCCGGAATGTGACAGTGAATCGCGTGAAAACGTTTTTGCCCCGCGCCTTCCCATAAGCGACAGGCGCGTCGCCTGTCGTGTGTCCAGAAACATGACACCGGCATGTCGGAACGTCCTGTGTACGCCCGATCCATGAATTTTTCGTGACAAGGTTCAGTCGCGCGGTGGGCGCGCGGTCTATTCGGGCAAGGATGTCGTGGACGGGCAAGGATGCCCTTTCAAGATTTGTTGCATCACGCGCAGCGCCTGGCGTTCGCGTGAGGGGACTTTTTGACTCTTGCACATGGACGGCCAAAAGCCGTCGCGATCGGGATGCGCATTGCGTGATCAGGCAAACGAGACATCGGCAGCAAGGACCGCGAGCGCCACAGGGATGTGGCAGGGGGCTGGCACGCCGTGTTGCGCAGCCGACATGCCGTTGTCGCGATTCGGTTATCGAGCGCGCGTTAGCTTCGCCTCGTCGATGGGGAACGTATCGATGGCTGGGCACCGATAGATCGACGCAAGCACGAGGCGGCGCATGAGCATGCGACACGGAGGAAGCAATGCGGCGCATTCGATGCGCCCGATGGCGGCGCTGATCGCCCTGGCGCTGGCGTTTCCGCTGGCGGCGCAGACGCAAACACAGGCCGCACCGGCGCCCGCTTCCGCGCCGGCCAATTTCCAGATCAACGAATACCTGGTGCGCGGCAATACGCTGGTGCCCGCCGACGACATCGAAAACGCGGTCGATCCGTACCTTGGCCCCGGCCGCAGCATGAACGATGTGCACGCCGCACGCGATGCGCTGCAAAAGCTGTATCAGTCCAAGGGCTACCAATCGGTGGTGGTGGAGATTCCGCCGCAGCAAGTGAAGAACGGCGTGATCCTGCTGCAGGTGACGGAAAACAGCATCGGGCGCTTGCGCGTGGAAGGGGCGAAGTACCACTCGCCGCAGGAAATCCGCGACGCGGTGCCGTCGCTGGCGCAAGGCAACGTGCCCAACTTCAACCAGGTGCAGAAGGAACTCACCGATCTCAACAAGCAGCCCGGGCGGCAGGTGGTTCCGCTGCTCAGCCCGGGCAGCATGCCGCAGACCATGGACGTGACGCTCAAGGTGGACGACACCTATCCCTTGCACGGCAGCGTCGAAGTCAACAACGACCATAGCGCCTATACGCCGGACCTGCGCACCATTGCCTCCGTCCGCTACGACAATCTGTGGCAGCTGGGGCATACGATTTCGGCCACCTACATCGTGGCGCCACAGGATCGCCATGCGACCGAGGTGTATGCGCTGTCGTATCTGGCGCCGTTCAATACCGAGTGGAGCCTGCTCGGCTCGGCCTACAAATCCAACAGCAACGCCAACACGCTCGGCGGCACCACGGTGTTGGGCAAGGGCAATGCGGTCAGCCTGCAGGCGACGAAACAACTGCCGGTGCTGGGCGGCGATTACACGCAGATGGTGTCGTTCGGCATCAGCCGCAAGCATTTCGAACAGAACATCACGCTCAGCGGGCAGACCTTGCAGGCGCCGCTTACGTATTACCCACTGTCGGCGTCCTACACCGGCCAGCGCAGCGGCGAGAAATCCACGCTCGGCTTCACGCTGACCGGCAACTTCGGCTGGCGCGGCGTGGGCAGCGGCAACCAGGCGTTCGACAACCAGCGCTACAACGCGCGCGACAACTTTGCTGATCTGCATCTGGATCTCAACTACGCGCGCAGCTTTGCCGGCGATTTCGCCGTCGCCACGCGCGCCAGCGCGCAGGCCAGCACGCAACCGCTGATTTCCAGCGAGCAGTTCGCCGCCGGCGGCATGAGCAGCGTGCGCGGCTATCTGTCGGCCGAAGACACCGCGGACAACGGTGCCATCGCGTCGGTGGAATTGCGCACGCCGTCGATCCACGCCTGGCTGGGATCGTTCGCCAACGACTGGCGTTTCCACGTGTTCGTCGATAGCGCGCGCCTGATGCTGATCGATCCGCTGCCCGAACAGCGCGGGCGTTTCACCTTGCTCAGCACCGGCGTCGGCACTTCGTTCACCGTCTTCCATTATTTGAACGGCGACTTGGAATACGCCTATCCGTTGCGGAACGGCGTGCAGACCAGGGCGCACGACGGGCATCTGCTTTTCAGCGTCAAGGCAGGACTGTAACCCCTTCGTATTTCCGGATAGAGGCTCAACGACCATGCGGTACTTCATCCTACTTTGCACCCTGTGCCTGCTGCTCTTGCCGCGGCCGAGCATGGCCGGCGAGGCCTCCTGGTGGAACGACGACTGGTCGTACCGCAAGCCGATCACGCTGGACACCACGCCCAAGGGCGGCAACATCGCGCAGCCGGTCGGGCGCATGCCGCTGCTGATCCGCCTGCATCCGGGCAACTTCCAGTTCGATGGCGTGGCCAAGAACGGCGCCGACGTGCGCTTCGTCGGACCGGACGGCAAGACGCCGCTGAACTACCAGATCGAAAACTTCGATCCGGTGATGGGCGTGGCGCAGATCTGGCTCGACGTTACCGATCTCCCGGCCAACGGCCAGCAGACCATCTGGATGTATTACGGCAACGCCAAGGCGCCGGCGATGAGCAGCGGCGCCGCCACGTTTGATGCCGACTACACGCTGGTGTATCACTTCGACGAACAGAGCGGTCAGCCGCCGAAGGATGCGACGGCCTATGGCAACAATGCGACAAGCGGCGCGCTGCGCACCGTGGATGGCGGCATCGCCGGCAATGCCGGACGCTTCGACGGTTCCACCGTGCTCACCTTGCCGGCCAGCGCGTCGCTCGATATCAAGGAGGGCGGCAGCTTCAGCTTCAGCGCATGGATCAAGCTGGATGCGCTGCCGACCACCGCCACGCTGCTTTACGGCCATCGCCAGGACGGCAAAGCGCTGTTGATCGGCATCGACGGTGGCGCACCGTTCGTGGAAGTGGATGGCGGCAGCGTGCCGCAACGCACGAGCGCGGGCGCGCCGCTCAAGGCCGGCCAGTGGACGCATCTGGCGGTGACCGCTGGCAACGGGCAGATCGTGCTGTACGTCAACGGTCAGCCGTACGGCAATCTCGCCGCTGCGCTGCCTGCGTTGAGCGGCAGCGCCACGGTCGGCGGCGATGCGGCGAGCGCCGGCGCCACGCCGGTGCCGTTCGCTGCCTTCGTGGGCCAGATGGATGAGCTGCGCTTGTCGCGCGTGGCGCGCCCTGCGGCGATGATCGCCGCCAACGCGCTGACGCAAGGGGCGGAATCGAAGCTTGCCGCCTATGGCGAGGACGAAAAAAAATCCGGCTTCGGCTTCGGCTACTTCGGCATCATCGTCAAATCGGTGACGGTGGATGCGTGGGTGGTGATCGGCCTGCTGGCGATCATGGCGATCATCTCCTGGCTGGTGATGTGGCAGCGTGGCAGCTACGTGTCGCAGGTGACGAATGCGAACGAGCGCTTCCTGCATCGCTATCGCGAACTGGGCAGCAACCTGCTCGGCCTTTCCGGCAAGCATGCCTCGCCGGCGATCAAGCAGGAGCTGGCGCGCTCTTCGCTCTATCGCCTGTACGAAACGGGTGCGAAGGAAGTATGGCGTCGCCGCGATGAAGACGGCCGCCTGGTGATCGCCTCCGAGTCGATCGAAGCGATCCGCGCAGTGATGGATTCCACCCTGGTGCGCGAAAACCAGGCGCTTTCGCGCTCGATGGTGATGCTGACCATCGCAATTTCCGGCGGCCCGTTCCTCGGCCTGCTCGGCACGGTGGTGGGCGTGATGATCACCTTCGCCGCGATCGCCGCCGCTGGCGACGTCAACATCAACGCGATCGCGCCGGGCATTTCCGCCGCATTGCTCGCCACGGTCGCCGGCCTGTTCGTCGCGATTCCGGCGCTGTTCGGCTACAACTACCTGCTTACGCGCAACAAGGCGGTCACCGCGAACATGCAGGTGTTCGTCGACGAATTCGTGACGCGCCTGGCCGAACTGCATCGCGCGATGGATCTCTCCACGGTGGAAAGCTGAGGAGAGCGCCATGCGAGCCCACGACGAAGACAAGCCCTACGACGACATCAACATCACGCCGATGCTGGACCTGGCGTACGTGCTGCTGGTGATCTTCATCATCATGACCACCGCGGCGGTGCAGGGCATCAAGGTGAACCTGCCCAAGGCCAGCGCGTCGGTGAGCCTGGCCAAGCCGCAGACCAAGGCGATCACTGTTTCGGATACGGGGCAGGTTTTCCTCGACGCCTTCCCGGTGACGATGGGCGAACTGGAACAACGGCTGCGCGAACAGAAAGCGCTTTCGCCCGATTTCCCGGTAATCGTGAAGGGCGATTCCAACGTGCAGTATCAAAAGGTGGTCGACGTGCTCGACCTGCTGCGCCGTCTTGAACTCACGCAGGTCGGTCTGGTGACCGGCAAGCAAGCGAGCTGAGAACCAGCGATGTTCGAGCCCGCTTACCCCGAGCAGACACGATGGCAGCGCTGGCGCGGGCGCATCATCGTGCTCGTGCTGCTGCTTGCCGCGGCATGGCTGGTATGGATGCTTGCGGGACACGAAGTGGGCGTGCGCCGCTCGGCCCCGCGCATCGCCACCATCACGCCGTTGCCGCCGCCGCCTCCGCCGCCGAAGGAAAAGCCGCCGGAGCCGAAGAAGGTGGAAGAGGTCAAGCAGGAAGTGCCCAAGCCCGAGCCGGCGAAACCGGTGCAGGCGCCCAAGGCGCCCGACCTCGCCAAGCAGATCACCATCAATGGCCCCGCGCAGGCCGGCAACGACGCCTTCAACATCGGCGCGGGCGAAGGCGGCGGCATGGTGGGCAGCGGCGGCGGCAGCGGCGTGGGTGGTTCCTCTTACGAGCAATACCTGAGCTATGCGCTGCAGGAAGCCATTCAACGCGATGACCGCACACGCCGCCTCGTCTTCGAAGTGCGCGTGAATCTGTGGCTTTCGCCCAGCGGCAACATCACGCGCGCAGAACTGGTGAAACCCAGCGGCGTGCAAACCACCGATCGCGCGCTGATCGACGTGCTGCAAGGCGTGCATATCGATACGCCGCCGCCGGCGAGCTTGAGCATGCCGGTGCGCGTGGCGATGCGTGGATATCGGCCTGGATGAGTGACGCCATGTTCGAGCGACGCGA
>CBJMMB010000131.1:0-7951 GCA_966430775.1 uncultured Dyella sp. | reverse complement strand
CGACACGGCGGCCGTTTGCAGTTGTCATGCGATAGTAAGACCTACTGTCGATGGCTACTTGCATGTCCCGGATCCTGATTGGTGATGACGATCGCGAGCTGTGCGCACTGCTCGCCGAATACCTGCGCCGCGAAGGCTTGCAGGTGGATGTCGTGCACGACAGCGAGAGTGTGCTGGCAAGATTGCGCGATCCGGCGTTGCGGCCGGATCTGTTGATTCTCGATGTGATGATGCCGGGCCGCAGCGGCCTGGATACCTTGCGCGACTTGCGTGCGCAACATCGCTTGCCGGTGATCATGTTGTCGGGGCGCGGCGAGCCGGTGGACCGCGTGGTCGGGCTGGAACTCGGCGCTGACGACTATCTTTCCAAACCCTGCCTGCCGCGCGAATTGCTGGCGCGCGTGCGCGCACAATTGCGGCGCCACACGGTGGAGAGCGTAGGCGAACTGAGCACAGGCGTGCTGCGCCTGCTGCCGGGCGAACGGCGCGCCTATGCCGGCGAGCAGGAACTCAATCTCACCGGTGCGGAATTCGCCCTGCTGTTGATGCTGGTGCAGCGCGCGGGCGAAGTGATCGACAAGACCTCGCTCACGCGCGTGGCGCTGGGACGTGAGCTGGAACGCTTCGATCGCAGCATCGACGTGCACGTCAGCCGGCTACGCCACAAATTGGCGGAAGCCTCAACCCAGGCGCCGCGTATCGATTCGGTACGCGGCGCGGGTTACGTGCTCGTGCCCAACAGCGTGGCGCAGGCATGACCCGCTTCAGCAGCCCGTTCCGCAGTCCGCTGTTCTGGCGCTTGCTGATCTCCGTATGCATCGCCAACGTGCTGGTGCTGATGCTGGGCGGTTTGCTTACGCGCAGCTTTATCGCCTATTCGATGCAGCAGGCGTTCGACTGGCCGGCGCTGGCGCAAGCCGCCAACCAGGCCTATGAGAAGGGCGGACACGATGGCCTGGACACCTGGGTCAGGCAGCAGCGCGAGCAAGGTGTGGATGCCACGCTGTATGAAAATGGCGAGCCGTTGCGCGAAATCCGCATGCCGCCGACGATCCGCCACACACTTCCGGACTGGTTGTCGTCCGGGCACGACATCGCCTTGAGCCCGTGGCCGGGCTTCTATATCGCCGTGCAAAACGTCACAGGCAGCGACGGCCACGTCAGACAGATGGTCGCCGTAAGCAGCGCACGCAGCCGCGTGCCGCCACGCACGCGCGAGAAGATCCTGCTGATCGTGGAATGGCTGCTGTCGTTGCTGACGATCGGCATCATCGGCTGGTGGGTGGCGCGCAGCGTGTCGCGGCCGGTGGAGGCGATGCGTACCGCCACGCGCCGGATGGCATCCGGCGAATTCACCACGCGTGTGGAACAGCGGTGGCTGGGCAAGCACGACGAGCTGGGCCAGCTTGCGCGCGATTTCAACGCCATGGCCGAGCGCATCGAGATCCTTGTCGCACACGAGCGTGGTGTTCTGCAGGATCTTTCGCACGAGCTGCGTTCACCGCTGGCGCGTCTGCATCTCATCCTGGATCTTGCGCAACACAGCACCCAGCCGAACGAAGCGGCCGCGCATTTTCGGCGCGCCGAAGAGGAGATCGTGCGCATGGACCGCATGACGGCGGAAATGCTGGCGCTGTCGCGGCTGGAAGGCGGGTTGCCGGGGATGCTGCACGAATCGGTCGACTTCACGGAACTGCTCAAGGATCGCGTGGCAGCGGCGCATATCGATGCCGAGGCGCGCGGCATCGTTTTGCAGATGAGCGAGACGGAACCGATGGTGGCGCAAGGCAGCGGCTTGCTGCTGGAGCGTGCGGTGGACAATGTGCTCGCCAATGCGATCAAGTTCAGTCCGGTCAATGATGTGGTGCATATCGGATTGACCGCGCTGGATATGCAGCTCGAACTGCGTATCCGCGATCACGGCCCTGGCGTGCCGCAGGACGAACTCGATCTGCTGTTTCGTCCGTTTTTCCGCGGCACCAACGCCGCGCAGGCTGGCGGGCATGGCCTGGGCCTGGCGATTGTCCAGCGCGTGATGCAGGCGCACGACGGCGATGTGGTGGCGCGCAACGCGAATGATGGAGGCCTGGAGATCATCATGCGTTTGCCGCTGCGCCAGCCTGCAGAAAGCGCCTGATCGGCGTTGATCAATCCCAGCGGTTGAGGTGCGGTCCGAACGTCTTGCGCTGTTTGTGCACGATGCAGAATCGATGGCCGCTTGGCGCTTCCATTACCCACCAGCGGCCACGGACGTAGGCGATGCGTTTGGCGCCGAGCTTCTCCAGCCGCAGCGCTTCGGCTTCCTGGTCGTCCGTTTCGATATCCAGATGCACGCGGCTGGGATGATCCACCTTCTGTAGCAGCATCAGCGGTTCATCGTCGGCGGTTTCCAGTTCGACGTATTTGCCGTCGCCATCTACGTCCATATTGGCGATGGGCTTGCCGAGCGCCGCACTCCAGAAGGCGGCGGCCTTGCGAAGATCGTCGCCCTCGCAGTCGAGTACCAGCGTGCACAGTCTGCTGTGATGCATGGTTCTGCTCCCTCGTGTCGTCCCGCGGCAGTGTGCCCAGCACAGCGTGAAGAACGCGATGTGTTGCGGCGCAACGGTAAAGATACGAGATCGCTGTAGGCATAACAGTACGCGACATACAGCGATTGCCAGCTACACGTATCGGAATAAATGGACTCACAGGCCCTTCGCCGCCACCGCACAATCGATCTCCGGCAGCATTTCGGATGCGAGGCGATGAACGCAACGGACAGCAAACAGCTCTACATCGGCGAAGGCTTCGAAGGACCCGGCGTCAACCTGGCGCATATCAACGTGCTGATCGGGCCACGCAACGGCCCTGCGGGCCAGGCCTTCGCCACGGCGCTGGCCACGCCTTCCACCGGACACGCGCCGTTCGTGATCATCGCGCGCCCCGGTGTGCCGACCAAGCCGCTGACGCTGTACGTCAACAAAGCGCAAATCGCCCATGAATTCCACGGCAACGCCACCTGGGGCGCTTCGCAGGCTGGCATCGCCAAGGCCGTGGCCGAGTCGCTGGAAGACGGCGTGCTGCCGCCGGAGGCCGAGAACGACTGGGTCATTGTTTCGGCGAACTGGGTAAACCCGGCTTGCGATGATCTCGATGCCATCTACGAGAACAACTACCGCGCCTGCAAGAACGCCATTCGCGCCGCCATGCTCGGCCTGCCGGAACGCAAGGCGGTGTTCGAGGCGGCGGCCCAGGTCAGCAATCCGTTCTATACACCCAAGGCTTGAGCGCAGCACGAAAGGAGTCGTCGCATGGAATACGTTCGTCTGGGCCGGTCCGGCCTCAAGGTGTCACGGCTTTGCCTGGGCACCATGAACATGGGCACGCCGCAATGGAAGCCGTGGATTTTCGACGAGGCGAAGAGCGAGCCGATCGTTCGCCACGCGCTGGAAGCGGGCGTCAACTTCATCGACCTGGCGGATTTCTATTCCACCGGCGTGGGCGAGGAAGTGGTCGGCCGCATCCTGAAGCGGCTCGCACGCCGCGAGGAAATCGTAGTCACCACCAAGGTCGGCTACGACATGGGCGCTTACCCCAACGCCGGCGGCCATTCGCGCAAGCACGTCATGGACGGCATCGACGGCTCGTTGAAGCGTCTCGGCATGGACTACGTCGACATCTACATGCTGCATTTCTTCGACGTGCATACACCCGTGGAGGAAACCATGGGCGCGTTGAACGACATCGTGCGCAGCGGCAAGGCCCGCTACATCGGCGTATCCACCATGTACACCTGGCAGCTTGCCAAGATCATCCAGGTCTGCGAGCGCAACGGCTGGGACAAGCCGATCAACATGCAACTGCAGCTCAATCTCGCCTATCGCGAGGAGGAGCGCGAGATGATTCCTTATTGCGCCGACCAGGGCATTGGCGTGTCGGTATTCAGTCCGTTGGCGCGCGGTCTTCTGTCCGGTGATGCGCAGTCCACGCGCAACCAGACCGATTTCTTCACCTCGCAGATGTATGGCGACATGACTTCACTGGAAGTCGCCGCCTCCGCCGCTCGCGTTGCGAAGCGCCGTGGCGTTTCGGCGGCGCAAATTGCGCAAGCCTGGGTGCTGGGGCGCAAGCACATCGATTGCATGCTGGTCGGCGCCGATTCCGCCGCGCAGTTCGATAGCGCACTGGCAGCGCTGGAAACCCGGCTGGACGAAGAGGAACTGTACGAACTGGAACGCAACTACACGCCGTGCGACCTGATCAACGACTACACCGCGGGTTGCCGCATCGCGCGTGAGCCGCGCCCGGCGCGCGGTTCGTTTGCAAACAACCAGGAGAAAGTGGCATGAGCGACGGCAGCCGCAACAGCGACGCGAGTGACTTCCTGCGCAATGGCCACTACATCGACGGCCAATGGTGCACGAGCGCAGATACCTATCTCGTCTGCAACCCTGCTACGGGCGACGTCATCACGCATGTGGCCAAAGGCGGCGCTGCCGAGGCGCAAGAAGCCGTCGACGCTGCCGCCCGTGCCTTTCCGGTCTGGCGTGCGCTCACCGCGAAGGAACGCGCCGGCATGGTTCGCCGGTGGGGCGAGCTGATGCTGGCGCATCGCGATGCACTGGCCGAGCTGCTGTCGCGCGAACAGGGCAAACCGCTGGCCGAAGCGCGTGGCGAGGTGGCGTATGCCGCGAGTTTTCTGGAATGGTTTGCGGAGGAAGCCAAGCGCAGCTACGGCGATGTGATTCCAAGCCCGTCCCCGCATTCGAAAATCCTGGTGGTACGCGAACCGGTGGGCGTGGTCGCCGCGATTACGCCATGGAATTTCCCGCTCGCGATGATCACGCGCAAGGCCGCGCCAGCCTTGGCGGCCGGTTGCAGCATGGTGCTGAAACCGTCCGAGGAAACGCCGCTGTCGGCCTTTGCGCTGGCGGTGCTGGCGGAGCAGGCGGGTATTCCGGCGGGCGTGTTCAATATCGTCTCCGGTGATGCGGTGGCGATTGGCCAGGTGCTCACCGGTTCCGAGGTGGTGCGCAAGCTCTCGTTCACGGGCTCCACGCGCACCGGCAAGCTGCTGGCCCGCCAGTGCGCGGACACGCTGAAGAAGTTGTCGCTCGAACTAGGCGGCAACGCGCCGTTCATGGTATTCGACGACGCGGACCTCGATGCCGCAGTGCGCGGCGCGATGGCCTCAAAGTTTCGCAACACCGGCCAGACCTGCGTCTGCGTAAACCGCTTCTACATACAAAGCGGCATCTATGACACCTTCACCCATGCATTGGCGGACGCCGTGCGCAAGCTGCGCGTGGGCGACGCGTTGACGGGTGACTTCGAACAAGGCCCGCTGATCAACCAGGCGGCGCTGGCCAAAGTGCAGCAGCACGTCGAGGATGCGCTAAGCAAGGGCGCACTGATTCTTGCCGGCGGCCAACCGCATACGCTCGGCGGCACCTTCTACGAACCCACCGTGCTGGTTGATGCCACGCACGACATGCTGATTGCGCAAGAAGAAACCTTCGGCCCGGTGGCTGCCTGTTTCCGTTTCGATACCGAACAGGAAGCGGTCGCCGCCGCGAACGATACGCCCTTCGGGCTATCGGCCTATTTCTACACGCGCGACATGGCGCGCAGCTGGCGCGTCGCCGAGGCGCTGGAAAGCGGAATGGTCGGCATCAACGAAGGCATCATTTCCACGGAAGTGGCGCCCTTCGGCGGCGTCAAGCAATCGGGCCTGGGCCGTGAAGGCTCCAAGTATGGGTTCGATGAGTACGTTGAACTGAAGTACCTCATGTTGGGTGGCCTGCAAGGATGAGGTGAATGACGCGCCTCGGGCGGCGTAATCGGGCGCGCTGGGCGCCATGACGGAAGGAGAAAACATGGGCAGCACAGATGGACAAGCCTTGGTCGTAAAGCCTCCGGTGGCTTATGGCGCTAGCCGGCAGAAGACGGCCAATGCAAACATCCTCCTGGACGACGTGCCGCTCAACTTCTTCCACTGCAAGATTGCCGCCCTCACATTTGGCGCACATCTCACCGAAGGCTACGCCATCGGCACCATTGCCTACGCCATGCAACCCATGCTCGACCAGATGCTGGGTGCGCAGGCCGAGCACCGCGCGCTATGGGAAGGGCTGATCGGCAGCTCCACCTTGCTGGGCATCTTCGTCGGCAGCCTGCTGTTCGGCTGGCTGTCCGATCGGGTGGGGCGGCAGAAGATCTTCCTGCTCAGCTTCGTAATCATCACCATTACTGCATTCGCGCAGTTCTATGTGCAGACGCCGCTGATGCTATGCATCATGCGCGCCTTGTTCGGTTTCGGCATGGGCGGCGATTTTGCGGTCGGGCATGCGATCCTTGCGGAATTCTCGCCACGCAAGCACCGCGGCTTGCTGTTGGGTTCCTTCAGCGTGATCTGGACGGTGGGCTATGTGATGGCCAACCTGCTTGGCATGGCCTACGTGCAGCACGGCTCCAATCCCGATGCGTGGCGCTGGCTGCTGGCGTCCGCCGGCGTGCCTGCATTGCTCGTGTTAATTCTGCGCATGGGCACGCCCGAATCGCCACGCTGGCTGCTCAAGCAGGGGCGCAAGAGCGAAGCGGATGCGGTGGTGAAGAAATATTTCGGCAAGCGTGTGGTATTGGATGCCGGCGCACACGATGACCATGATGCATCTGGTGGTTATGCACGGCTGTTCCGCGGCGACCTGATCCGGCGCACCCTGTTCAACAGCATTTTCTTCGTCTGCCTGGTCATTCCCTACTTTGCGATCTACACCTTTTTGCCAGCGATCCTGGAAGTGGTCCATCTACCGGAAGACAGCAAGGCGGATCTGCTGTTGAACGGGTTGCTGGTCATCGGCGCGATCATCGGCATCTGGCTTACCGTAAAGCTGCCGCGGCGAATCTTCCTGATCAGCTCTTTCGCCATTACCGCCGCGGCGCTGGCCATGCTGAGCCTGTTGCCGAGCTCCGCGTCGATGTTGCTGGTGGCGGCGTTCGCATTGTTCACCGTGACACTGTCGGCGGTGTCCAACCTGGTGGGCGTCTATCCACCGGAATGCTTCCCCACCGAAGTGCGCGCCTGCGGCGTGGGCCTGGCCGTGGCATGCAGTCGTCTCGGCTCCGCAGCAGGTGTGTTCCTGTTGCCGATCGGCATGCAGATATTCGGCCTGCAGGTCACGATGATGGCGTTGGCGGCGGTGCTGATGATCGGCATGGCGGTGTCCGTCGCCTGGGCGCCGGAAACGCGGCATTTGCGCTTGAACGAATGCGCTGAAGCCTGATCGCTCTTACCGGGGCGGACGCAACGGCTGCGGATGGACCGGCATGCTCAGGTTTGCCGTTGCGTTCGTCTCGTCCGAACGGACGGCAATTGCACGACTGTGTCTTCAGGCTTCAACAGCCGCCCCTCTTGCGTGCGTGGCAACAGTTTTTGCACGGGCAGGCCGGTCTTTTTGTGCACCAGTTGCGCGTGAGGTTCATCGCGCTCGAAGAAGAACGTCTCGCCCCACTGCCTGAGCGCAACCAGCAGTGGAAACAGGCCGCGACCTTTCTCCGTTAGCACGTATTCCTGGTAGGCGCCTCCATCCGAAGCGGGCACTGCATCCAGAATGCCGTGGGATACCAGGTGACGAAGGCGGGCCGCGAGGATGTTCTTGGCCAGGCCAAGGCTCTTCTGGAATTCGCCGAAGCGCCGCAAGCCGCCGAACGCGTCGCGCACGATCAACAGCGACCAGCCATCGCCGATGGCGTCCATAGGGCGCGCCACGCCGCATAGGGAATCCTCGTGGGTGGTTCGTTTGACCATCGTTCTTCCCGTTGTGAGTGGTTGCAAAATAAAACCGTTCGGCCTATAAGGCAAATGGTTTCAATTTGAAACCTATTTCAAGGCCAGGAACATGATCCGATCCGATGCAACGTTCAACGGCACGTATCCGTATGCGCCGCACTTCACTGACGCGCCGGGTTT
>CBJMMB010000130.1:0-7970 GCA_966430775.1 uncultured Dyella sp. | reverse complement strand
GCGGCATCTATCGGCGCATGCACAACGCGATCGACGACATGCAGATCAGCGCCACCCCGCAATGCGGCGGCAATGGCTACGTGGGCTGGGTGATGGCCAATCCCGGCAAGAACGTCACGGTATGGGGCGATACACATTGCACCGGCAAGGCCGACGGCTGGATCACCATCGACACTTCCAAATACGGCTGGGCGATGTACGACGCCGACGGCAATTACCTGGGGCAGCGCGGCTGGGTAAAGCCCAAGCGTACCTATGCCGCGATGGAATTCCAGGTCGATCGCGCCTGGGATGAAAAATGGGCGCTCAACGTCTCGTACACGATTTCCTGGAACCGCGGCAACGCGGAAGGTCCGGTCAACTCCGATACCGACTTCGCCGATACCGGCCGTACCGAGAACTGGGACAACCCCTATGTGAATCTCGCCAACGGCTTCTTACCCAACGACCGCCGCCATCAACTGAAAGCGCGCGGCACCTATGCACTGACGCCGCACTGGCAGCTGGGCGCCGATCTCAATCTCGCTTCCGGCGGGCCAATCACCAGCTACGGCGTGGGCAACCCGTTCGATGCCACCAATTACTACAGCTACTACATCTGCGTGGACAAATGCGGTTTCATTCCCGGGCAGGTCGATGCAAGCGGCAATCCCGTGCCGTATCCGTCGGAGCAACGCGTTTATCGTCAGGTCGGCCGCGGCAACTATGGCCGCCTGCCATGGACCTATACGGTCGATGCCAGCCTTACCTACCTGCATCCCTTCTATGGCGGTAACCTGCGCATCAAGCTCACGGCATTCAACCTGTTCAATCAGCAACGCACGGTGCAGGTGGATCAGAACATGCAGACCAGCATTTCTTCGGACATCAGCAGCACCTTCCTGCAACCGCTGATTTTCCAGCCGCCGCGCTATGTGCAATTGATGATGGCTTTGGATTTTTGACCTCCCCGGCCCGTGCATGCTGCCGGGCCGTTTTTTTAACCGCCGCATCACCGGAACACTGCATGCTATCCATCGCACTGCTCGCCCTGGGGATGGCCGTTGGCGCCGCGCAAGCCGGCGACCCGCCGATTACCCTCGACACCCATGTCGATATCCCGTTCACCTATATGCGCGAGCCGCGTTTCGACGTGGGCAAGAACACGCCACTGCTGGTCGACCTGGGCAAGATGGAACGCGGCGGGCTCAACGCGGCCTTCTTCGTGATCTGGGTGCCGCAAGGCCCGCTTACCGCGGAAGGCTATGCCAAGGCGGTTGCCCAGGCGGAAGAAAAATACGACGGCATCGGCCGCATGCTGATGCAATATCCCGATCGTATCCGGCTTGCCACCACGCCCGCGCAGGTGATGGCCAACCACCGCGCCGGTTTGCTGTCGGCGATGATCGGCATCGAGAACAGCTACTCCCTGGGCCATGATCTCCATCGCCTCGATGCCGCCTACGACCGTGGCGCGCGCTATGTGGGGCTGGTACATGTCGGCAACAACGACTTGTGCAGCAGTTCCTTGCCCGATAGCAAGCACGGCGAGCCGGCGATGAACAGTGCGGACGATCCCGGGATGACGGCATTCGGCCGGCAGGTGGTGGAACGCGCGAACCAGCTCGGCATGATGGTGGATATCTCGCACGCTTCCGACCGTTGCGTGCAGGATGCCTTGCGCTATTCGAAGGCACCCATCATCGCTTCGCATTCCGGTGCGCGCGCCGTGCTCGATCATCCACGCAACCTGCCGGACGACCTGTTGCGCGCGATTGCGGCCAAAGGCGGCGTGATCCAGGTGGTGGCGTACAAGGAATTTCTGAAGCACGATCCCGAACGCGAAGCCGCCGAGAAGGCCTTGCAGCAGGCCGTTGCGAAGGCCAACGGCGATACCGAATACGACAGCGACAAGCACGATTATCTGCCGGCGATGGCCAAGGGCATGGCAGAGATCGAAAAACAGCATCCGTTGCCGACCCTGGATGATTTCGCCAATCAGATCCAGCACGTGGTGAAGGTGGCTGGCATCGATCATGTTGGTATTGCGTCGGATTTCGATGGGGGAGGAGGGATTACTGGCTGGATGGATGCGAGTGAGACGCGCAATGTCACGGCAGTGTTGCGCAAGCGTGGGTTTAGTGATGCGGATATTGGCAAATTGTGGGGTGGGAATCTGTTGCGTGTGTGGGGTGAGGTGGAGCGGGTGGCGAAGGATCAGGCGCGGCCGTGAATCGGCGCCAAGACGTTCTCCCCCTCCTGGCGAAAGACCAAACAAATACCTCACCGTCATTCCGGCGAAGGCCGGAATCTATCGCCGGTGCGAAGCGTGGATTCCGGCCTTCGCCGGAATGACGGTGAGGCAAGATGGATGGATATGGCAAAACAGAGTGTTCGCTACGCCTGGCCGCGAAAAGCATCGCCAAAGAGGCTGAGTATGAGCTTGGCATGGCTTGCCTTCAGCTTGATCGCGCCTTCCATCGCAGCACAATCCCCTAACCCCTACGACACCATCGTCGACGCCATTCAGGCCCGCTACCACCTACCAGGCATTGCCATTGGCGTAATCGAGCAAGGCAAAGTGGTCTACATCGCTACACGCGGCGAAACAGTGGCCGGCTCAGGCCACCCCATCACCACGCAAACCCAATTCAAAATCGCCTCCAACAGCAAGGCGATGACCACCGCCTTGCTCGCACGCCTGGTCGACCAAGGCAAACTGCATTGGGACGACCTAATCACCAAGTACCTCCCGGATTTCCGCATGTACGACCCGTGGGTAACCGCCAACATGCGCGTGGCCGACCTGTTGACGCATTCCAGCGGTTTGCCCGAAGGCGGCGGCGATCTGATGCTGTGGCCGGAGCCCAACGACTTCACGCGCGCCGACATCATCCACGGTTTGCGCTTTATCAAGCCGGGTTACAGCTTCCGTTCCAAATACCAGTACGACAACCTGCTGTACGTAGTGGCTGGCGAAGTGGCCGCCGCCGCGGGCGGTGCGCCTTATGAAACTTTGATGCGCCGCGAAGTGTTCGAACCGCTGGGCCTTTCCCGCTGCGTGGTGGGCGAGGGTAGCGGCGACGTGGCGCAGCCGCATGCCCGCGAAGGCGAGCGCAATATTCCGTTGCACGACGATGCATCTTCCGTGATGACTTCTGCCGCAGCTGGCGGCATTCGTTGCGATCTCGACGACATGCTGCGCTGGGCTCGCAACTGGTTGGCTCCCACGCCGGCGCAACTGCAATGGCTGTCGGCACAGCAGCGACGCGTGCTGCAATCGCCGCACATGCTGATTCCGGTTTCCGACCAGCGCCGCAGCTGGGATAACACCCACGTGATGGCCTACGGCTACGGTTGGCGCATGGCCGACGCCGATGGCGTGTGGACGGTATGGCATACCGGTACCTTGAACGGCATGTATTCCGAACTGATGCTGTTACCGGATCGGCAAAGCGGTTTCGTGTTCATGATCAATGGCGAGGCGGAAGATGCACGCACCGTGCTGGGCGAGGTGCTGTTGAAACACTTCACGGCGCCGGGCGATACGCGTGGCGTGGCGCGGTACGCGGATGCCGTGGAGCATGCCAGCAAGGAACAGCACGCCCACGCCGCAGTGCCGGATAGCGCAACGGCAAAACCGGCCGAGGTCACCGCACTGGCCGGCTGGACCGGTCGTTACCGCGATCCCTGGTTCGGCGAGATCCTGCTTTGCACGCGCGGCGATCGCGTGCATCTGGCGTCGATCAAATCACCTCGTTTCAGCGGCGAAATGCGGCGCCTGGGCAAGCGTTATCTTGTGCGTTGGGATGATCGCAGCGTATCGCCCGATACCTGGCTCGATTTCCACCCGGCCGCTTCCGGCCAGCCGGTGTCCTTGACCATGGCCAAGCTCGATCCGCAGGGTGATTTCAGTTCCGACTATGAAGACCTGCATTTTGCGCGGATCGGAGCCTGTCCATGAAAGCCTCCCCTATTGATACGCGCCGATTCGTCGTCTTGCTCATGATCTTATGCTTTGCCGTCGGCGTGGTCCACGCATCGACCGCCGACGCCATCCGCAACGCCGACCAGCTGATGCAGCCTTATACCGGTAACGTACCCGGCGCATCGCTGCTGGTGATCAAGAACGGTAAGGTCCTGCTGCGCCGTGGCTATGGCATGGCGGACCTGGAGCATCATGTCGCCGCCACGCCCGCAACGGACTACCGCCTGGCCTCGGTCACCAAACAGTTCACGGCCGCCGCCGTGCTGTTGCTGGCAGAGAATGGCAAATTGAAACTCGACGATTCCATTCGCCATTGGCTGCCCACGCTGCCGCCCTTTGCGGACCAGGTAACCCTGCGCGAACTGCTAAGCCACACCGGCGGCCTGCTCGATTACGAAGACCTGATTCCTCCCGGCACCACCCGCCAACTCAACGACGGCGACGTACTGCGCATGATCAGCGCCACCACGCACACCTATTTCCCGCCCGGCACGGCGTATCGTTACAGCAATACCGGCTATGTGTTGCTGGGCTTGGTGGTGGAGAAGGCATCCGGCATGAGTCTGCAGGAATTCCTCAAGCGCCGCATCTTCGCGCCGCTGCATATGGATCACACACTGCTCTACGTGCACGACGCCAAGACGGTGCCGAGCCGCGCTTATGGCTACAGCCATATCGATGGCAAGTGGCAACTGACCGACCAGGATCTGACCAGCGCCACGCGTGGTGACGGCGGCATCTACGCCAGCATCGACGACCTGGCCAAATGGGATGCGGCGCTTTACGACAACCGCCTACTGAGCGATGCCTCGCGCAAGCTGGCCTTCAGCGCGCATGCGAAAGTGGTGGGTGAGCCCTATCAGGCGGATTATGGTTTCGGATGGCGCATCACTGGCGATACGCTTTGGCATTCCGGCGAGAGCATTGGTTTCCGTAATGTGATCGTGCGCTGGCCAAAACAGCACCTTACGGTGATCCTGCTCAGCAATCGCAATGCGCCGGAGCCTTACCGTACCGTGCTGGCGATTGCCGCACCGTTCCTGGACCATTGAGCATGACGTTCATCTACCGCAACTTCTTCCGCATAGCCGCGCTGGCGAGCGTGCTACTGCTGGCCGCTTGCGCGCATGCACCATCGCGCAGTCCGCTGGCCACCTGGGTGGCCTCGCCCAACTACGACACGCGTCGTCCCGTGCTGATCGTGCTGCACTACACCGAACAGCAGTCGGTGCAGCAGAGTCTGCAGACGCTACGCAGCAGCAACAGCGGTGGGCCGGTCAGCGCGCACTATCTGATCGGCAGCGACGGCCATATCTACCAGCTGGTGACGGACGATCGGCGTGCCTGGCAGGCGGGGCAGGGGCGCTGGGGCACCATCACCGATGTCAATTCGGCCTCCATCGGTATCGAGCTGGATAACGATGGTCACAGCGCATTCGCGCAGCCGCAGATCGGTGCGCTGTTGCGCCTGCTGACCGATCTCACCACGCGCTGGCGCATTCCGCTCACGCAGATCATCGGTCATGAAGACCTTGCCCCTGGTCGCAAGACCGATCCCGGCCCGTTGTTTCCGTGGCAGCAGTTGGCCGCGAATGGCTTCGGCCTTTGGCCACGCGGCCCGCTGTGCGATGCGCCCGCCACGTTCGACCCGTGGATGGCGTTGGCCACCATCGGCTATCCGCTGGATAATCGTCCCGCTGCCGTAAGCTCGTTTCATCATCATTTTCGCGGCATCGAGGGCGACGAGCTCGATGCGCAGGATGCGCGCATCCTGCAGAACCTCGTACAGCAGGTCATGTCGGACCCGAACACCTGCTTGATGTCGCCAGCGGCGGGAGAGCACTGAACCATGCAAACCCGCTCATCCCAGCGCGAATTCTTGGGACATCCGCTCGGGCTTAGCGTGCTGTTCCTCAGCGAGACCTGGGAGCGGTTTTCCTTCTACGGCATGCGCGCGCTGCTGGTCTATTACATGACCAAGCGCCTGGATATCGCGCAGGCGAACGCGTCGCTGATCTACGGCGCGTATACCGCGCTGGTCTATTTCACGCCGATATTCGGCGGATTGCTGGCGGACCGATGGCTGGGCAAGCGCCGCTCGGTGATCATCGGCGGCGCCACCATGGCGCTGGGTCATTTCATGATGGTGTTCGAGCCGCTGTTCTATCCGGCCCTGGCCGTCATCGCGATCGGCAACGGTTTTTTCCTGCCGAGCCTCACCAGCCAGATTCGCGGGCTGTATCGCGACGACGATCCGCGCGGCAAGATCGCCTACAACATCTACTACGCCGGCGTAAATCTGGGCGCCTTTGTCGCGCCGCTGGTGTGCGGCTTTCTGGGCGAGCGCCATGGCTGGCATTGGGGCTTTGCGATGGCGGGTATTGGCATGGTCATCTCGCTCGTCATTTACCTGGCAGGTTCGTCCCATCTGCCGCCCGAGCCTGCGCGCACGGTATCGATCTCATCGTCACAGCCTGCGTCATGGGCGCCGCACCGGCGATCCTTGCTGTTTCTTATGGGTGTTGCGGCCATCGTGGTGGTGTTTCGCGGCGCGTATGAGCAGGTCGGCAACACCATTGCGCTATGGGTGGATGCGGATGTGAATCGCCAAGCCGGTTCGGGCTGGAGCATTCCCATGGCGTGGTTCCAGGCGCTCAATCCGTTCTCGGTGTTTTTGCTTACGCCGCTGCTGGTGGCGCGCTGGGATCGCCTGGCCAGGCGCGGCGTGGAGACGCCGTTGCTCTACAAGATGGCCTTTGGTGCAGCGGTGGTGAGCCTTTCCTATCTGATGCTGGCCGCAGTCACAGGCTGGACCGAAGCGCACGCCGCGCACGCACATTGGGCGTGGCTGGTGGGCTGGTTCGTGCTGATGACGCTGGGCGAGTTGTACATATTGCCGACCGGCCTGGGCCTGTTCGGCCGCATGGCGCCCGAAGGCTTGCGCGCTACCTGCATTGCGTTGTGGTACTTCGCCGGCTTCTTCGGCAACTTGTTTGCAGGATCGCTGGGCACGCTATGGAGCAAGCTGCCGCACGATGCGTTCTTCGTGATCATCGCCGGCGTCGCCAGTGGCGCTGCCGTGCTGTTGGCGTTGGTGGCGCGGCGCGTGGGGTATGTGGAGCGGCACAGCTCTTCCGTGTCGATATCCATGCATTGATTGTCCGCCCTTGAACTTGGCGACATTTGAGCGACATGTCCGTCTTTTAGACTAGCCTGACAGTACCTCATCGTCATTCCGGCGAAGGCCGGAATCTATTTATAACCATGCGAGATACGTGTCGATCCAATGAAAGTTCTTCGCAACGGTCGGCATGGATTCCGGCCTTCGCCCACTGCTGCCCGGGGAAAATGAGGCTTTTAAAAAAATGTGCGACATGCAGCCTGGTATCGACAATTTTTCCCAAAAATTCAACGCTACCGAATCGTCATCCCAGCGAAAGCTGGGATCCAGTGCCTTTGACGCTTTATAAGTCGCTGGATCCCAGCTTTCGCTGGGATGACGAACGTTTTAGCCATTCTTGCAAGACATGCAGAGACTTTCCCCGGACAGCAGTGGGCCTTCGCCGGAATGACGGTGAGGCGAGATTGGGGCTGCTACGAAACTTTCCCTGGACAGCAGTAGCTGGATGAGATGTTTGCGGATCAGGAGCGACCTGGTCGGCGCGGACACTGCGGTGGCCAAGGTTCGTCACCCTGCAATCGCCAGACGAAAAACTCGCCCGAGTCATTGCCTTTGATGTCACGCGCGAACAGAAGGCTGTGTCCGCTGGGCGAAAAGAGCGCACCGATTTCACTGCCGTTGGCATTGATCTGCGAACCAAGGCGCCGCCGTGGCGACCAGCCGTCACCCTGGCGCGTGGATTCGAAGTAGCCGTCGTCCGCCTCGACAAGCAGCCGTTTGCCGTCGGGTGAGGGCAGGGCCTCGTACTGACTTCCAGGCTTGTTGACCGACGGCCCCAGGTTCTCCACACGCCAATGTCCCTTGCTGTCCGCTCGCGCGCGC
>CBJMMB010000129.1:0-8057 GCA_966430775.1 uncultured Dyella sp. | reverse complement strand
GCTGAGGCGCAGCCGAACCCCAACGTCGCCATGCCACATTCCGATGTTGGGGTTCGGCTGCGCCTCAGCCCAACCTACGGGAGCCCCCGTCCAAGCCCGCCTTCAGGCAGGCCAGCGCTGTGATCACTTCCAGGCGACGCTGTGCATCGGCCAGAATCTGCTCCACCGTACAGCCCGCTCCCGGCAACGACACCGGCATCGGCTCCGGCGCCAACAACCGCGCCGACATCGTCCGCAAGATTTCGCACAACGCGTCCTGCGCATGATGCGAACCGCGCGCCGAGGCATTGATCAGCAGCACCGGCTTGTCCGGAAACTCCAGACTGCCGACCAGCCAGTCCAGCAGGTTCTTGAAGGCGCCGGGTATGCCGTGCGCGTATTCCGGGCAGGCGATCAGCAGGGCGTCGCTTTGACCCACGCTTTCGCGCAGCGCTCGCACGCTTTCCGGCAACGGATCGTTTTCATCGTCCGGATTGAACAGCGGCAACGCGCCCAGGCCCGTATAGAGCGTGAGCGACAAGTCTGACGGCGCCAGCTTGCGTGCGGCGAGCAGTGCGGCGGTATTGGACGAAACGCGCCGCAGACTCCCCGACAGGCACAACACGCGCCGTGCGGCGCTCATGCCGCCGGCTGGCCCTGCACCACGATCTTGCCCAGGCCCAGCGACTTGTTGCGCGGCTGGCGCGCGAGCCTTCCGGCGGTGTTGCGCGCAATCTCCCGATAACGCGCCGCCAGTTCCGAATCCGGCATCGCCGCCACGGTGGGGTTGCCGCTATCGGCCTGTTCGCGAATGCGGATATCCAGCGGCAACGAGCCGAGGTACGGCACGTGGTACTGCTCGGCCATGCGCTCGCCGCCGCCGGCGCCGAA
Source organism: uncultured Dyella sp. (assembly GCA_966430775.1). Taxonomy (GTDB): domain Bacteria; phylum Pseudomonadota; class Gammaproteobacteria; order Xanthomonadales; family Rhodanobacteraceae; genus Dyella_B. The sequence continues at coordinate 7,187 of CBJMMB010000129.1, read as the reverse complement.
GATGTGCTCCTCGTGGCCGCAGTTGGTGCATACGTGGGTGGCCATGTTCTCGACGATACCGAGCACCGGCACTTCCACCTTCTCGAACATCTTCAGCGCCTTGCGCGCATCCAGCAGCGCGATGTCCTGCGGCGTGGTGACGATCACCGCGCCGGCCACCGGCACTTTCTGCGACAGCGTGAGCTGGATGTCTCCGGTGCCCGGCGGCAGATCGATGATCAGGTAATCGAGCATGTCCCAGCGCGTGTCGCCGAGCAGTTGCATCATCGCCTGCGTGACCATCGGGCCGCGCCAGATCATCGGCGTTTCCTCGTCGACCAGGAAACCGATCGACATCGCCTGCAGGCCGTGCGCGGTCATCGGCGTGATGGTCTTGCCGTCCGGCGATTCCGGCCGGCCCTGGATGCCGAGCATGCGCGGCTGGCTGGGGCCGTAGATGTCGGCATCGAGAATGCCGACCTTCGCGCCTTCCGCGGCCAGCGCCAGCGCCAGGTTCACGGCGACGGTGGATTTGCCCACGCCGCCCTTGCCGGACGCCACCGCAATGATGTTCTTCACGTTCGCCAGCGGCGCCAGCGTGCCCTGCACCTTGTGCGCATGGATGCGGCTGGAAAGGGACACCACCGCCGCGTCGATCGAGGCGTCGCTCTCCAGCGCCTGCCTGGCTTGCGCGGCCAAGGTCTCGCTGGCGCCGGCCGCCGGATAGCCCAGTTGGATATCCACCGAAACCCGCGCGCCATCCACGCCAACCGCGCGGATCGAGTCGGCCAGCGGCGCGCCGGTGTGAGGATCGATAAGCTCGCCGAGAATCCGGCGTACCAGGGCTTCGTTCGCCTGCATCATTGATAAGGGGTTTATGGGTGAGGACGTTGCATTATGCCAGCAGGCCTCGGCTACCCGCTGTTACGATGCACGTTGCGCATTGCAGCTTGACCGGCCCGTGCGCGGCTGGGCAGGCTCGCCCATACGCCAACGTAGGGAGTCCTGGTATGAACCGCTTGTCGCAATGTGTCCTTGCCGCCTGCCTGCTGCTGGGCTCGGCCGTCGCCTGGGCCGCCAACGACACACCCGTCGGCACCTGGCGGCAGATCGACGACGTCACCGGCCGGCCCAAGTCCGTCATCGAGATCACCGAAAGCAACGGCAAGCTGGAAGGCAAGGTGACGCAGATACTGCTGTCCGACGACGGCCCGCACCCGGTCTGCAAGAAATGCGAAGGCGAGCGCAAGGATCAGCCGATCGAAGGCATGGTGATCATGTGGGGCGTGAGCAAGGACGACGGCGTGTGGGACGGCGGCAAGATCCTCGATCCGAAGAACGGCAAGGTCTACAGCGTGAAGCTGAGCCTGGCCGATGGCGGACAGAAGCTGGACGTACACGGCTATATCGGCATCTCGCTGCTTGGGCGCAGCCAGGTGTGGGAGCGCATGCAGTAGCACGCGAGCGTCATCTCGCGCATGCCTACCGTTTTCACGCATGCCGCCGTACCGGTGCTGCTCGGCGCCGCCGCCGGCAAGCAACGCATCAGTCGGCGCTTGCTGTGCGCAGGAGCGATTGCCGCCATGCTGCCCGACCTCGACACGCTCGGCTTCAAGTTCGGCATCGCCTACGCCGATGCGTTCGGCCATCGCGGCGCCCTGCATTCGCTGTTGTTTGCCCTGTGCGTGGCCGTGTTAGCAGCACTATTGCATCGGCGCCTGCATGCCGGTGCGCCAGGCGCGTTTGCGTTCGTCGGCATGGCTGCGGCGTCGCATCCTTTGCTGGACATGCTGACCGATGGCGGCCTGGGCATCGCCATCGCCTGGCCAGTGACTGCGCAGCGCTATTTCTTTCCCTGGCATCCAATCCATGTGTCGCCGATCGGCATGCGCTTCTTCAGCGTGCATAGCGCGCCGCTGATCGCATCGGAACTGCTGTGGGTGTGGCTGCCGGTCGGCCTGCTGTCGGTTCTGCTTTGGCGATGGCGGATAGTGCGCGACGGGCCGCGCTGATCACGGGAGCCGCGCAGCAGTCATGCCATAATGCGCAGCTTTCCAGCCAGCGCAGCCGACATGCCCCGCCGCCTACTCGTCACCCATGCCCTGCCCTATGCCAATGGACCGCTGCATCTGGGTCACATGCTGGGCTACATCCAGACCGACATCTGGGTACGCGCGCAGCGCATGATGGGCAACGAGGTGTACTTCGTGGCGGCGGACGATGCGCACGGCACGCCGATCATGCTGGCCGCCGAAAAGGCCGGCGTGTCGCCGGAGGCCTTTATCGACGGCATCCGCGCCGGACACGAAGCCGATTTCGCCGGTTTCCATTTCAGCTACGACAACTACTACACCACGCATTCGGAAGAGAACCGCGAGCTGGCTTCGCAGATCTACATCCGGCTGCGTGACGGTGGCTACATCGCCAAGCGCGACATCAAGCAGCTGTTCGATCCGGAAAAGGAAATGTTCCTGCCGGATCGTTACATCAAAGGCACCTGCCCGAACTGCGGCACGCCGGATCAATATGGTGACAACTGCGAGAACTGCGGCGCCACCTACGCGCCCACCGATCTGCTCAATCCGTATTCGGTGGTTTCCGGCGCCACGCCGGTGCTGCGCGATTCGGAGCATTACTTTTTCGAACTGAGCAAGTTCGAAGCGCTGCTGCGCGACTGGTTCGGCTGCAAGCTCACCGACGGCAAGCAAGTGGCCAATCCCGGTGTGGTCGCCAAGCTGATGGAGTGGCTGGACGGCGGCTTGAAGGACTGGGACATCTCGCGCGACGCGCCCTACTTCGGCTTCCCCATTCCCGATGCGCCGGGCAAGTTCTTCTACGTGTGGCTGGACGCGCCGGTGGGCTATCTGGCCAGCTTCAAGAACCTGTGCAACCGCACAGGCATGAAGTTCGAGGATTTCCTTGCGCCGGACAGCGGCGCGGAAATGCATCACTTCATCGGCAAGGACATCATCAACTTCCACGGCCTGTTCTGGCCGGCGATGCTGCACGGCGCGCAACTGCGCACGCCCACCGCGCTGCACGTCAACGGCTATCTCACGGTGAATGGCGCGAAGATGTCCAAGTCGCGCGGCACCTTCATCCAGGCGCGCACCTATCTGGACGTGGGTCTCAATCCGGAGTTCCTGCGCTACTACTTCGCCACCATGCTCAACGATGCGCCGGTGGATGTGGACCTGGATCTGAAAGCCTTCGAGGAACGCGTCAATTCGCACCTGATCGGCAAGTGGGTAAACATCGCCAGCCGCACCGCCGGTTTCGTGCAGAAGTTTTTCCATGGTCGGCTGGCGGCGAGCTTTTCCGAAGAACAGAACGAACTGTGGCGCGCGTTGCTGTCGCATTACGACGACATACCCAAGCTGTACGAAAGCGGCGAGTTCGCCGAAGTCATGCGCAAATTCGTGCTGATGGCGGACCTGGTCAACGGCCATATCGCCCTCAAGGCGCCGTGGGTAATGGCCAAGAACGAAGCGCAGCGCGAAGAACTGCACCAGGTGTGTTCGTTCTCGCTATCCGCGTTCCGCCTGCTCGGCGGCCTGCTCAAGCCGGTGCTGCCGGCCACGGTGGAAGCAGCGGAAAAATTCCTGGCCGCACCCATCGCCGATTTCGACGCCGCCTACGCCACACTGCACAACCACACCATCCATGCCTTCGAACCGCTGCTTTCGCGCATCGATCCCAAGCTGATCGAAGCGATGATCGAAGCCTCGAAGGAATCGCTCGGTTCCACTCCGGAACCGGAAAAAAAGAAACCCGTAAAGAAAGACAGCAAACCCATGACCGACGCCGCACCCGCCGCCACGCAAAAAACCGCCATCATCAACATCGACGATTTCGCCAAGCTCGATCTGCGCGTCGGCAAGGTGCTGGCATGCGAGTTCGTGGAAGGCTCCGACAAGCTGCTGCGTTTCGAACTGGACGCCGGCCCGCTGGGCAAGCGGCAGATTTTCTCCGGTATTCGCGCTGCTTATGGCGAGCCGGAAAAGCTGGTGGGGCGCAACGTGGTGTTCATCGCGAACCTTGCGCCGCGCAAGATGCGGTTTGGCGTGTCCGAAGGGATGATTCTTTCGGCGGGGGATGGCGGTGGCGATTTGTTCTTGTTGGATGCGGATCAAGGTGCGCAGCCGGGGGCGACGGTGCGCTGAACCCCTCAGCTCGTCATTCCGGCGAACGCCGGAATCCAGTTTAAATATGCGTCCGAAGGACACAATATCTTTTAATGTTGAGTGCTTCGCACGACGTACTTGTACTGGATTCCGGCGTTCGCCGGAATGACGATTAGGTACCAACGCACATCACCTAGGCCATGCCCACCCTAGCCGACCGCATCGACGCCCTGCTGCCGCAAACGCAATGCGAGCAATGCGGCTACCACGGCTGCCGTCCGTATGCGGAAGCGATCGCCAACGGCGAAGCGGACATCAATCAATGCCCGCCTGGCGGCCATGAAGGCATCGTCAAGCTGGCCGCCCTGCTCGGCCGCGCGCCACTGCCGTTGAATCCCGAAAACGGCGAGGAAAAACCGCGTACGCTCGCGCGCATCGTCGAAGCCGAATGCATCGGCTGCACCAAGTGCATCCAGGTGTGCCCGGTCGACGCCATCGTCGGCGCCAACAAGTTGATGCATACCGTGATCGCGGACGATTGCACCGGCTGCGAGCGCTGCGTGCCGGCCTGCCCGGTCGATTGCATCGTGCTGGAACCGATGCCGCTGGAGCAGGTCAACGATCCTGCCCATGCCGATGCGGCACGCGCGCATTTTCAGCGCCGCGAAGCACGCCTCGCCGCACAACAGGCGCAACGCGAGGCCGAGCTGGCGCAGCGCAAGGCGCAGGTGCATAACGCCAGCCAAAACGTGCTCGACGCGCTCGCCCGCGCCAAGGCGAGAAAACAGGAGCCCAAGCCGTGAAGGACAAACCGTTGAAAAAAGGGGACGTCGTCGAACTGTTCAGCCGCTTGCGCGAGCTCAATCCGCACCCCACGACGGAACTGGTCTACACCACGCCGTTCGAATTGCTGGTGGCAGTGGTGCTCTCCGCGCAGGCCACCGACGTCGGCGTGAACAAGGCCACACGCAAACTCTATCCGGTCGCCAACACGCCGCAGGCGATCCTTGAGCTCGGCGAGGAAAAGCTCAAGCGCTACATCAGCACCATCGGGCTGTACAACGCCAAGGCCAAGAACGTCATCGCGCTGTGCAAGATCCTGGTCGAGCAATATGGCGGTGAAGTGCCGGACAACCGCGAAGCGCTCGAAGCGCTGCCCGGCGTCGGGCGCAAGACCGCCAACGTGGTGCTCAACACCGCCTTCGGCCATCACACCATTGCGGTCGACACGCACATCTTCCGCGTCGCCAACCGCACGGGCCTGGCGCCCGGCAAGGACGTGCGTGCGGTCGAGGACAAGCTGGAAAAAGTGGTGCCGAAGGAATTCAAGCAGGACGCGCATCACTGGCTGATCCTGCACGGGCGCTACGTGTGCAAGGCGCGCAAGCCCGATTGCCCGCAATGCGTGATCCGCGACCTGTGCCGGTACAAGGACAAGACACCCGCGTAGGCTGGGGTGCGAACCCCAGCACTAGCACACACATCCATCGCAACGTTGTAGTCTGATGTTGGGGTTCGCACTCCAACCTACAGCGCGACAAAAGGTGCCGTCTTGGCCGCCAAGCCATCCCGCAAACCAGCTACCGAGCCCGCCGGCCGCCTGCAGATGGCCGATATCGCCCGCCTCGCCGGCGTATCCACCTCCACCGTGTCGCGCGCCCTCAAGGGCAGCAAGCTGGTGAACGACGAAACGCGCCAGCGCATCGAGCAGATCGCAAGCCAGTTCAACTACACCGTCAACCAGCTGGCGATGAGCCTGCGCTCCGGCACCAATCGCACCATTGCCGTGGTGGTGCCGTACGAAAAAGACCGCCGCCAGAATTTCTCCGATCCGTTCCTGCACGGCATGATCGGCGCCCTGGCCGACGTGCTTACCGAGCGCGACTACGAGATGCTGCTGGTGCGCGTGGAAGCCGAACAGCTGAGCAACATCGGTTCGCTGGTCGATGCCGGACGCACCGCCGGCATCCTGCTGGTGGGCCAGTGGCATCACCACGAACAGCTCAACGCCATGGCCGAACGCAAGCTGCCACTGGTCGTGTGGGGCGCGCAACTGCCCGACCTGCACTATGCCTGCGTAGGCGGACAGAACGTGCTCGGCGGCAAGCTCGCCGGCGAGCATCTGCTGGCGCAAGGCTGCCGCCATATCGCCTTTCTCGGCGATCGCCATCTACCCGAGGTGGTGCAGCGTTATCGCGGTTTCACTACGGCGCTGCGCAAGCACGACATCAAGCACGATCCCGCGCTGCGCAAGGACATTCCCTTCCTCGCCCCCGCCGCGCGGCAGGCGACGCTGGAATGGCTGGACCAGGGCGTCGCGTTCGACGGACTGTTCGCATCCAGCGACCTGCTCGCCATGGCCGCCATCGGCGCGTTGCGCGAACGCGGCCTGGATGTTCCGAAAGACGTCCTGGTGGTCGGCTACGACGACGTGGATTTCGCCGCGCATTTCCATCCCTCGCTCACCACCGTTTCGCAACCGGTGCAGTTGGGCGCCGAAGCGATGGTGGATGCGCTGCTCGGTCTGCTGGGGCATGCGTCGAGCCCGCATAGGCACGAATTGCCGACGCAGTTGATTGTGCGGGAGAGCAGTCAGCGCGCGTAGGTTGCAAAACCCGCATTTTGCTCTGTGCTTTTTCTCCATGTCGGCGCACTGCTGAAAAAAACCTCACCGTCATTCCGGCGAAGGCCGGAATCTATCGCCAGTGCGAAGCATGGATTCCGGCCTTCCCACTGCTGTCCGGGAAAATGAGGCTCTTCAAAAAAATGCGCGATGCGCGGCCCCCAGAAAATTCAACGCTACCGAATCGTCATCCCAGCGAAAGCTGGGATCCAGTGCCTTTGACGCTCTGTAAGTCGCTGGATCCCAGCTTTCGCTGGGATGACGAACGTTTTAGCCATTTTTGCAAGACATGCAGACACTTTCCCCAGACAGCAGTTGGCCTTCGCCGGAATGACGATGAGGCGCGATAACCCTTACCCCCTGCAATCGATCTCATAACCACTTACGCGCTCACATCCGCCTAAGCAATATTTTGCTGCACCGCAAATTGCAATCGATTGCAAAAGGCGAAAAATGGCCCC
>CBJMMB010000128.1:0-8156 GCA_966430775.1 uncultured Dyella sp. | reverse complement strand
GCATGCCGAACAGGCGTGCGATCTTGAAGGCCAACGGCAGACTGGGATCGTATTTTCCCGTCTCGATGGCATTGACGGTTTGTCGCGACACATCCAGTTGCTGCGCAAGCTCGGCCTGCGACCAGCCGCGTTCGGCGCGCAGTTCGCGTATGAGATTGTTCATGCTGTTCGTCGTTGCTGCGGCACCGGTACCGGCGGCTTGGCACAATCACTCATGACGGTGTTTGCGCCGGTACCAATGCTTCACGATGGGCAAGCCACCACAGCTGATCAACCATACGGCCCCGCCGTACAAAAACCACATGCGAGGGTCGCTGATCCTGCCCGGGTATAGCAAGGCAATGACCAGTAGCGCCGCACCGAACAGCAGCGGATACAGATACGGCTTGATGCTGATCTCCTCGTTGCACAGCGAACTCCCGCCGTACCTGCGCACCAGCCGCCAGTGGACCAGTCCATAGCAAAGCACCATCGCGGGGTACACCAGAAGCAGCATAGAACCATCCAGCTTCACTACGCCCGCCGCGGCCAGGAAGCCGCCGATGAAAGTCAGCGCACTGACCACCGCCGTTGCCGTGCTCAAAGCCACCAGATGTGTGTAGCGCTCGAGTTCGTCGCTGTTGCGGATCAACCGCGCCATTTGAGCGATGACATAAAGCACAGGCAAGGTCGGCGCGATCGCCAGCACACCCTTGAGCGGCAAGCTCGTCGTTTTGACCACCAGCGGCCAGACGAACAGCATGAAGGCGGTATAGATCACCATCGCGATCACCATCCGCGGCTGGTATTGCTTCAGCGAAAACCGTGGCATGTCACGTACCCCTCCAGCCGCCCGGCACAACGGTCCGATATGGACGGCACAGTCCCTGACCGGACCGGCGCCGCAGCAATGATTCCTCATTGCTCCTCAAACATGTCAAGCGTGCTTGACACAAAGCCTATGGCTGGCCCGCCAGCCTGTCAAGCGTCCTTTACAAATTGGCCGCCGACATACAGTCGCTGGTATGCCACCCATTGACGCTGCACGTCACTTTTTGACTGCACCAAGCCTAGTCACGAGAAGCAGTTCACACTTTTTCCCGACAGAAAGCCGGAAATGTTTTCGAAACGTGTAGGGGATGTGTAGGAAATGGGCCGGATTTTTCCGACAATGTGATAGGGGTCACGCTTTGGCCTGAATGTTGCTCAATCGCCCCTCAAGGCGTGGGCCTGCCCGTGAGGGGGCGGGAAAACGCCCGGCCCACCGTAAGACTTTACCGAACGCTGCAACCCTTTCGACACACGCATTCCAAGGAATCCGCAATGAAAAAAACGCTACTCAACGCTGCCCTGATCGCCGGTTTCGGCATCGCAGCGTTTGCTTCGCAGGCTGCATCCGCCGCTTCCACCGGCACGATCAACTTCACCGGCAAGGTCTACAAGGACACCTGCGTCATCACCGTCAACGGCGGTAGCACGGTCACTCTGCCGACCGTCGCCACGTCGGCGTTCGCCAGTACCTCGGGCACCGCGCTCACCTCCAGCGCAACCCCGTTCACCATCGCGCTGAGCTCGTGCGACAACAATCTGGTGAGCGCGGCGATGGCGTTCAGCGGCACCAACATCGACACCACCACCGGCAACCTCAAGAACTCGCTCACGAGCAACAACTCGAACGTCGAGATCCAGTTGCTGAACAGCTCCGGTGCCGCCATCAACACCAACACCGGCGCCAACGCGCCCACCATCGCGATCGCCACCGGTGCGGGCAGCACGCAACTCACGGCTCAGTACATCACCAACTCGACCAGCACCACCGCGGGTCTGGTGTCGTCGTCCGTCGGCTTCACGCTTACCTATAACTAATAAGTAGAGCCGGTGCTGCGGCCATGCGCCGTGGTCGCAGCACTTGCTTTATCGCCGGCCGCGGCGCACTGGCCTGACAGGACCACCCGATGAAAAGCCTTCTGTGCGCAGCACGCGCAGCCTTGATCGCGCTCTCTTTAACCGCTACGGCGGCCAGCGCCAACGTGCTGATTGCCGGCACGCGCGTGGTGTTTTCAGCGCAGGAAGGCGAAGTCACGGTACGCCTGACCAACAACAATCCTCATCCGGCGCTGGTCGAAGCATGGATCGATGACGGCGATCCCAATTCCACGCCGAACACGGCCAAGGCACCGTTTCTGATCACGCCACCCCTGTTTCGCATGGAGGTGAGCAAGGATCAGAATCTGCGCATCGTCGGCACGCCCGCAAACCTTCCCAGCGATCGCGAGTCGTTGTTCTGGCTCAACGTGCTGGAAATACCGCCCAAGCCCAGCGGCCCTCAGTACGCGGGCAAGAACACCCTCCAGTTCGCGATTCGTTCGCGGCTCAAATTCTTTTACCGTCCGGCCAACCTGCCGGGCGATGCCAACAAAGCGCCCGAACAGGTGAGCTGGAAGGCTGTTGCCGATGGGCAAGGCTATGCACTGGAAGTGCACAATCCCACGCCGTATCACATCACGGTCGTCCAGGCGTCGCTGACGGTCGGCGACAAGGCGCACAGCACCGACATCGGCATGGTCGATCCGTTCGGCACGCTGCGCCTGAAGATCAAGGGGCTGGCGACAGCGCCGGCGGCTGGCACGTCGATCGCTTACAACTGCATTAATGATTTCGGCGCCACTGTCGCCTTCAAAGGTAGTGTCGCGCCGTGACCCACCGGCCCGCACTCCATGCGGCGCATGCAGCGCCCAGACATGGTGTGTGTCGCCAGATTTTGCTGTGCGCGTTCATTGCCGCAGCCCTAAGCGGTTGGACGAATGCCTCGGCCGCGGCGGCGGCCGCTTCACCTGATCCGGCTGCTGCAGCCGCCAATGGGGCGGATGCCAGCGCCAGCAGTGGCTATGCCGACTTCGATCGCAACCTGCTGTCCGGTTCAGGCCAGAACACGACCGACCTGTCGCGTTTCGAACATGGCAACCCGATACTGCCGGGCAGCTACAACACCGATATTTATCTCAATAAAACCTGGGTCGGTCGTCGCGACGTACGCTTTGCCGCCCCATCGCCCAATGCCAGCGCCACGCCCTGCGTGGATCGCGACCTGCTCGATCAGCTCAAGCTCCATCCGGCCAAACTCTCCGATGAGATCAAAGCGCAACTGAGCGACCCGAAGGCGTGCGTGAGCCTGGGCAGCCTGATCCCCGATGCGACGACGACGTTCGACATGACGCAGCTGCGCCTGGACGCCAGCGTGCCGCAGGCTTATCTCGGCCAAATGGCTCGCGACTATGTCAGCCCGGAATATTGGGATGCCGGCGTGCCAGCCGCGCTGCTGAACTACAACTTCAACTCGTATCGCACTGCCTCCCAAGGCCAGACGCAAACTACGTCGTTCCTGGGATTGAACAGCGGCTTCAATATCGCGCGCTGGTATTTCCGCGAAGATGCCACCGTTACCTGGCAGTCGGCCGCCGCTGGTACGCCGGCGCGTCGTCACTGGCAGAGCATCAATACGTACGTACAGCGCGCATTGCCCTCGCTGCGTGCCCAGCTGACCCTTGGCGATAGCTACACCGACGGCGCCGTGTTCGACAGCTACGGTATCCGCGGCGTGCAGCTCGGTACCGACGATCGCATGTTGCCGCAATCCTTGCAGGGCTACGCGCCGGTGGTACATGGCGTTGCGCAGACCAATGCCAAGGTGACCGTGCGGCAGAACGGCATGGTGCTTTACGAAACCACCGTGGCGCCCGGTCCGTTCACGCTCAACGATCTCTACCCGACCGGTTATGGCGGCAACCTGCTGGTCACGGTGACGGAAGCGGATGGCCACGTCACCACGTTTACCGTGCCGTACGCTGCGGTGGCGCAACTGATGCGTCCCGGTATCACTCGCTTCGACGTGGCCGCCGGGCAATTGCGCGATGCCACGATCAAGTCCAAGCCTGCCGTACTGCAGGCGACGATCCAGCACGGCTTCAGCAACCTGCTGACGGGCTATGCCGGTATTGCGGGTTCGCAAGGCTATGGCGCGTTGCTGGCGGGTGTTGGCTTCAACACGCACTACGGCGCGTTCGCGGTGGATATCACCCACGCGAATGCGCACATACCGGGTTACTCGACCCAGTCCGGCCAGAGCGCGCGGATTACCTACAGCAAAATTATCACCGCGACACATACGACGCTGTCGGTCGCCGCTTATCGCTACTCCACCGGCGGCTTTCTCAGCCTCACCCAGGCGGAGCAGGCGCGTGCGTATGTGCGCGAAGGCATCAATGCCTTCGAAGTCGTGCCACAGACAACCGTATCGACGGTCGACGGCGTGCCAGCACAAAGCCTGTTGACGCAAGCCCAGCAAGCTGCGCTTACCGGCAGCGCATTCACGACCAATCCGATTTTTTCGGCGACGGGCGTGCAGCGGCAGCGTAGCAATTTCACGCTGTCGCTCACTCAGCCGCTGGGAGAAAGGGGCGGCTCGCTCTACGCCAACGTGACGGCCCGCAATTACTGGAACCAGCACGGCAACGACACGCAATTCCAGATCGGCTACAACAATCACTTCCACCAGATCAGCTACGGCATCTCCGCCACGCGCTCGGTGGATCCGCTGGGTCATCACGACAACCAGTTCTTTGTGAATTTCTCGCTGCCGCTGGGCCACAGCGAACATTCGCCGACCTTCATGCTGAGTCTCAACCACGACCAGCAGACCGGTTCGCAAGAGCAAGCGATGGTGAACGGCACGTTGGGCCGCGACAATCAGTTCTACTACGGCGCCACGGCGACGCACGCCGGCGCCGGCGGCGGCAACGCCGGCTCGGTGAATATGGGTTACCGCAGTCCGTTCGCCGTATTCAATGCAAGCTATGGCGACGGCAGTGGTTATTCGCAGGCATCGGTGAACGTGAGCGGATCGGTGATCGCGCATTCCGGCGGTGTCACCTTCGGGCAACCGATCGGCGGCACGGTAGGCATCGTCTATCTGCCCAACGCCGCCGGCGCGCGCCTGACCAATGCCCCCGGCGCGCGCGTCGATCGCTTCGGCTACGCGGTAGTGCCGTATCTGACGCCTTACCAGCTCAACACCATCCAGATCGAGCCGCAGGGGCTGCCGCTGAACGTGCAGCTCGACGCTACCAGCGCGCAAGTAGCGCCGTATGCCGGCGCCGTGGTGATGATGAAGTTCAAGACGAAGAGCGGGCGCACGCTGATCGTTCGGGCGCACCTGCAAAATGGCCAGACCCTGCCCTTCGGCGCCGAAGTGTTCGACGACAACGGCGCCTCCATGGGCGTGGTCGGCCAAGGCGGGCAGATCCTGCTGCGTGGCGTCGGATCAGCCGGTCAACTGACGGCGCGCTGGCAGGATGACAACGGTGCCGATCATTCCTGTTCGTTCCCCTATAAGTTGGCGGACCGAGCCACGAACAAGCAAACACGGGTGCAGGAGATCAGTGTGACCTGCTCGATGACCACGCCTGGCGTTGTAATGGCAACAAAGCCATGAGATACGCCACCGTTCACGGCTTCATGAAAACGGATGCAGCCGTTGCCATTCGGAGACCATCATGAGGCGACTCCTCTCGCACCGCCTGCGCATCAGCCGCCAGAGCATAAGCTGGTGTGGATTGCTGTGTTTGCTGTTGGTGCTGAGTCTGCTGCCAACAGGCAAGGCGGATGCACAGACCAGCGGATGCATGTTGGACAACAACTCTCCAGGGGCGCAGGGAACGACCAGCTTCAGCTTGCCTTCCACCGTTCCGGTGGCCGCGAACACCGCTATCGGTACTGTCATAGCAACCTCGTCGGCGACGTCGACCAGTCCATCGCCGATTTACGACTGCGCCGGCAACGTCCCTGACGGCATCGTCAACAACGTGGGTGCAACCCCAGCGGCTGGCGTGACCACCTTTCCGACTGGCATTCCCGGAATTTCGTACCAGATCGTACGCGGCGGCAATACCTTGGTGCCCTGGCCCAACGGCGTCATGAACACCGGCGTATCCGGCTGTAACTACTTCAGTCGATTTGGTTGGTACTGTCCGCAGGGCACCGCCAACTACACGTTCAGCGTCAGCACGCAATTGCAGTTGGTCGTGACCGGATCGTTCGGCAACAGCACGGTTCCGGCCGGCACGCTCGGTTATTGGCAATTCCAATCACTCGCCGACGGTGGCGGAACCTCTACGGCACAAATCGTGGCCTTCTCCTTAAGCAACCCGGTCAACATTGTCATTAATCCGGCGTGCTCGGTGACCACCAACCCGGTGAACGTCACCCTTCCGGCCATCAGTACCTCGGCACTGGGCAGCACGGGCGCCACGGCGGGCACCACTCCGTTTGCTATTGCACTGAACTGTCCGAGCGGCGCTTCGGGCGCGAACTTGTCCGTCCAGCTCGACTATAACGGCACTGCCTCCGGTATTCCGGGCGTGCTGACGCCTACCGGTGGAAGCAGTGCAGGCGTGGGCGTTCAGGTACTCAACCAATCGAGCAATCCCGTTACGTTCGGAACGCCACAGAGTGTCGGTAGCATATCCACCGGTGCCAGCAACATCTCGTTCTTCGCGCGCTATTACCGGACCGGTACAGTCACGCCAGGAACATTGCAGGCATCGGCAACCTTCACGCTGTTATATCAATAGAAGGTTTGCCACCTGTCGAGCCATCAACGCTCACCAGCTATCGCAGGAAAACGCCATGAACAAAATCATCATCGTTGCACTCAGCATGGCTTTTGCCGGTGTGGTGCATGCGCAGGCGGCGCCTCACGCAAAAGCGCTACCTCGCGCCGACAAGACGCCCGAGCGCACCGCCGTGGGTCAGCCCATCGTTCCGGCACCAGCGACGAACACCATTCGCACGAACACCACGCCGCTACGAAATGGCGTCAAGCCGTGCTTTCAAGGATCAAGTCCCCAGGACAATCCCACCGGCGTACCCTGCCATCACGTCAAAACCACTCAAATGTGATCGCTGTGAAACTGTGGAATTTCTTCCACTGCAAGCGCACGGCTCAAGTTTTCCGCGCCGTGCGTCGATAGATACGAAGCGTCACTCGTAGGTCTGCGTCAGCAACACCGGATCCGCCGAGCCGGGCTGGGCAGCGCGAACATAGTTGGCGAAATACTTGAGCACCTGATCCGGCTCGGCCTCGGACAGATGCACGACGTTGACCTCGTAAGGCCTGGCGTTCGCACCCGCCGTTGCGGTCGTAGTGGCAACTGATTCGGAGCAGCTTCGCTGAAGTGCCGGATGCACTTGGGCAGCACTGACGACCAGATTCAAGTCACCAGGCGTGCCTGCAACACTGCAAGTCGGTTCCACGACGGCACCGACAAAAGTGATCGTTCCGCCCCCGCCCGCCGTCGCGGCAGGCGACGCAAATACCATGGCTACGGAACAACCCGCCAGAACAAGCCAACGCATCCCACGCATAATGCTGCCCTCCACCGGTATACGCGCATCTGCGCGCACCTGAAGGCACCATCGGCAGCGGTGCACCGGTGCTTAAGAGCCTCCGCCGGTGCATGTCTTGGAAATGCCAAGCTCATCACACTAATGACAGGTTTCGAGCGTCAAAAAAGCCTGTGTGTGTGCTTCGCGGCGGCAAATGTGTAGGTTGCGTGAATTCCTTGTGAAACAAAGCGTTGGACGGATCGATGACACCTGTGGGTGGCGTTGGCGATCCGTCGCAATGACATCCGGCCGGTAGGCATAGCGCTTCGCCGTCCCGAGGGCGGTGGGACGGTTTCGCGACTGTGTTTTGGGGCCGGAACGTCGGGGCTATGACGTTCGCGAAGGGCTGTGCATCCTCGCACTGGCTGTATCGGCGAGAATCCGTCGCACTTGAGTCTCAGTGTGAAACTTTTCGTGCGATGGCGATCAGCGCGAGGAAATGTATTTCTCGCGCCGGATCTGCGGCACCGGCAAGCCGAATTCCTTCAACGCATTGAAGCCCGCATCGACCATGTTGGGATTGCCGCACAGGTAGGCGATGTCCCGTCCAGCGGAAGGTTGCAGTTCGGCGAGCACGCTTTGCACGTGCCCCGGCCGGTCATTCGGGCGCGGCACGGCGCGCGGCTGGCGACTGAGGCAGCCATAGAACGAGAAGCCGGGATGCGTTTGCGCGAACACCTCGAATTCTTCGCCGTAGAGCAGCTCGGTTTCGTTGCGCGCGCCGTACAGCAGCA
>CBJMMB010000127.1:0-8561 GCA_966430775.1 uncultured Dyella sp. | reverse complement strand
CATCGGCCGCATCGTAGCTGGGCACGATCTCGTAGCCCTCCACCTTGAGCTGGGTAAGGATGCGCTCGGAGTCGACGAGTGCTTTGGGGCAACCGAGGGATACCATCCCTACGCGATAAGGCTTGTTCATGAAGACTACTGGCTAGTGTAAAAACATCTAAGTATACAGTTATTTAGATCCAGCGCCCTTGGCCGGCCGGCACGACATGCCGGGTCTTTTTCTTCCACCCGAACCAAAAACACCTGTCATTTCAAACACGCGCAATGGCTCGGCCGGACATTGAAGCGCACAAAATCGTGCGTTAGGTTCGCATCAACTTGCGACGTTTAACCGGATTTGAACTCTCGCGTGGAACACGACGCGGGTGATTTGGCGTGGGGACGCCAACGGAGCAAGCGAGTGCGGCGAGCCATCCAAAAAGGCTATCCGAAAAAACAGGCAATCCATTTTTGGTCAACTGACCTACCGGGGGACAAACATGTCGATCATGCGGCGTTATTTAACGCCAGGGGTTTTATTGCGTCCAAAAACGCTGGCGCTGGCCATTGGTCTGGGTTCGATCGGACTGGCTTATGGCCAGGCAACCACCGGCTCGATCTTCGGCCAGGCACCCGTAGCCAGCGGTGAAACCGTGGTTATCAAGAGCACGTCGGGCTTCACGCGCGAAGCGCAGATTGATGGCAGCGGCCGCTATACGTTCGGTTCACTGCCGCTGAGCAGCTACACCGTGACGCTGATGCGCGACGGCAAAGTGGTGGAATCGCGTTCCGATGTCACCTTGAAGGTGGGAACGGGCACCGAGGTTTCCTTTGTCGCATCAGGCGCCGACGCCAAGAACCTGGGAACGGTAACCGTTACCGGCAACCGGCTGCCGGCGGTGGACGTGACCAGTGTGGATTCACGCACGGTCATCACGTCGCAGCAGCTCAACACCTTGCCGCTCGGACGCAGCGCCGAAGCGATCGCCCTGCTCGCTCCGGGCGCAGTGGGCGGCTATAGCGGCTTCACCGGCCCGACCGGCAATGCGCTGGTTTCCTTCGCCGGCTCGTCGGTGACGGAGAACGCGTACTACCTCAACGGCTTCAACACCACCGATCCATTGAGCGGTTTCGGCGGCATCACCCTGCCCTATGGCGCGATCGATCAGCAGGAAATCTTGAGTGGTGGCTACGGCGCGGCGTATGGCCGTTCCGACGGCGGCGTGATCAGCCAGGTCGGCAAGCGCGGCAGCAACGACTGGCACTTCGGCGCGCTGGTGCAATGGACGCCGCGATTCGCCAAGGGCGACATAGGCGATTCCTACTATGTGTCCGGCAGCAAGGCGGGCAAGATCTACGACCGTAATGCCAACGACAAGGATTGGGAAACCACCGAAAGCGCCTACGTCGGCGGCCCGATCATCAAGGACAAGCTTTATTTCTTTGCGGCGGTGGAAGAAGCCAAGGATCGCGGCAGCAGCATCGGTTCGGTCACCAATTCGTACAAAACCAAGTACGAAGACCACGATCCGAAGTGGTACGCCAAGATCGACTGGAACATCAATGCGAGCAATATTCTCGAGTTGACGGGCGCTTCCACCAAAACGGAAGGTTCCGGCACCCACTACAACTACGACTATGCGACCGGCACGACGGGCAGCTTCCACGACTTTGCCAAGTCGACCAAGACGGCGGCCGACGTCCACGTTCTGAAGTACACCAGCTACATCACCGACGATCTGACCTTCAACCTGCTATACGGCAAGCAGAAGATCCGTTATTACAGCCAGTCCCCGGGCTACGACCCCACGTACCCGTACATCAACGGCAAGGAAAACGAAAATCCGGCCATCACTGGCGGTTCGCTCATCACCAACAGCCAGACGATAACGACGTTCGACAATCCCGACCATCGTTCCACCAACACCAACTTGCGTTTGGACGTTACCTACAAGCTGGGTGATCACATCATCACGGCGGGTATCGACAACCAGGACAGCCACGACATCGACGATGGCACGAGCACGTCCGGTCCTGGCTATCAGTGGATCTATGCTCACGGCGATCCGAGCAAGGTGATCAGCGACAGTCCATTCGTTGACGCACCGGGCAACTATGCAGGCGGATCGACGGGTTACTACGTTTCGAAGGACATCTTCAACACGGCCGCGTCGGTGCGCGTAAAGCAGCGTGCACAGTACATCGAGGACGCCTGGCAGGTAACCGATCGCTGGCTGGTGAAGATCGGCGTGCGCAATGACCAGTTCACCAACTACAACCCGGACGGCAAAGCCTATATCCGGCTGACCAAACCGCAGTGGGCGCCGCGCGTGGGCTTCAGTTGGGACGTGAACGGCGACTCGTCGCTGAAGGTGTACGGCAATGTCGGCCGCTACTTCCTGGCCATGCCGGCCAGCGTGGCCTTGCGTGCGGCGGCCGGCTCGGTCTTCACGGACCAGTACTTCACCTACACCGGCATCGATGCGCACGGTATTCCCACCGGCTTGACAGCCATCAACTCGAGCACCGGCGGCGCGGTCTCGGCGAACAACGAATACGGTCAGGCGCCGGATCCGAAAACGGTCGCCTCGCGGAACATCAAGTCCGAATACCAGGACGAGTATCTGCTTGGCTTCGCGCAGCAGTTCAACCCTTCCTACGTGTGGGGCATGAAGGCACAGGTGCGCAAGATCCGCAACATCCTGGACGACATCTGCGATCCCGACACCATCGCCGCCAAGGCCGCTTCGCTCGGCTACACCGTCGACACCAGCAGCATGAACGGCTGCTACCTGTCGAACCCGGGACGCAGCAACACGTATCTGCTGCCTAACGGCTCGAACGGTTATGACTCGGTGACCGTTACGGCGAAAGACTTCGGCATGCCGAACGTCAAGCGCAACTACTACGGCCTGGAAACCTTCCTGGAGCATCCGTTCGACGGCAAGTGGTACGGCAAAGTAGACTATGTCTACTCGCGCAGCTACGGCAACTCCGAAGGCCAGGTGCGTTCCGACATCGGCCAGACGGACGTATCCGCCACGGTGGATTGGGATTTCGGCAAGCTGATGGAATACTCCGGCGGTTATCTGTCGAACGACCACAAGCATCAGTTCAAGGCTTATGGCTCGTATCAGATCACGTCCGAATGGATGGCCTCGGCCAACCTGGCCTTGATCTCGGGTTCCCCGAAAGTCTGCCTTGGCGCCTACGGTGCGAACCAAAGCAACCCGGTCGGCTACACCAGCTACTACCACTATTGCGGCGGCGAGCCTTCGCGCCCGGGCGATGCCGGACGCCAGCCCTGGCAGCACGTGCTGAGCCTGTCGGCCGAGTACCGTCCGCTGTGGGCCGACAAGAAGCTCGGCTTCAACGTGATGGTCTACAACGTGTTCAACGAATCGGTATCGACCTCGACCTATGCACGCTACGGCACCACCAAAACGCCAAACGTGAACTACGAACGCGTGCAGTTCTGGAGTTCACCGCGCTACGTCCGCTTTGGCGTCACCTACGACTTCTAAGAGGTTTCCCCAGATCCTGGCACGCCCCGCCAGGGCTCTCTTCCCCCGACGGCAAACCGTCGGGGGTCTTTTTTTTCAGGTATTGCGCAAGCGAATGCTTTCGGCCAGGTTGCCGCGGAACACGTGCTGGCCCAGGTGGCCCAGATCCGATTGCATGTCGGCGTAGACCTTGCCGCCGATATCGCGCCAGCGGCGGCAGAAGGCGTAGTCTTCGGAGAGATAGCGGCGCGAATCCGGGTCGACCATGCAATCGAAGAACAGCCAGTAATACGGCTGCTGCGGGTTGTTCGGCGCGCCATCGGGTACGTAGTTCAATTCCGGGTAGGCCTTCATCATCTTGGTGAACACGTTGCGCTTGATCACCATGAAACCGGTGGGCGCCTCGGCGACCTCGACAAAGGCTTCGTCGGTCATGAACTTCGACAGCGGCTCCGCGCCGTGGCCTACGGCATTCAACGGGTAATCGGTGTACAGCGTCTCGAACCTGTCCCGCGTGGTGCCGGCCGGCACGCCGTCGGCGGGCCAGTTGAAGCGCTTGAGCGGATAGATGCCGGCGGATACGTCGTGATCGGCCAGCAGCAGGCGGATCGCGGCCTGCGGCTTGAAGGAGATATCCGCGTCGATCCAGAACAGGTGCGTGTATTCCTCATGCATCAGGAAGAACTTCACGATTTCGTTGCGGCCGCGCGTGACCAGGCTGTCGGCGTACATATGCAGCGACGACTTCAGGCCGAGCCGGATCGACTCGTGCGTGAGCTCGAACATGCTGGTGACGTAATGCATCGATACCGCCGATACGTAGCTGGGCGTCGCCCAAAGCACGTTCATCGACTGCAGCGCGGAAATGGGAAGCATGAGATCCTCGTGATCGACATGGGATGAGCCGCGGCAAGCGCGGCGTTGCCGAGCATACTGAGAATCGAACCATTCTTACCATCGAAAGCGAACCCGGCTCATCCGCCTGTGCGTGTCCATGCGCGAAGCCGATACGTTTCCTCGCGTAAACTGACGGCCTTCTTACGCGAGGAAGCAAGCTGATGGGCAAGCACATCAACCTCCCCACCTCCGGCACGCAATGCATCGGCGCCTACCTGGCCGAGGCCGAAGGCAAGCCGAAGGGCGGCCTGGTGGTGATCCAGGAAATCTTCGGCGTGAACGCGCACATCCGCAGCGTGGCGGATCGCTTCGCGGCGATGGGCTACACCGCCGTCGCGCCCGCGTTCTTCGATCACCTGGAAAGCGGGGTCGAGATGGGTTACTCGGACGCCAGCATGGCCAAGGGTCGGCAACTGGTGACGGAACTTGGGCTCGATCGCGCGGTGGAAGACGTCGCCAGCGCCGCCGAGGCGATCGCTTCGGCCGGCAAGATCGGCACGGTCGGCTATTGCTGGGGCGGCACGGTGGCGTTTCTCTCGGCCATCCGCCTGGGGCTGCCTTCCGTGAGTTATTACGGCGCGCGCAACGTACCCTTCCTGGGTGAGAAGCTGCAGGCGTCGGTGATGTTCCACTTCGGCGAAGAAGATCCTTCCATTCCGCCGGAGATGGTCGCCAAGCATCGCGACATGCTGCCGCAGATGGACGTCTATTCGTATCCGGGCGCCGGTCACGCCTTCAATCGCGACATCGACCCCAGCCACTATCACCAGGCCAGCGCGGAGCTGGCGTTGAAGCGCAGCATGGCCTTCTTCGACAAATACCTGGCCGGCGCATGAGCGGCGCCGATTTCGTGCTGGATCCGCGGCTCAAGGCGGACACGCAACACGTCGCCGCCCTGCCCTTGTGCGACGTGCTGCTGATGAACGATGCGCGCTATGCGTGGCTGATCCTGGTGCCGCGACTGGCAGGCTGTACGGAAATACTCGATCTGCCCGAGGCCGGGCGCACGCAGCTGTGGCAGGAAATCAATCTCGTCGCCGCCGCACTGCGCGCAACGGTGCCTTGCGACAAGCTCAATATCGGCGCGCTGGGCAACATCGTGCGGCAGCTGCACGTGCACGTGGTGGCGCGCACGGAAGGCGATGTGGCGTGGCCGGGACCGGTGTGGGGGCATGGTACGGCCACGCAGTACGACGACACCACGTTGCAGTCGATCACGCAGCGCTTGCAGCAAGCGCTTGCATAGAAATGTTCTTCACCTACTCTTCACATCTGTGGCCCGCATGGATAGCTCGTTGACCTCACAAGAGATCGCTACGCCACCACGCGGCATGTAGCTTTTGAAGCGGGGCACGTCGCTACGCGTGCGTCGTGTCTCTTCGCAACATGCATTTCGTTGGAACGTTCGATCCGGTCCGAAGGACCTTCACTTGAAAAGGTGCCAACCATGAAGATGCTTTTTTCCCTGAAGAACATGTTTGCTCGCGAGAAGAGCCTGAAGGAATACGCCTGGTACATCTGGTACTGAGCTGGCGAACCGTAGCCTGAAACAGCAGGCATACGGTGATGATGCAACCGCGCCCGGAGAGGTTGCGAACGACTCGCCGGGCGCGGGACTCCTTCAATCAAGGAATCATCAATGGACATGCCCGTTACCGGCAGGCGCGCGCGCACCACCGTCTTCGCACTCAGGCTCGAGGCGTTGTTGCGCGATCATCGCGGCCAGGATGTTTTCCGCCTGGAACCTAATACGATCGGCGTCGCTGGGCCTGCCTTGGCCGATCGTATTCTCAATGCCCGACCCGCCACCGAATTCGAACGCCCCACGTTCAAACCGTTGCATGGACGCTCGATTCCGCGTGCCGATGCGTTGAAGTCGATGCAGGCCATCGGCCGCGATGTGCGCGCGGCATTGAAAAAACCGGTCCCTGAAGACGTCGATCTTGCCGGCCCGTGGCCGCACGTCGGGCACGTCTACCTGCGCGACCTCATTCTTGGCAGCGATCCATATCGGTTGCGCTTCCTGATGGATCGCATCCTGGAGCTGACGCCGAAACTGACCTGGGCCGTGATTGCTGCCGGTGCGCTGTTTCCGCTCAAGCTTCGGCCGGAAGCATCGGCCATTGCGGCCTCCGTCGCCAACGCCGGCAGCTATCACGATCGCCGCTACGCCATGGGCCTGTATCGGCGCACCGCTGCGCCGGTGTGCTTCACCATCTCCACGCTGGTGGCCAATGCGCTGTGGCTCGGCGCGCCGTTCGACGACCACATGTCGAACCGGAACATTCTGTATGAAGCGCTTCGGCTGTTGCCGCCGTCGTGGAACATCCTGCGCAACGCGTCGCCCGAATATGCCGCGCTCGATGCGCGGATCGGCAAGGACGACGATGTGCTGATCCTGCCGCTGGTCAGCCATCGCGATCCGGCACTATGGGACGACCCCGACGATTTCCTGCCCGAGCGCTGGAATAGTCTCGATCCCGATAGCCACCCTGGCTATCTGCCGTTCGGCCACAAATCCGAACGCTGCTGGGGCCAGCACATGGTGATGCCGCTGGCGGAAATGTTCCTCGACATGTTGCGCAAGCAGGGACTGGCGGTCAGCCCGCAGCAGACCACCGCGCACGTGCCGCTGGCTGGATTGCTGGGAGTTGCCGAAGTAACGATCACTTCGACGCGGCGCTAAAAGCGATTTGCCGATGACGAAAAACAGAGCGCCCGTCATGGACGGGCGCTCTTGTTTTGCTACGTGCGAATCGCGTCAGCGATCAGTGGCCGGCATCGCTACCGCCGTACGGCTTGCCGCTGGCGTCCTTACCGGTGTCGCTGCTCGGCGCGGCGGCCGGTGCGTGGTAATCCTCCAGCGCGCGCGCCTTGGTGTCCACCGGGTTGATGCGCGCGAGCTTGCCGCCATCGTCGTAGTAGGCGACGAAACCGTAATCGAGCTGCAGGCGCGCCATGTACTGCAGGTGCTGCTTGCGGATCTTCGAATCGTCGCTGGGCAGCAGCAGTACGGTCTTGGGCAACTTGCCCGCATCCTTCAGGTAAGAGAAGTGGCTGCCAGCATCGAGCGCGGAAACCACGGCACCATCAATCAGGAACTGACCATTCTTGTACGCCTTCATGGTCATGTCGAACTGGTTCTGTGTCTGGGTGGTTTCCACCGTGTCCCTGGACGCGCCACGATGGCAGCCGCCAAGCACCAGCAGGCTGCCGAGCATAAGGACCGCGGCGCCGCGGGTCGACAGTGTGGAAAGACGGATCATGCTTTGATCTCCTGCAAATATCAGCGAAGCCAGCAAAGTGTAGCGCCGCCGGGAACGGTTGGATGAGGGGAAAAAGCGCTGCGTTCAGGTCCGCGGCAAGGTCACGCCCTGCTGCCCCTGGTACTTGCCGCCGCGGTCCTTGTAACTGGTTTCACATTCTTCGTCGGACTCGAAAAACAGCATTTGCGCCACGCCTTCGTTGGCATAGATCTTGGCCGGCAGCGGCGTGGTGTTGGAGAACTCCAGCGTCACGTGGCCTTCCCATTCCGGCTCCAGCGGCGTCACGTTCACGATGATGCCGCAGCGCGCATAAGTGCTCTTGCCCAGACACACCGTAAGTACCTGGCGGGGAATGCGGAAGTACTCCACCGTGCGCGCCAGCGCGAAGGAATTGGGCGGGATGATGCACACGTCCGCCGAGACGTCCACGAAACTGGTGGGGTCGAACGCTTTGGGGTCGACGATGGTGGAATTGATGTTGGTGAAGATCTTGAACTCGCGCGCGCAGCGCACGTCGTAGCCGTAGCTGGAGGTGCCGTAGGACACCAGCTTGTTGCCGTCGCGCAACTTGACCTGGCCGGGCTCGTACGGCTCGATCATGCCGTGCTGCTCCGCCATGCGGCGGATCCATTTATCGGATTTGATGCTCACGCGGACTCCGGTGCTTACAGCCGCGCCCGGCTGGTCCGGACGCAAAGCGGGAAAAATACATGGTGAAAGGGGGATTGCGCCAGCGCGGTTGTGCTCCCTCTTCCCGCGAGGAACCGCGCCGAGGACGACGGGCAGCCCCCGCGAAGAAATTTCGTAGGTTGGGCTGGGGGGGGGGGAAGGAGCAAAAACAAAACGCGCCGACCCCCCTGGACTGGTCTGGTTTGTGCTCCGTCAACCCCCCCACCTACACCCCCCCACAGACACC
>CBJMMB010000126.1:0-8714 GCA_966430775.1 uncultured Dyella sp. | reverse complement strand
TACCAGGCGTCACCGTTGTAGTTGATGGTGTTGTCGAAAATCTTCACGTAGCTGGTGGTGCCGGAGATGCTCACGCCGAACAGATAGTTCTCGGTCAGCGTGCTGCTCTGGATCGTCACATTGGTCGGACCGCCGGTGTACACGCCGAAGCCCTTGTTGTTCTTGGCAGTCACCTTGTAGAGCGACAGGCCATTCACGTTGTTGTGCACTTCAAGCCCGTTGCCGGCGTTGTCCGACAGGATGGTGTTCTCCAGGCGCACCTGCGAGACCTTGCCCTGCGTCTGCGGCTCGATGTCGATGCCCGCCTGTGGCGCTGTGCCCTTGGTACCGGTAAAGCTGCTGTTGACAACATACGTCCGGTAGGACGGTGTGATCGTCAGGCCCTGGCGGCGGTTGTTGGTGCCCTTCACGCCGTTCAGCACGACGCCGTCCGACAACACCAGGGCGCTGCCCCAGCCATAGCCGCCGACCAGTACGCCGTCGCCCCAGCTGTCGGCGACCGCGACGTTATGCATATAGACATTGCTCGATCCGGCAATGTTCACGCAGTAGCCCCATTCACCGGTGGTGCCGCGGTGCTGGTTGCGTTCGCCCAGGATATGGCCGCCGACGATCTCGACGTTGTTGACCTTCCAGGCCTTCACGACGTTGTAGCGCTCCGCGCTGTTCGGAATGGCCTTCAGGTATGCGCCGCTCGACAGCGACAGACGCATATGCGAACGCAGGTTCAGGCCCTTGACCGCATCGACCATGTACGTGCCGTCCGGCACGACAATGGTGCCACCGCTGGAGGGCAGGGCATTGATGGCCGCCTGGATGGCGGCGGTGTCGTTGGTGTAACCGTTGCCCGCTGCGCCGAAGTTGCGCACGTTCAGAACGGTGGATCCGATGGTTTGCGCTGGTGTTGCATTCCACCAGTTGGTCGCGGAAGCCGGCAAAGCGACTGCCGAAAGCGCCAGCGAGGCGGCAACGATCGACAACAGCTTGCGACGTGATGTGAAGTTAAAATTACGTACAGTGAATACGCTCGAGTATGTGCGGGAATTCCCCTTCGCGCCTTTCAGCACTGACTTACTTTTCACCTTAGAAAACGCCTCTTTTTTGTCAACGGCGAGCGTAAGGTGCGTCATTCACTCGTGAAAAATCAAATGTGAAATTATGCTCCGGTTCACGGTCGTCAAAATTACGACATATGAACGTTGTCTCGCGTACGCTTACGCGCTGGCGCGGGGGTTTTAGGGGCGTGCGATCGCCGAATGGACGTCCATACGTCTATTCGGCGTGAAGTGAATACTTGGATCGTGCCAAAGTGTTGGCGGCCACAAAAGCAGCCATTCGGACTTGGGATGTTCAGCCGGTCAGGACACCGAACGAATCGCGCTGCTGGTACCCGCCAGCGGATTGATCAGTTCCGCATACACGTCGAGTGTGCGCTGGATCACCAGTCGCTCATCGAAATCGCGCAAGGCTTTCTGGCGTGCATGATGGCCAAGCTGCAGCAGCAGTTCGCGATCGTCGTCCAGCCTTACGATGCAATCGGCCAGTGCGCGTGCATTGCGCGGTTCCACGCGCAATCCATCGAAGCCGTCGCTCGTCACCACTTCGCGGCAACCGGGCATGTCGGTGGTGATCAGTGCAAGACCGCAGGCAGCGCCTTCGATCAGCGATTTCGGCACGCCTTCGCGGTAGTAGCTCGGCAAGGCCATGACGTGCACGGTCTTGAGCAGGGCGGGCATGTCGTCGACGTGGCCAAGCCAGCGCACCAGGCCGGCCTGCGCCCATTGCTGCACCTGGTCCTGCGTAACCGAATGCGGATTGCCGGGATCTGGCGTGCCGGCAAGTATGAACTCCACGTCGCGTCCCCAATCGCGCAGCAGCGCTGCCGCGTCGACGAATTCCTGGATGCCTTTTTCGCGCAGCAAGCGCGCGGCCAGCAATACGCGCAGGCGTTCATGCCGGTTGGGGAAACGCTTCGGCGGCTGGAAGCGCGCCGTATTGACGCCGGAACTGCGGATGACGCGGATCTTCTCCGGCGCGATCAGTCCGGAGGTGTTGAAGGCGATCGCATCGTCAGGGTTCTGCAATATCAACAGGGAACGCTCGTTGTCGAGCGCCATGTGCAGCAACATCTTGACCAGCGGACGCAGCATGCGCGCCTTGCGCGCGTCGCTGGTGAACACGTAACCCATGCCGGCCACCGCGTTGACCACGGCGGGAATGTGCGCGGCACGCGCGGCGATCGCACCATAGATGGCGCACTTCAAGGTGAAGTTGTGCAGCAGGTCGGGCCGTTCCCGGCGCAGCACGCGCATCAACTGGTAAAGCGTGATCGTTTCGCGGAAAGGATTGAGGCTGGCGCGATCCATCGAATCCAGCGGCACCCAGCGACAGCCGTGTGCGGCAAAGCGTTCGCCGAACGGACCGGGTGGCGAGATCATCACCACTTCGTGCCCGTCGTGGCGCAGGCGCAGCGCGGTCGACAGGCGGAAGTTGTACAGATACCAATCGGTGTTGGCGAAGAAGGCGTATTTCATTCGATTTATCCGCTTTTTATCCGCTCGCCGAAGAGGTGGTTGCTGCTTTTGCCGTCAGCCCGGCGAAAGCAGGCATTCGGTGCAAAGGCGTCGTGCGCCGCACACAACATAAAAGCTGCCGTGTCCTTCAAACGTGTATTTGCGCGGCGTACCGGCGCTCGCCCGCATCATGGTCGGGCATGGTTCATGCACGCCGAACGCGTACGTCGATAACCATGCCCGCACAGGGCTTACTGCGAAAACTTCGTGCTCGTCACCGAGACATCGCTGGTGCCGGCATCCACGCGCAGTTCGCGCTTCTGCGCGTTCGCCAGCACCGAGGGTGAAGCCAATGCATTGGCGATACGCCGTGCATAGCGCGCGCTGTTGCCGGTGAGCGTATTGCCGGTGGCCTTGACGTGAGTGGTCTGGCCGGCGATCACCAGGCCGACCAGCCCGTTGTCGGTGATGACGTTGTCGGTGATGGTGATGTTGGACGGGGTGTCCACAGTCAGCAGGCCGTAGCCCTGGTTGTCCCGGAACGTGCAATTCTTGATCGTGACGTTGCTGACGTTGTAATGGATCTCCATGCCGGTGCCATGGTTGCCGCTGATGATGCAGTGGTCGATGGTGATATTGCGCGCAAGGCCCTGCGCCTGCGGCTCGATATCGATGCCCGACATCGGCTTGGTGCCGTCGCTGTTGCTGAAGGTGGAGTTCATGATCACCACGCCGTCCACCGGTCCGATCGACAAGCCTTGCCGGCGATTGTCGGTGGACACCACCCGATCGATGGTGACGTCCGTGGACGGCGTTGCATGGCCATTGGGGCCGAGTGCGCCGATCCAGATGCCGTCGCCCCAGCAATCGGAGATATGCATATCGGAAACGTGCACGTGATTGGACGATTGGATATTGATGCCGTAGCCCCATTCGCCGCCGACGCCGCTGTGCTCGTTGCGCTCGCCTACGATGCGTCCGCCGGTGATGCGCACGTTGTTCGCATTCCAGACCTTGATCACGTGCGAGCGCGGCGAATTGTTGGGAATGGCGGTGAGCGTTGCGTCCGGCGCCAACTGCAGCAGCATGTTGGAGCGCAGGTTGACCGAGCGCATCGCGTCGATGATGTAGTTGCCCGATGGCACCGTCACCGTGCCGCCGGACGACGGCAGCGCGTCGACCGCCGCCTGGAACGCCGACGTATCGTCGTGCACGCCGTCGCCCTTGGCGCCCTTGTCGCGAACGTTGATCACCGTGCCGCCCGAGCTTTGCGCGCCCCATGCAGCGCGCGGGAACAGCGAGGCCGACAGGGCGAGCGGCGGCAGGATCAGCAAGGATTGGCGCAGAAAATCACGGCGTGTGCTCGACATCGGGTCGTGACTCCTTCTTTTCATGGCAGGTTCTTCATGGCACGCGTTCCTCCGCCAGCACGGGCGGCTGCGCGGCGCTATGCATGCGGCTCAGCAGCCACGGCAGGGTGACCGCAAGCAGGTAGAACTTCGAAGCGAAGTACTTGTTGTCCAGCCGGTCGCGATGCGTTTCCAGCCACCTTGTTGCGCCCGGCATCAAGTGGCGGGTCTGCTCGGCGAAGGCATGCACCTGGTCGAAGCGCTGCTTGGCCAGGCCGCGCAGATCGAAGCGGAAGCAGCCCTTGGCCTTCACGTACGGCAGTTCCTGGAAGTGCTGGGCGATGTGCCGGCGCATCAGCACCTTGTTCATGCCGCCGGCGCTGATCAGGAGCTCGTCGGGCACCTTGTTGAACACCCAGTCGCGCAGCTGCGGATCGAGATAAGGCTGCGCCAGCCGCATCGACATCGCTCGGGCGGTGTAGATGCCTTTGGCCACGTGCGCCGAGCCCACGATGATCAGCGAGAGGCGGCGCTGGGCTTCCTTGGAGGCGGCCGCATCGATGTCGGCGCGGAAGGTTTCCAGACGCTGGTGCGAGCTGGAGGAAATGTTCCAGCCGAACAGTTCGTTCACTTCGGCGTCGCTGAAGCGCGAACCCGGGAAGAAGCGCTCGAACTGATCCATCTGCAGCGTCGCCAGCACGAAGCAGAGCTCGAAGCTGCGGCTCACCCAGCGTGGCTTGAACAGCGCCTGCGGCAGGCGCAGGCGGCGCGCCAGCAAGGCAAGGATGCGTTCCTTGCTGTGCACCGGCGTGCCGAAGTATTCGTCCGCGCCGATCGCGTCGATGATGCCGTCGCCACGCCGCTGGCGCACTTCCGTGGCCATGTCCGCGTAGGAGAGCGCGGCGAAGTCGGCGGTAAGCAAGGGCATGCGCGGCACGATGGCCAGATAGCGGTCGTAGGCGCGTCCCGGGTCGCATACCAATGCTTCGTGACGCAGGCCAAGCTTGCGGGCCACGAAGCGCGCCGAGGCCACTTCGTTTTCCTCGCGGCCGCCGAGATAGGTCAGGCAGGTGGCGTCTGGACGCACGTCGGCGAGCGCGATCGCCATCGAGGTGGAATCCTTGCCGCCGCTCTGGAACAACCATGGCGCACGCATGCCGGAGGTCGCATGCGCCGCCGCTTCGCACAGCAGGCGGTGATAGGTCTGCACCAGCGTATCGTCATCGACGGACTCAGGCGGCGGCCGCGACTTGGCCAGGGCCGACTGAAAAGGGTAGTGAAACTGCGGGTCGGCATGCATGTCCTGGGCAGGGTCGAAACCCGAGGAGGCGACCTTCACATTCCGATAGATGGTGTGCGGCGGGTAGACGAAGGTGTTGCGCAACAGGTCGGCTATCGATACCGGGTCGAGCGATGCTTCGCCACGCTCGAGCTTGTCGAGCGGTGAGAAATCCACTTCATCCTGATAGGGCGATGTGTTGAGTTGAATATGCGTTCGTCCAATAGCGTCGTGCTTTTTTTTAGGGAGCATGGCGGATGTCATAAAATCACCGGGTGCATGCCTGCGTAGGCGGCCGTGAAGCTTTTTCCGCTTCAACCATGGGTAGCGCAAAAGCGCGGAACGGAGCTTTCTGACTGGCAACGTCCGGGCGAACCGATGCTCGCTCGATGACGCGTGTGCTTGCCTTGGGAACATCTTCCTTGTCACGGCGCCACCTTTTCCTCGGCAGCGGCGTGTTGAACGGTCGTGGCCGTGTGCATGCGGCTCAGCAGCCACGGCAGGATCATTGCGAGCAAGTAGAACTTGGACGCGAAATACTTGTTGTCCAGCCGATCGCGATGCGCGACCAGCCAATGCGGCGCGCCCGGCAGCAATACCTGCGTCTGCTGGGCGAAGGCGTAGACCTGATCGAAGCGCCGCCGCGCCAGACCGCGCAGATCGAAGCGGAAGCAGCCCTTTGCCTGCACGTATGGCAGGTGATCGAAACGCTTGGCGATGTAGCGGCGCATCAGCACCTTGTTCACGCCGTCGCGGCTGATCAGCAGCTCGGTCGGCACGTGATGGAACACCCAGTCGCGGAACTGCGGATCGGCGTAAGGGTAGGCCAGGTGCAACGACAGCGCATGCGCGGCGTTCATGCCCTTGATCAGGTGCGACGATTCGCCGATCACCAGCGAAAGCCGGCGTACCGCCTCGACGGAGCCCGCGGCCTCCAGATCGGGACGGAAGGTTTCCATGCGCCGGCGTGAGCAGGTCGACACGTTCCAGCCGAACAGCTCATCCACTTCCGCATCGCTGAAGCGCGAGCCGGGGAAATAACGCTCGAACTGGTTCATCTGCAACGTGGCCAGCAGGAAGCACAGCTTGAAGCTGCCTTTGACCAGACGCGACTGGAATACCTGCTGCGGCAGGCGCAGGCCACGCGCCAGCCAGGCCAGCACGTAATCCTGACGATGCAGCGGCACGCCGAAGTATTGATCCGAACCCAGCGCATCGATCAGGCCGTCGCCCTGGCTCAGGCTCACTTCGGTGGCCAGGTCCACGTAGGACAGCGCCGCGAAGTCCGCGGTCAGCAGCGGTATGCGCGGCAGCACGGCCAGGTAGCGGTCGTACGCGCGGCACGGATCGCAGACCAGCGCTTCATGACGCAAGCCCAGTTGTTGCGCGACGAAGCGCGCGGACGCCACTTCGTTTTCCTCGTTGCCGCCCAGATACGTCAGGCAGGTCGCATCCGGCCGCACGTCGGCCAGCGCGATCGCCATCGAGGTGGAATCCTTGCCGCCGCTCTGCAGCAGCCAGGGCGAATGCGAGCTGGCGGTGCTGCGCGCCACCGCTTCGCACAACAGGCGATGGTAGGTGCGCAGCAAGGCTTCTTCGTCGACCGCGTCCACCGGTGGACGCGAGGTTGCCAGTTCCGATTGGAACGGAAAGTGGAAGCGCGGCTGATCGTGCAGATCCTGCGCCGGATCGAAACCCGTCGCGGCCACTTTGACGTCGCGATAAATGGTGTGCGGCGGATAGACCGATGCGTTGCGCAGGATATCGGCAAGCGACACCAGGTCCAGCGAAGCGAAATCCCGTCCGTGGTCGCCCAGTGGCGAAAGGTCCACCTCGCCGGCATTGGGCGACGTGGTGATCTGGATGCGCCTGGGAGGTTCAAGCGACGTATGGGTGTACTCGTTGACGGATGCGTTCATACAAGCACTTGGTTGACCACGTAGTAATAGAAAACCGCGCAGGAAATCAGCAGGCCACCCCGCAGCAGGATGGGATTGCGCAGCACCGATAAACGACTATGGAAAAATATCGCGGCGACCATCATCGAGATCGCCATATAGGCCGAGAGCAGGTAACGGTTGGAGAAGTTGCCCCATCCCAGGGCGAAAAACGGCAGCAGCATGACCAGGTACACCACGGTGCTGTCCTTGATGCGCGCTCGGTACGGCTCCCGCACGATGCTCGAAAGCATGAACGGCAGCGCGTACCAGAAGATCGAAAACGCCGCAAAGTCGAGGCGTACGCCCGACTTGTATTTGGATGCCAGGCTGTAATCCATCACCGCGTTGTACAGCGCAGGCACGGCCGCGCGCACTACGATCATGGTCAGGCCGGTGCAGTACGCAATGAACGCCAGCAGGGCGATGATGCGCAGCGTCTTCAGATTGATCAGCAGCAACGGCGCAAAGGCAAGATAGACCAGCGACGAGTAGTGGAAGCTGGTCGCGATCACGCCGTAGATGAAGAACGTACGCCACTGGCGCTGGTGAAAGGCCAGCAGGGCGATGAACACCGGCAGCGAGGCCAGGCCCTGGCGCACGGCGTTGATCGAGGCGTTCACGAACATCGGCGACAGCAGCAGGAACGCCAGTCCGGCGATCACGAACGTCAGTCGTCCGCGCCCGCCACCCAGGTAGGCGAAATAATGGCGTGCGGCGATGATCGCCAGCAGCAACAGCAATCCGAACAAAACGCATTGATAAGCGTGCACGCTGAAACCGGCCACGCTCATCAGTCGCGTGATCAGCAGAAAGCCCGGTTCGAAACGCGTCTCGATCACGCCGCCGCGCAGATGCTCGAAGACGTCCGCGTAGACATAGGTGTCCGAACCCACGTCGATGCCGCGCAGGCCCACCACCAGGTCGACGAACACGCAGGCGGCGAGGATCAGCATCGTGCTCAGCACGATCCGCGCGTTCGTGGTGACGTTCGACGTGTTGGAGTATTCCAGATAGGGTGTTGCGGATGTGGGCATAGGTTTTCCGCTCAGGCGCTGCGTCGGGCCAGCAGCCAGCCGTCATGACGACGTTTGAAGGTAAGCACGCGCCGCCGTGCGTAACGCACCAGGCCCATGGCGTCGGCAAGCTGCCACTGCCACCAGGGGAGCAGGCCTTGCTCATAGAGCGTCTTGCGTACGTCCACGGCCGCTTCGTACATGGCGGTCAGGTCGCCGCTGAGTCCGCCGGCGCCGAATGGCGGCTTGTGCCAGGAGGCAAGCACCTGGTTGAGCTTGGCGCAGCGATAGCCGGAAAGCAGAATCTGCGCCCACAGCATGAAATCTTCCGCGCGCCAGCGTGCTTCGTCGAAACGGAAAGGAAGATCGCGGCGCAGCACGATCGAAGCGGTGGGCAGCGGACTGCGCGGCATCAGCAGATGGCGCGCCAACACGCGTACCTGCAGCGGATAGTGCAGGGCGGGCGCCGGCGCCGAGCGCGACTGTACGTTCATCTCGTGCGCAATCAGTGCGATCTCGGGATCGTCCGCCAGCGCCTTCATCTGCAGCTTCAATTTTTGCGGATGCCAGGTATCGTCAGCGTCGAGAAAGGCGATCCACGGCTGGCTGGCTTGTTCCCA
>CBJMMB010000125.1:0-8750 GCA_966430775.1 uncultured Dyella sp. | reverse complement strand
TCCGGGCGAATCCAGTCATCGCCGGAGGTGGCGGCGTAGCCTTCGTTGAAGATCAGGTAGATCACTTCGAGCACGGAGGCGAGCCGTTCGTCGCGTTCGTCGCCGCGCGGCACTTCGAACGGGATCTGTTTTTCCGACAGCGTGCGCTTGGCGCGCACGATGCGTTGCGACACGGTGGGTTCGGGCACCAGGAATGCGCGTGCGATCTCGTCGGTGGTCAGGCCACCGAGCAGGCGCAAGGTGAGCGCAGCGCGTGCCTCGGCGGAAAGCACCGGGTGGCAGGCGGTAAAGATCAGCCTGAGCAGGTCGTCGCCGATATCGTCGTCGAGCATGGTTTCCAGCTCCGACTTGCCATCGGCCATCTCGCCTTCGGTTTCGTAGGCAATGGCTTCATGCTTGCGCTCGATCAGTTTCTTGCGCCGCAGCTGATCGATGGCGCGATGCTTGGCAGCGGTCATCAGCCACGCGCCGGGGTTGTCCGGCACGCCGCTTTCCGGCCAGCGTTCCAGCGCGGTCATCAGCGCATCCTGCGCCAGGTCCTCGGCCAGCCCCACGTCGCGCACCATGCGCGCGAGGCCGGCGATGAGCCGCGCCGATTCGATGCGCCAAACCGCTTCGATCGTGCGATGGATGTCGGTGGCCGTCATGGCCACCGATCACAGCACTTGCGGCGATTTCGCGCAACCCGGCCATACGTCATGCCGCCGAGTGGCGCGGGTCCTCGAAGCCTTCGGTGGCCTTGCGCAGCTCGGGCGGAAATTCGCTCATCTCGAACACCTGGCGCACTTCGATCGTATTGCCAGGCCCGATCGGGCAGCGCGTAGCCCAGGCGATGGCTTCATCACGCGAGCCCACATCGATGATCCAGTAGCCGCCCACCACTTCCTTGGCTTCGGCAAAAGGGCCATCGGTGACCTTCACCTTGCCGTCGACGACGCGTACGCGTGCGCCGGTCGAGGGCGGGTAAAGGCCATCCAGCGCCAGCAACACGCCGGCTTCCTGCAGCGATTTGTTGAACCGCATCATCTGCTCGACGCCTTCGGCGCTGGGCAGCGCATCGGGCGCGGCATTGCACTGGTCGGCAGGCAACATCAGCATCATGAAACGCATGGCGGCTCTCCTCAGGCCTCGGGCGGGACCATGATCATCCAGCGGATGCCGAAGCGATCGGCGACCATGCCGAAGTAGGGCGAGAAGAAGGTCTGGCTGAGCGGCATCTGCACCTGGCCGCCATCGGCCAATGCGTTGAACGCGCGATCGGCTTCGGCGTGGTTGCCGACGGTGAGCGACAGCGAAAAGCCCTGGAAGGTGGTGTCCTTGTTGACGCAGTCATCGGACGCCATCACCACGGTGTCGCCGATGGTGAGGTTGCTGTACATGATGTGCTCGCCATTGGCGTCGGCGCCGGGGCCGTCGCTGGACGGCGCTTCCTTGTAGCGCATCTTGGCGTTGACCTTGGCGCCCAGGTGCTTCTCGTAGTAGTGGATGGCTTCTTCGCAGCGGCCGTTGAAGAACAGGTAGGGCTGGACGTACATGGTGTGCTTCCTCCGTCTGATGGCGAGCGCCCGATGTGTCGGGGCTTTCGAAAAGAAGACGAAGCAGCAAAGGGGAAATCGACAAGCGACGCCGATCCCGTAGCGGGCGTTGGGCGAAGCGCCCTCAGGCCTTGTATTGGCTGGACCGGCGCACCACCAGCTTCACCGGCAGCAACCGGGTCTCCACCGGCTCGCGGCGGATCAGGCGCAACAGGTTGTCGACCAGCGTCTCGCCGGCCAGCTTGGTGTCCTGCAGCACGGTGGTCAGCGGCGGGTTGAGGAAGCGGGCCATCGGGATGTCGTCGAAACCGGCCACTGCGACCTGTTCGGGCACCTTGATGTTGCGGTCGGCCAGGGCGCGCATGGCGCCGATGGCGATCAGGTCGCTGGCGGCGAACACGGCGTCGAACCTGGTCTTGCGTTGCAGTAGCGCCTGGGCCGCATCGTAGCCGGCCTGCTCGGTGCTTTCGGCAGCGTCCACTTGCAGGGCGGGGTCGGCCTCGACGCCGGCTTCCTCGAGCGCCGCGACGTAGCCGCGGTAGCGGTCGAAGAATTCCGGATAGTGGCTGGAAGCGTCGCCGAGAAAGGCGATGCGCCGGCAACCCTGCGCCAGCAGGTGGGCGGCCACGGCCTGTCCGCCCTGGAAGTTGTCGCAGCCGATGGAGACGTCCGGCTGGTCCGGTAGCACTGCGCCCCAGCGCACCGAGCGCGTGCCCTGGGCGGTCAGCTTCAGCAGCTTGTCGCGATAGGCCAGGTAGTCGCCGTAGCCCAGGAGAATGATGCCGTCGGCCTTCTTGGTGTCGGCGTAGTCCGCGTGCCAGTCGTCGGACAGCTGCTGGAACGAGATCAACAGGTCATAGCCGCGCAGCGCGCAGGCGCGGGTGATCGAGCCCAGCATCGACAGGAAGAACGGATTGATGTGTGAGTCGTCCGCGGTGGGATCTTCGAACAGCAGCAGCGCCAGGGTGCCGGAGTGCTGCGAACGCAGGTTGGAGGCGTTCTTGTCCACCTTGTAGTTGAGCTGGTCGGCCGCGGCCTTGATGCGCTGTCGCGTCTCCTCGCTCACCAGCGGACTGCCACGCAAGGCGCGCGAGACCGTGGATTGCGAGACCCCGGTCAGGTGGGCGATGTCGAAGGAGGTGGGTTTCCCCTTGATCTGCACTGCGGCTCGGCTCATGGCTCGGGCAGCCGGCGGGCGGCGGCCGTCCCGTAACGGCATCCTAACGGTTGCACCGCCGTCTGTCCTGACGCAGGGCAAGAAAAGCTGAAATCGGATAAGAAAAGGCCCCGCGAACTTTAGGGGGAAGTCCGCGGGGCCGGGGTGGAATCGGAGACCCAGGGGAGAGGTCCGATTCCGGGTGGCGACCCAGGGAGGTGGGCGCCGGGGGATGCCGTTGCGTGCATCCGAAGAGTTAGAGCGGCGCCGAGGCGAAAAAGTTCACTCGCCGATGCATGACGGCGGAGCTGGTTGGCGGCGATTCATCCGTACGATCTCGCGCCTCGTTGGCAAGAGGACGCGCGCCTGATCAATGCGCCTCGTCCCAGTTCTTGCCGACACCGACATCCACCACCAGCGGCACGTGCAGCTCGGCGGCGCCGGACATGTGCTGGCGGATCGCGTCGCGCACGGTATCGACGGCATCGGCGCGCACTTCGAACACCAGTTCGTCATGCACCTGCATCAGCATGTGCGCATCGTCGCGGTCTTTCAGCCAGGCGGCCACGGCGATCATCGCGCGCTTGATGATATCGGCGGCGGTGCCCTGCATCGGCGCGTTGACCGCGGCGCGCTCGGCGCCGGCCCGCAGGGCCTGGTTGCGTGAGCTTAAATTTTCCAGATACAGACGCCGGCCGAACAACGTTTCCACATAGCCATCACGATGCGCACGCTCGCGCGTGGCGTCCATGAAGGCGTGCACGCCGGGGTAGCGCGAAAAATAACGCGCCATGTAGTCACTCGCTTCGCCGCGGTCGACGCCGAGCTGGCGCGCCAGGCCGAACGCGCTCATGCCGTACATCAGGCCGAAATTGATCGCCTTGGCGGCGCGGCGCTGGTTGTTGGTGACCGCATCGGGTTCCAGCCCGAACACTTCCGCGGCGGTGGCGCGGTGGATGTCGCCGCCTTCCTGGAACGCGCGCAGCAGGCCTTCGTCGCCGGACAGGTGCGCCATGATGCGCAGCTCGATCTGCGAATAGTCCGCCGCCATCACCCGCCAGCCTTCCGGCGCGATAAACGCCTGGCGGATGCGCCGGCCTTCCTCGGTGCGCACGGGGATGTTCTGCAGATTCGGATCGGTGGAGGAAATGCGCCCGGTGGCCACCGCGCCCTGGTGATAGCTGGTATGCACGCGGCCGGTGCGCGGATTGACGATTTCGGCGAGCTTTTCCGTATAGGTGGAGCGCAGCTTGGCCAGGCCGCGATAGTCGAGAATCAGGCGCGGCAGTGCGTGTTCCTCGGCGATCGCTTCCAGCGCTTCCTCGTTGGTGGACGGCTGGCCGGTGGGTGTCTTCAGTTTCGCCGGCAGGCCGAGCTGGTCGAACAGGATCGCCTGCAATTGTTTGGGTGAGTCGAGATTGAATTCGCGGCCGGCCGATTTCCACGCGTCCTGCTGCAACTCATGCATGCGCTTGCCGAGCTGCTGGCTCTGCTTGCGCAATTCGTTCACGTCGATCAGCACGCCGCGCTGTTCCATGCCGGCGAGCACGGGCACCAGCGGTATTTCGATGGCTTCGTAGACCTTGCGCAGTTTCGGCTCGGCTTCCAGCAGGGGCCACAGCGCGTGATGCAGGCGCAGGGTGACGTCGGCGTCTTCGGCGGCGTACCGGCAGGCGGTGTCCAGATCCACTTGCGAGAAGGAAATCTGCTTGGCGCCCTTGCCGGCGACTTGCTCGTATTTCACCGTGTCGTAACCGAGGTATTTCTTGGCCAGCGAATCCATGTCGTGGCGCGTGGCGGTGGCGTTCCACACATAGGATTCGAGCATGGTGTCCTGCGTCAGACCGCGCACGACGATGCCGTAGTGCGACAGGATGTTCATGTCGTACTTGGCGTGCTGGCCGACTTTCGGGCGCTTGGGATCTTCAAAGATCGGCTTGAGCGCGGCGAGCACCTGGTCGCGCGGCAGTTGCGCGGGCACGCCGGGATAATCGTGGCCCAGCGGGATATAGCACGCGTGGCCGGACTGCACGGCAAGACTGATGCCGACCACGTCCGCCTGCATTGGGTCGAGGCTGGTGGTTTCGGTGTCGAAGGCGATCAGCGGTGCGTCGTGCAGGCGCGCGAGCCAGGCGTCGAACTGCGCCTGGGTGGTGACGAGTTCGTACTGGCCCTGTACGGCGAGTTGCTCCGCTGGTGCCGCAGGAGCGGCGGCCGTTTCGGTCACCACCGCAGGCGAAGGCGTGGTGACGACTTCGGTCGTGGCGCTATCGAGTTCTTTCAGCGCGGCCTTGAATTCATAACGCGTATACAGCTCGCGCAAGGCATCCACGGCGGGCTCGCGCAAGGCCAGTTGCTGCACGGTGAAATCCAGCGGCACGTCGGTCTTGATCGTCACCAGCTGGCGCGACAGCGGAAGGGCAGGCAGCGCCTCGCGCAGGTATTCGCCGATCTTGCCGCCGACCTTGTCCGCGTTGGCGATCACGCCATCGAGCGAACCGTATTCGGCCAGCCATTTCGCTGCCGTCTTGGGACCGCATTTGGTGACGCCGGGAACATTGTCGACGGTGTCGCCGGTGAGGCTGAGGAAGTCGATGATCTGCTCAGGCTTCACGCCGAATTTTTCCACCACCGCGGCGTCGTCCATGGTGGTGTTGGTCATGGTGTTGATCAGCGTGATGCCGGGGCGCACCAGTTGCGCGAGATCCTTGTCGCCAGTGGAAATCAGCACCTCGATGCCGTGTTCATGCGCTTGCGTGGCGAGCGTGCCGATCACGTCGTCGGCCTCCACACCGCTGACGCGCAGAATCGGAAAGCCCAGCGCGCCGACGATCTGCAGCATCGGCTCGACCTGCGCACGCAGATCGTCCGGCATCGGCGGACGGTTCGCCTTGTACTGGTCGTACAGCACGTTGCGGAAGGTGGGACCGGAAGCATCGCTGACGAAGGCGACGTAATCGGGCTTCGCCTTGAGCGTGGTGCGCAGCATGTTCACCACGCCGAACAAGGCGCCGGTCGGCTCACCGTGCGCGTTGCTGAGCGGCGGCAGCGCGTGAAAGGCGCGGTAGAGGTACGACGAGCCGTCGATAAGCGTGAGTTTTGGCATGTCGGGATTCTATCGGGAATCGCGAAGTGGGGATCGTAAATAGTTGGAGGCGGCCCTCCGTGCGGGGAGATTTCCGATTCACGATCTGCGCTTGCCGAGATTGGTATGCTTGCCGTCCACGACGAGGTGCCCTCCATCATGAAACACGCAGCTAGCTTGCTCGCCCTTTCGCTATTGGCCGCCTCGTCGGCCTTCGCGCAGACGTCGTCTTCTTCCTCCGGCACGCCGCATTTCGCGCCGGCGCCGCCACCGCCGGGCATGAACGATCCGGGCGTGAATCCGGCCCGCGAGCCGGCCGCGGCAAGCACCAGCAGCAAGCCGGTATCCAGCCCGGCGGAGCTCGAACCCAGCCATCTGCCCGGCAAGCCGATTCCGACGCCACACGTCGCCGGTGTGCCGGCGGGCCGTGACGCCAACGGACAGCCGCCGCCGGATGTGTCGGTGCGGCAGCAGGGCGAGAACACCATCCAGGAATACCGGCAGAACGGCCGCGTCTACATGGTGGTGGTCACGCCCAAGCACGGGCCGCAGCAGATCTACAACGTGGACAAGGACGGCCACATGCTCGATCCGAACGGCCAGCCGCCGGTGAAGCCGGTGATGTATCAGATCATGCACTGGGGCGATACCAAGCCGGCATCCGCGTCGTCGACCGAAGACAACGGGCAGTGATCGTCCACGCATGAACCTGCGCGAAAGCTGGCTGCTGTTCGCCCTGGGCTCGGCGTTCTTCGCCGCGCTCACGGCGCTGTTCGGCAAGCTCGGCGTGGCGGGCAT
This sequence comes from uncultured Dyella sp., assembly GCA_966430775.1. Taxonomy (GTDB): domain Bacteria; phylum Pseudomonadota; class Gammaproteobacteria; order Xanthomonadales; family Rhodanobacteraceae; genus Dyella_B. The sequence continues at coordinate 2,176 of CBJMMB010000125.1, read as the reverse complement.
CAACTCCAATCTCGCCACCTTCATCCGTACGGTGGTGATCCTGCTGGTGACCGCGGGTATTCTCAGCCTGCGCTCCGAATGGGCGAAACCTTCCGGATTGCCGTGGCACAGCTGGGTGTTCCTGGTGCTTTCGGCGATCGCAACCGGGCTTTCCTGGCTGTGTTACTACCGTGCGCTGCAACTGGGGCCGGTAAGCAAGGTGGCGCCGATCGACAAGCTCAGCGTGGCGATGGCGATCGTGCTTGGTTTGGTGGTGCTCGGTGAAAAACCAAGCTGGTCGGTGCTGATCGGCGGCGTGCTGATCGTGGCAGGCTCATTGGTGATCGCGTTGTTTTGATCGTCGTAGGCTGGGATGACCATCCCAGCATCCGGAAGGCTTGCGCTTCAGCGCGCAGGATCCAGCTCCGCATAGTGGCGGAAGATACCGTCTTCGTTGAACGGAATGCGCCGCGGTGAAGCGAGATACGCGGCGATGTTGGGCCGTTCCGCCACGCGTTCGGCCAATGCGCGCAAGCGTGGAATACGTTTCTGCATGCGACGCATCGTATTGGGAAATGCGTAGTCAAGCCCGCTGATGAGCTGAAACAGCGAGAGATCGACATAGGAGTGGCGCGAAAGCGCCTGCCGGCCATTGCCGCGGTCCAGCACCTGCTCGAAATAGCCGAGGAATTTCGGCAGCCGTTCCTCGCGAAACGCCTCGCTGCGTTTGCGTGCGGCGGCGCGTTGTTGTTCGTAATACAGATCGACGGCGATCGGATGATGGGTATCGTGAATCTCCACGACAAAATCGGCAATGGTCAGTTGCAATTGCTGCGCGTAGATTTCCGCGGACATGCCGCCGGGAACCAGGCCTAGGCGTGGACCGAGATAGGCGAGGATGGTGGCCGTCTGCGCGATCACCACGCGTCCGGCCTTGAGGAACGGCGGCGCGAACGGCAATGCGCCCGCTTGCTTGCCGCGCAGGAACGGCATGATGGCCTTGTCGCCGCGTTCGCGTGCCACGTCGATGTAATCCGCGCCGGCGTCTTCGAGCGCCAGCCGCACGTATTCGCCGCGGCCCTGGATGCCGGTCCAATAGTAGAGTTCGTAGCGCATGGCGGGTCGTCCTGCACGATCTCTTTCAACCATCTCGCGCGGAAGTTGAATTTTTTGTGTAGGTTGAGCTGAGGCGTAGCCGAACCCCAACTCCGGATTGCCGCATGGCAACGTTGGGGTTCGGCTGCGCCTCAGCCCAACCTACTGTGGTTCTCACGCTGTACCCTCTATCGCTACCTGTTCTTTGCATCCACATGTCCATGCGCCGCTTCCTGCCTGACAACTTCACGCTGTGCCTGATCGCCACCGTCATTCTCGCCAGCGTGCTGCCATGCCGTGGCGAAGCGGCGCAGGTATTTGCGTGGCTCACTAATTTGGCGATCGCGCTGCTGTTCTTCATGCATGGCGCCAAGCTGTCGCGCGAAGCGGTGGTGGCGGGCATCACGCACTGGCGCCTGCATCTGGTGGTGCTGGCCAGCACGTTCGTGCTGTTTCCGGTGCTGGGCATGCTGTTGAAGCCATTGCTGCAGCCGCTGGTTACGCCGGCGCTGTACGTGGGCGTTTTGTTTCTGTGCACGCTGCCCTCCACCGTGCAATCGTCGATCGCCTTCACCTCGATCGCGCGCGGCAACGTGCCGGCTGCGGTGTGTGCGGCGTCGGCATCCAGCCTGCTCGGCATCGTGGTGACGCCGCTGCTGACCGGGCTGGTGCTGGAGGCGCACGGGCAGGGCGGCATGTCCTTGCATGCGCTGGGCGACATCGTGCTGCAACTGCTCGTGCCGTTCGTGGCGGGCCAGATCGCGCAGCGCTGGATCGGCGGCTGGGTGCAGCGCCATCGTTCGCTGATCGGGTTGACCGATCAGGGCTCGATTCTGCTGGTGGTGTATACCGCCTTCAGCGCGGCGGTGCTGCAGGGTTTGTGGAAACAGTTGCCGCTGCCCGTGCTGGGTGGCTTGCTGGTGATCAATGCGGTACTGCTTGCCGCGGCGCTGCTGATCACGCGCTACGCGTCGCGCGCGCTCGGTTTCAAGCGCGAGGACGAAATCACCATCGTGTTCTGCGGCTCCAAGAAAAGCCTGGCCAGCGGCGTGCCGATCGCCAACGTGCTGTTTCCCGCGCAAGCATTGGGCATGATCGTGCT
>CBJMMB010000124.1:0-9178 GCA_966430775.1 uncultured Dyella sp. | reverse complement strand
AGTGGAGCAGGTGATGCATGCCAGCCCGATGATGCGCACGGTCAATACCGACTGGAGCACGCGCACGCCGACCTTGCACTTCACCTTGCAACAGGATCGCTTGCAGGCGGTGGGGCTTACTTCCAGCGCGGTGGCGCAGCAGTTGCAGTTTCTGCTGAGCGGCATCCCGGTGACGTCGGTGCGTGAGGACATTCGCAGCGTGCAAGTGATTGCGCGTTCGGCCGGCGACGTTCGGCTCGATCCGGCCAGGATCGGCGACTTCACCTTGGCCGGCGCCAACGGGCAGCGCATCCCGCTGTCGCAGGTGGGCAAGGTCGACGTACGCATGGAAGAACCGATCATGCGCCGGCGCGATCGCGTGCCGACCATCACGGTGCGCGGCGACATCGCCGACAACCTGCAGCCGCCGGACGTCTCCACGGCGATCACCAAGCAGTTGCAGCCGATCATTGCCAAGCTGCCCAGCGGCTACCGCATCGAACAGGCCGGTTCTATCGAGGAATCGGCCAAGGCAACCACCGCGATGCTGCCGCTGTTCCCGATCATGCTGGCCGCCACCTTGCTGATCATTATCTTCCAGGTGCGCTCCATTTCGGCGATGGTAATGGTGTTCCTTACCAGCCCGCTGGGTTTGATCGGCGTGGTGCCGACATTGATCCTGTTCCGCCAGCCGTTTGGCATCAATGCGCTGGTCGGCTTGATTGCGCTGTCGGGCATCCTGATGCGCAACACGTTGATCTTGATCGGCCAGATCAAGCACAACGAAGAAGCAGGATTGGACCCGTTCCATGCGGTAGTCGAAGCCACCGTGCAGCGTGCGCGGCCAGTGATCCTGACGGCATTGGCGGCCATCCTGGCGTTTATCCCGCTGACCCATTCGGTGTTCTGGGGAACGCTCGCCTACACGCTGATCGGCGGCACCTTTGCGGGAACGATTTTGACCCTGGTGTTTCTGCCGGCGATGTACGCAATCTGGTTCAAGATCCGACCGGGCAATGTGGCGGATGGACACCAAGGGCGGCATGAACCGGTGCGGCCGTCGGAGCGCAGGTTGGAGGAAGTCGTTGCGGGATAAACACCTGACGAGCTGACTAACTCTAATCAAGCGATCCACTTCACGCTCGTCGCCCCGGCGAACGCCGGGGCCCAATGACTTTCGATCAAAGACGCTGGACCCCGGCTTTCGCCGGGGCGACGGAAGTAGGGGGATGCATGTGAGTCGAGGCTGTTCTCTGCACCATCAACTTTTATCAAAGGAACCATCATGTCCGATTCCAAAGTTGTCGTTGTCACCGGCGTGTCGTCAGGCATCGGACGCGCCACCGCCGCAAAGTTCGCCAAGCGCGGCTGCCGCGTCTTCGGCACCGTGCGCAACGTTATCAAGGCAACACCCTTGGCAGGTGTAGAGCTGGTCGAAATGGACGTAAGCGATGACGCTTCCGTCAAATCCGCGATGCAATACATCATCGAACGCGCCAGGCGTATCGACGTGCTGGTCAACAACGCGGGCACCAGCCTGATCGGCGCAGTGGAGGAAACCAGCGTCGCCGAGGCGACCGCGCTGTTCGAGGCCAATGTCTTCGGCATCCTGCGCACAGCACAAGCGGTGCTGCCGCAGATGCGCGCGCAACGCAGCGGCAGAATCGTCAACATCAGTTCGGTGCTCGGTTTTCTGCCGGCGCCGTACATGGGTCTGTACGCGGCCTCCAAGCATGCGGTGGAGGGGCTTTCCGAAACGCTGGACCATGAAGTGCGCCAGTTCGACGTGCGCGTCAGCCTGGTCGAGCCATCCTTCACCCGCACCAACCTGGACGTCAATGCGCCGCAGGCCCGCACGAACATCGCCGCCTATGATCGCGAGCGTGAGCTTGCCTCGCGCGCCATTGTCCAGAGCGTCAAAGGCGCGCCGGAACCTGAAGGCGTGGCCGATGCAGTGGTCGAGGCGGCGCTCGGCACTTGGCGCATGCGTCGCACGCCGGGCGGCCAAGCTTCGTTGCTGAGCAAACTGCGCCGCTTCATGCCAGCGGCGCCCGTGGATGCAAGCTTGAGAAAGAGCTTCGGCCTTGGTTGAAAGGCAGCGGTCAAAACCGTCAACTATCGCGAATCATGGAGCGCTCGCCGAACTGTCGACGACGCTCACAACGGACGCATCCGGCCCGCTCCAGGCTGACGCGCCCTCATGCTTCAGCTGACGAGCAGCGTCATCCCATGCCAGCTTGGTGATCGAGTAGTTGCCTCGTTCGTAGCCGTACGTCTTCCCGTCATCCTGGAAAAGATCAAAGCGGCCATTCGCTCCCGGGTACACCTTTACCGAAACGATCTTCTGCGTTTGCTGGGCCTTTCCATCATCCGATCCCAGCGGCACGATGCTGCCTGCCTTTACGAACAACGGCAGGACGTCGATGGGCGCATCCACCTCGATCGTCTGTCCGCCATGCAGCCGTTGATTGGTCCAGTAGTTGTACCAATCACAGCCTGCCGGCAGATAGACGGTGCGGTGGGTGGCGCCTTGCTCGGTGACTGGCGCTACCAGGAATGCCGGCCCGTACATATATTCGTCGGGGATATTCGCCACCTTCGGGTCGTTCGGGAAATCCATGAACAGCGCACGCATGTACGGCGCGCCGGTCTGGTAGCTGCGATAGGCCAGCGAGTACGTGTAAGGCAGCAGCTGATAGCGAAGCTTCAGGTATTTCGCCAGGATCGGTTCGGCCTGTTTGCCGTAGGACCATATTTCGTTGTGATTCCTTTCGCCATGCGCGCGCATCACCGGCTGGAAGACGCCCCATTCAAACCAGCGCACGAAGAGTTCGGGGTAATCCTCATAGCGGCCGATCGTGCCGCGCACGTCCGATCCATCGATCAGCGGCTTGTGCGCCGCGTGGTAATCGGCGGGGATCACCGGCGAGAAGAATCCGGCGATATCGGTATCCCAATACGGCAATCCCGTCGCCGTGAAATTGAGGCCGGCAGGAATCGAGCGCTTGAGCATGTCCCAGGTCGATACGATGTCGCTCGACCAGAACACGGTGCCGTTGCGCTGGGCGCCCAGGTACGCGGCGCGCGCCAGGATCATCACCCGGCGGCTGTCGCCGAAATCGCGCCGGAATCCTTCGTAGACCGCAGCGGTATGGAACAGCGGGTACGCGTTGTAGTAGCGTTTTCCGGAGCCGATCCAGAACACGTCGTTGGCCGGGTCGACATCCGGTTCGGTTTCATCCAGCCACAGATAATCGAAGCCGTAAGGCTTGATGTAGCGATCGCGGATCTGTTCCCAGAACCATTTCGCCGCAGCCGGATTGGTGGTGTCGATGTTCGGCCCGATGACCGCCTTGTACCATCCCGAATCGGGTTTGCCGTCTGGCGTGTGCACCAGCCAGCCTTTGCTCGCCAGCATGTCGTAAAACAGCGTTCCCTTGGAGAAATGCGGCCACACGCTCAGCAGCGTGTCCACGCCCTGTGCATGCAACTGACGATTCATCGCGGCGGGATCGGGCCAGCGTGCCGGGTCCAGATCCAGGTTTCCCTGCTCGGTCATGTTGAGAAAATCCACCACCATCACGCCCAGCGGCAGGTTTTTCTTGCGGTACTCGTCGGCCACCGCCAACACCTGTGCCTGCGTCGGATAGATCGCCTTGCTTTGGATATAACCGTAGACCGTCTTGGGCAGCATCTGCGTCACGCCGGTCAGCAAACGGTAGCCGGCGTAAATCTCGTCCGTGTTGTCGCCCGCAATGACGAAATACGAAACGCGGTCGCCGACCTCCGACGTCCATACATTCTGGCCGTTGAAACCGAGATCTATCGTCGTCTTGGATGGGTTGTCCCAGATCAGGCCATAGCCAAGGCTCGACACCATGAAGGGAACGCAGACGTTCTCGCCACCTACCGCGCCGTAATCGTGCCAGCAGCGAATCTCGTGATCGCGCAGATCCATCCATCCTTTCTGCTGCTGCCCAAGACCGTAGTAATGCTCGTTTGCCGGCGAGTCGAACATGGCGGCAATGCGGTAGTCCGTGTGCGCGGCATCCGAACGTTCCGGCGTCATCGTCCACGTGCGCATATGCAGCAGCGTCTTGCCGTCAGCCGTGGTGACCCGCAATGCATCATCGTGCGGGCCACCCTGATGGGGGCCGCCGAAACATTTTTCGCGCAGCTGGTTGTTGAGCGCATCCAGCGGCATGCGCTCCGGACGTTGGTCCTTCGCAAGCTCCGCTGGCGCTACGTGCACCACCATTTTTGAGGAGCGAAAAATCTCGCCGCCTGCTGCATCGTGCGTATGCGACCAGCCTTGCTCCGATGGCTTGGCCACGAATCCGTATCCGGGCGCAGCCGTGGCAGCCGCTCGGTCAGTGCTGATGGTGACCCGCAGGATGTTCGGGGCATACGGCTCAAGCGAAATGGTTCTGCCATTGCGCTGCAGCACCAGCGGAGCATCTTGAGCCATGCCGCTCAACGATACCGCCAGCAGCAGCGCGCCAAGTCCACAAGACACCAGCCTTCGCATCGTGCCAGGGCTGTTCCGGACATCCACCATGCGTGCGATCTGCATTTTTTTCTCCCCGCTATACGACGAAGGCTCACTCATGGTGGGCCGCGTGATCGCGTCGAAGATTGCATAAAAGCCGGCCAGTCAAGAAGTGAAAAACGGCCGCACTTTGCGCTTTAGCAAAAGCATGTGGTGGAAAACATAATGCGCGCCGATCAAGCGCCTGGAGCATCCGATGCATTCAGCCTTCGCGCTGCGGCATGCGTCCCACGTAACTGGCGCGCGGCCGAATCAAGCTCCCGCTTTCCTGCTGTTCCAACGCGTGCGCCAGCCAACCGGCCATGCGGCCGGCGGCGAATATCGCCAGGGCGACATCGGCGCTCAGCTCGTAGGCCGAGGCGATCGCCGCGAGCGCAAGATCGAGATTGGGCTGGCGGCCGCATTGCGCCTGAACCGTTTCGATCAAGCGTTCGATGGCCGATAGCTTTGCCGGACGTGGCCGCGTGGCGCGCAATGCCGCCAGCAATACGGCGCCGCGCGGATCGCCATCCGGATAGAGCGGATGCCCAAAGCCAGGCGGCGCTTCGCCGCGACGAAGACGTTCACGTATACGGTCGATAGGTTTGCGTTCGCGCAGCGTGTCCTGGATGAAGGCATGCGCGCGTGCGGCGGCGCCACCATGATGCGGGCCCGATAGCGTGGCCAAGCCTGCGCACACGGCGGCGTGCAAACTGGCGCCGGTCGATGCGGCAACGCGCGTGGCGAACGACGAAGCATTGAGTTCGTGATCCGCGCACAACACCAGAGCGCAGCGCACCAGTTCGGACAGGCCGGTTTCCTGCTTGCGCCAGCTCGTCACCATGACGCGGTGGATGGGCGCTTCACTTGGCTGCGCGCCGCACAGCAAGGCCGCCGTTTCGCGCAACAGCAACGCGGCGTCGGCGCGACGGTGACGTGGATCGATGCTGTGTGCGTGCGTCGCATCGAGCGCTAGCAGCGGCAATGCGGCGGCGGTTCTTTCCAAAGGCGGTACATCGGCTTGCTGCAAAAGAAGCGCGACCGCTTCTGGCCAGCGGTCGGGCAACCCGGCGATAAACGGATCGTGCTCGCCGCAATCCCACAGCAGTCTTGCCGTTTCTTCCAGCGTGGCACCATCCTTCGCCAGCGCAATTGCGGATTCACCGCGGTAGTAATGCCCGTGCGAGCGGATGAGCGAGATGCGCGTTTCCATCACCGGCAACCCCCACGCCAAGCTATGCGCTGCGCCTTGCGCTGCGCCGCGTCCGGCCTGCCGGCGTTCGATCAATTGCTCGATATCGCTGGCGCTGTATTCGCGGCTGCGCCCATCCGGCCCAGGGCGCGAATCGATGCGGCCGCGGCTGACATACGCGTAAAGCGTGGCGAGGCTTACGCCGAGCCGGGCGGCGGCATCCTGGGCGGGGAGGTAGTCGGTGCGCATGCCGATATATTGATCCTTTCAATCAAGATTGATCAATGTATTTCACCGTGACAGAGTGGCGCCCGCCGCACTCGCCAGCGCGATGTGCGGCATGCGCCTACTGCGCCGCGACATGGCTGCGCGGGCACATCGCTTACAATTTCGCGTTTCGGAGAACCGTGATGACTTCGTTCGATTCCGCCGGCAGCCGCTTCCGCGCCGCGCTCGCCGCCGAACAGCCCTTGCAGGTGATTGGCGCTATCAACGCCAACCACGCATTGCTCGCCAAACGCGCCGGTTATCGCGCCATCTATCTTTCCGGCGGCGGCGTGGCGGCCGGTTCGCTGGGCATGCCGGACTTAGGGATCAACACGCTCGATGACGTACTCATCGACGTGCGCCGCATCACCGACGTATGCGATCTGCCGCTGATGGTGGACATCGATACCGGCTTCGGCCCCAGCGCCTTCAATATTGCGCGCACGGTGAAAAGCCTGATCAAGTTCGGCGCGGCGGCCTGCCATATCGAGGATCAGGTCGGCGCCAAGCGCTGCGGTCATCGTCCCGGCAAGGAGATCGTCTCGGCTGGCGAAATGGCCGATCGCGTGAAAGCCGCGGCGGATGCCAAGACCGACGCCAACTTCTTTCTGATCGCGCGCACCGACGCCATCGCAGTGGAAGGTGTGGATGCGGCGATCGAGCGCGCGCTGGCCTGCGTGGAAGCAGGCGCCGACGGCATCTTCGCCGAAGCCGCCTACGACATTCCCACCTATCGCCGTTTCGTCGAGGCGGTGAAAGTGCCGGTGCTCGCCAACATCACCGAGTTCGGCAAGACGCCGCTGTTCAGTGTGGACGAGTTGCGCAGCGCGGGCGTGGGCATCGTGCTGTATCCGCTCTCGGCGTTCCGCGCCATGAACAAGGCGGCCGAGACGGTTTACGAGGCCATTCGCCGCGACGGTCACCAGCGCAACGTGATCGACATGATGCAGACGCGCGAGGAATTGTACGAGCGCATCGGCTATCACGATTTCGAGCAGAAGCTCGATCAGCTTTTTGCAGGCAAGAAGTAATCCATGTTTCCGGTGGCCGCTTTCCCCACGCGACCACGTCCGATAGATCGCACCCTGGAGCACAAGCAATGAGCGAGCAAACCGCAACCGCCCCCAAGCCGAAGAAATCCGTTGCCCTGTCGGGCGTGGCGGCGGGCAATACCGCACTGTGCACGGTCGGCCGCAGCGGCAACGATCTGCATTACCGCGGTTACGACATCCACGACCTGGCCGCCAAAGGCTGCTTCGAAGAAGTGGCCTACCTGCTGGTGCATGGCGTGTTGCCGAACTGGGCCGAATTGAATGCGTACAAGGCAAAGCTCAAGCGTCTGCGCGGCTTGCCGGCGCCGGTGAAGAGCGCGCTGGAACTGTTGCCGGCCGCCACCCATCCGATGGACGTGATGCGCACCGGCTGCTCGGTGCTGGGCACGGTGCTGCCGGAAAAGGAAGATCACAACATCACCGGCGCGCGCGATATCGCCGATCGTCTGATGGCGAGCTTCAGTTCCATGCTGCTGTACTGGTACCACTTCAGCCACAACGGCAAGCGCATCGAGACGGAAACCGAAGACGAAACGATCGCCGGGCATTTCCTGCATCTCTTGCATGGCAAGAAGCCGAGCGAGCTGCATGCGCAATCGCTGGACCGCTCGCTGGTGCTGTACGCCGAGCACGAATTCAACGCCTCCACCTTTGCCGCGCGCGTGATCGCCGGCACCGGCTCGGACATGTATTCGGCCATCACCGGTGCGATCGGCGCGCTGCGCGGCCCCAAGCATGGCGGCGCCAATGAAGTGGCCATGGACATCATTGCCAGGTACCGCAATGCCGTCGACGCCGAGGCTGACATCCGCTCGCGCGTGGAGCGCAAGGAAATCATCATCGGCTTCGGCCATCCGGTCTACACCGTGTCCGATCCGCGCAACGAAATCATCAAGGAAATTTCGCGCAAACTTTGCACCGAAGGCGGCAATCCCACCTTGTTCGACGTGTCCGAGCGCATCGAGAAGCTGATGTGGGAACAGAAGAAGATGTTCCCCAACCTCGACTGGTACTCGGCCAGCGCGTATCACATGATGGGCGTGCCCACGGCGATGTTCACGCCGCTGTTCGTGATCTCGCGCACCTCCGGCTGGAGCGCGCATGTGATCGAGCAGCGTCAGGATGGGAAGATCATTCGTCCCAGCGCGAATTACACGGGGCCGGAAGATCGTAGCTATACGCCGATTGAGAAGCGTTGACCTTTCGATAGCTCGTCGTCCCGGCGAAAGCCGGGACCCAGCGACTTAAAGCGCCAAAGACACTGGGCCCCGGCGTTCGCCGGGGCGACGAATTTGTGGTGCTCGGAGTGGCGACGGATGTTTGTCTTGCGGGAAGACACGATCTGTATCATGCGCGATACACCTCCCGCCCATCCGTACTGACGCAGTAACGCCCTGTTTTTCCGCCAGATATCGAAACGCTGTGCACCAACACGCGCAGCGCGGTATGCGCACTGTTGCATCCCTGTCGCACATTCCCAACGAAACGGCCCTCGCGCTGCCGTGACATGACGTTCGCAACACCTTGATTTTTATGAGAGAGGAGCGTGCAGCTTGCGCGTTCCTGGCTTGGCATGTGGTTTGCCATACCTAAGCGCTGCGAAGCAGCGAAAGCAGGGGGTAACCGCATCCGTTCCGGGAGGAACTCTTATGCGCAAGACTCTTCTTTTTACGGCATTGACGCTCGGCTTGGGACTTGCACTCCCGGCCATGGCTCAAGACAACGACAACTCCTACAACAACAATTCCAATCAGCACAACCACTACAGCAACGCCGTCACCGCCAACGGTAACGATCGCAACAACAGTGGCGATGTCTATAGCGACGGTCTGGGTACGGCGGCGGCCAACAACGGCGGTACGGCCGTTTCTTCGGTCAACGACGCGTTCAACACCAGCACCGCGGTCGCCAACACCACGTTGGACGGCTCCGTGTCCAATGTTTCCGTATCGGGTATCGGCAACGTTGCCATCAATGGCGGTAGCGCCAACGGCGGACGCGGTGGCAGAGGCGGCGATGGCGGTTATGGCGGCGATGCCTATGCGCACAGCGGCCACGCTGGCGGATCGGGCGCGAGCAGCGGCAACGCCGGTTCGCTCAGCGGTGCGGCGGGTGCGGGCGCGAAATCCTCCGGTGGCGGCGCCTTGGCCAATACCGGTG